>JACREG010000170.1 GCA_016218375.1 Gammaproteobacteria bacterium
GCATTGATCCCCCCACCCCCGGAATCGGGGGGGTCACCCGCTGTGATATTCGGGTAAACTGCGTTTGCGTGTATGCCCGATCCGTTGCGGGCGGCGGCGGGGGCCGCCGAGTTTGTGCATGCGATGGCCATGGAGTGTTTGGTGGCCGCTGGGGTTGTGCCGTCGGGTGCATCCGTTTCACACAGAAACTAATAAGTAAAAGGAACAAGAAAATGTCCAATACCACTCTTTTAGACCGCGCCCGTCGTCTGGTCGGTAAAACCGCGCTGGTGGCGCTGTCCCTGGCCGCCGCGCCTGTTGTGGGTCATGGTGCCAGCCTGGTACACGATTATTCCGCAGTAGGCGAGTATTCCAACTCCGGCTTCTTCACCGGTGCTTTGGATGAATCGGCCGCCGCCGCCACCGTGCAGGGCTTGGGCTTCAAGCTCACCGGCAGCCAGACCGTCAGCGACAGTATGTTCTGGGCCTGGAATGATTATTACCAAATGACGGTGCGCAAATACGACACCACCGGCATCGCCTTTGTCTGGGGCGGCGCGCTGGACGGCGCATTGAGCGGTGGCGAGACGCTGTCGGCGCCGTTCGATTTCAACATCGACTTCAGCCACACCGCGCCGTCGAATAGCGCCTACGACTACCCTGGTGTGGGCTGGACGCTTACCGTCGGTTTCAGAGGCGATGCGTATACCCCAGGGCAAGGGCTGGGGCCGGATATGTATGCCTTGTATAGCAACTCGACCAGCGGCTGGATGGACGCTGCGGGCTCATACCAATTCACCGGCAGCGTCGACGCAATGATCGATGAATGGAGCGCGGCGAACGCAATCTCCTGGTACGCGATGTTGAGCGTCGAATGGCACGATCCTCTTGCGTATCCGGGATGGGAGGATACGGCGGGGACGATGAACGGCGATTACCTGACCGTGACCATCCCGAACCAATCCATCGATGTCGCGCTGTTGCCGGCGGTATCCGCCGTGCCGGTACCCGGCGCGTTCTGGTTATTGAGCTCCGGTCTGTTGGGCATCGTCTCCTTTAGCAGGCGCGTTGTCCGCTGAACGTTCCCCGGCCAGCCGGTTTCCGGCTGGCCGTACTCCGGGCGGTGCGGTATGAACACCCAGCGTCTGCTTTTACTGCTCGGCCAATCCCCTTTCGATCCCACCAGCGGCGCGGCCCAGTCCATGCGCCAGATGGCCGAGCTGCTTGCCGGCCAAGGCATGGCTGTGCGTGCGCTGGCCACCACCGCCTGCGAAGGCGACAGCGCCGACAGTCACGCCAAACAGATCGCGGCCGGCGGTTGGCGCGTGCGGCGGGTACGCAGTTTTCACCTGCGCCAACGTTACGTATTGGAAATCGTCGCCGGGACGTTGCATCACGAATTGATCGAAGTGGACCCGCGGCGCAAGCATTGTTGGGAAAGGGACGTGGGCGCGGTGTATGCCGCGCATTTGCACCGGGTGATAACGGAGTTCAAGCCGGGATGGGTGTTGACGTTCGGCGGCGATCCTACCGATGTGGCGCGTCGGGCGGTGCTGCGCGCAGCGGGTGCGTGCGTGGTGTTCGCGCTGCACAACTTGGCGTATCTGCACAATCGGCCCGCCGAGTGCGATGTCTTTCTCGCGCCGAGCCAGTTTCTGGCGGAGCGTTATCGGAATGCTTGGGGCATACCGGTGGCGACGTTGCCACCGCCGCTTGCACCGGACACAGTGCTGGCCGCCACGCACGACCCGATATTCGTCACCTTTTTCAATCCCGAACCGGCCAAGGGACTGTGGCTGATGGCGCGCCTGGCCGAGCGCTTGGGCCGGGAACGTCCGGATATCCCGCTGCTGGTGGTGGAAGGTCGCGGGCGCGCCGCCGATCTCATCGCAGCCGGACGCGCGGCCGGCGTCGATCTCACCCGTTATCCCAATCTGATGTTCACGCCACCCATGGCCCGGGTCGCGGATATCTGGGCAAACTGTCGTGTACTGCTGATGCCTTCCGTGGTCGAAGAGGCGGCGGGTCGAGTCGCGATGGAGGCCATGGCGAACGGGGCCGTGCCCGTTGTCGGCGATCGCGGCGGCATACCGGAAATCGTCGGACATGCCGGCATCGTGCTGCCGTTGCCGACGGATTACACGCTGGCCAGCCACGCCCCCTTACCCTTGGAAACCGTAACGCCCTGGTTCGATGCTGTGACGCGTCTGGTTGACGATAAGGCTGGTTATGCGCAATTCAGCCAGGCCGCGCGGAGCGCCGCCGCCGTTTATCTGCCGGATCGACTGGGGCCGCGCTACCGCGAGTGGTTCGAGGCACATAGAACACTGAACACATGACCCGCAAATTGGCCGAGCCGGCTTCGCCGAGCACCCCCGCGAACGCGGGATGCCGCTCCGCGATCTCTTTGACTAGGCTGTGTCACGCGATACCCGGACCGTCGTTCGGTTTCGGATCGCGCGTCCACGACACACTCTAACAAGGAGAAACCATGTACCGCTTCAACGTCGCCCTGTCGGGCCTGCGCATCCTGCTACTCGCCGGGATCGCGCTGCTGCTGGCCGCCTGTAACGGCGGCGGTTCGAGTTCCACCACCAGTTCTACTCTGAGCGGCACGGCCGCGGTCGGCGCGCCGGTCGACGGTTATGTCTACGTCGTCGATGTCAACGGCACGGAAGTGAATGCCGCCACCAACGCCACGACCGGCGCGTGGACGGTCGCCGTGACCGGCATGACCGGGCCGTTCCTGATTCGCGTGGTGCCCAATGGCGGTGGCGATATGTTGTATTCCTACGCGGGCTCGGCCGACATCACGGTGAACATCACGCCGCTGACGCATCTCGCGTTATATCTGGCGCTGAACGGCGACCTGGATGCGCTGTACACGAACTGGGCGGCGAATAACGCCCAGCTCACCGCGCAGGCTATTGCGAATGCGCAGGCCGTCATCAATGCGAATTTCGCCACGGAGATGGATGCCGAGGGTCTGGATCACGCCAGTTACGATTTCTTCGGTGACGATTTCCCCGCCGACAGCACCGGCATCGACGCGTTGCTCGACAATCTGACCATCAGCATCGATTTCGCCGGCGGTACCTACACGATCCTCGTGGGTGGAATCAGCTTCATACTGGACGAAGCGATCGACACGACGGGTATCGACATCGGCGGTTCTACGGGTGGTGGTGGCGGTGGCGGCAACACGACTATCAGCTGCGATACCACGCAATATCAGGCAGGCGCCGTGTCGGAGCCGACAGCGGCCGAGGTGGCAAGCTTCGCCGCGACCTATGCCGGTCAGGAAGGTACGTATGGCCCCAATCCGGGCGACCCGTTTGTCGCGTCCGGCAATGCCAGCTTCGTGTTGAACAGCGATGGCACGGCGACCTACAACGGCGCCAGTTACGACATCGTGTCGTACTGCTTGGACAACAGCGTGTCGTTGCTGTACGTGATGGATGCGTCGGGCAGCCACTTCGATCTGTTCGGCAACGGCGACATTTACGGTGTCACTCCGAACGGTGACATTGCCCAACCGTAATGCGCGGATAATTCCCTGCGGGCGGAGCGCGCCCGCAGGGAACGATTTCAGGTAGGTCAGAACAATTCGTCATTCCGGACGGAGCGAAGCGGAGATCCGGAATCCAGAGGTTTCTGTTCGCAGGGTTACTGGATTACTCGCTGCGCTCGCTCTTCGGGCCGCCCCGTGGGCGTTCAACGCGCTCCGCGCTTTTGTCCCGCTTTCGCGGGAATGACGGCAAAGGAATTGATCAGAAGCTCCCTTAAAAGAACGACGTGAACTGCACATAATAATCGTACACATCGGTCATATTGCGGCCGGCGAAGGTCTGCTGGGTTTCGAGTTTGACGATCAACGGCAGCGGCAGCTTGCCATCCTGCCAGGCGCGGATACCGCTCCACGACAGCGACAACCGCCACTGGTCGGCGAAGATGTTGGTGTAGGTTTCCAAGGCGCGGGTATCGGTGCCGCGCGCGGAATCGTAGTCGTCGGCGGATTTATCCCAGCGATGCCAGGTACCGGCTACGCGCCAGTTGGCGACGCTGCGGCCGAGTTCGATGTCGTATTCCCAGAAATCGCCGAGATCGCGTTTGACCTGTTCGCGCGTCGCGTAGGCGGGCAGCAGTTCGCCGGCGCCCGGCACGCGCACGGTGACGTGATCGGAGGTTTGCAGCGTGCGCTTGGCTTGCAGGCGCAGATCCCAATACGGGCTCAACTGATGCACGGATTCGAGTTGGCCGATGAGATCGGTGCTGCCATCGTCGAGCGGCAGGTCGGCGAGATTGTCCGGATCGTTCTCGCCCTGAATGCCGAAGCGCACGCCGGAGCCGAAGGTCGCGCTGTTCGCGGCATCGCGCCAGAAGCGCCACAGGAATCCGGCGGTGGGATCGCTCGGGCCTTCGGTGGTGGTGCTGCGCAACGGTTTGTAGCCGAGGCCGAACGCCGGATTGGTGAGGATTTCCTGCACGTCGGCGGTGCCGAGCGGCGCGCTGGCGCCCATGCCGACCGGGGCAAACGGAAAATTGGTCGGCCCGATGGGCAGGGTCGGATCGAAGGCGGGATTGAAGCCGATGTTGCCGCCGTCGACGCGGAAGCCGATGCCGTTGCGGGTGTGGCCGAACGGCAGGATCACGCCGACGGTGAGGTTTTCGGTGACACCGTAACCGGCACGGATTTCCATCCGCTCGGCGGAAAGCCGCGAACTCGCGTCGGTGGTGCCGAGGCTGGCGCCGGCGCCGAACACGCCCAAGGCGGGGAACACGTTCGCACCGAGAGCGACGTTGTCGAAGGCGGCGCCCAGCGGATGCCGGTTGCCCGCATCGTCGAACACGCGTGAGTAGCCGGATTCGCGCAGCTCGACACGCATTACCCAGCGGCCTTTGGGCGCGACCAGTTCCAGGCCGTGGGCCGCGGCGGCGGGTAATTCGGTGTCGGCGACGACGCGGGTGGTGCTGGCGAGACAGAGCAGTGCGGCAATGGCTGCAGGCAGCCGGCGAGCTGGGTGTATGTGCGACATATTGGGCAGGTTCCGGGCCGGGTTTTTTATCAGTTATGATGCCGGCGTTGCGGTGGTGCGCGGGCGGGCGCTGCGGATTGTATGCAATGGCCGCGCGTCCGCCAATGTCTACTTTGATTCTCTGGGTGAATTACTTGTCCTTTCTGCCACTGCGCGTGCTGCCGATGATCGCTGTGCTGTTGGTGTGGAGCACGACTACCGCCGCCGCACATGCCGCGGCGGTGGTCGTGTTGGACGAGCAGGTAATGCGCCTGGATCAGGCCGAACTCTGGCTTGGCCTTACTGCGACACCACCATCCGACGATGTCGACAGGGAACCCGTGCACCTGCCGGACATCTGGCCGATGACGCGCTATGACCAGAGCGACAACGGCTGGTATCGGTTCGAAGTCAGCCGCGCGCAGCGGCCGACGGCAACCTGGGGTATGTATATTCCGCGCCTCACTATGAACGCCGCGGTGTATTTCAACGGTGAATTGCTCGGTGACGGCGGCAGCTTTGCCGAACCCTTGGGGCGCAATTGGGCGCGACCGCTGTATTTCGCCATTCCCAACAGTCTGTGGCGTGACGGCGTGAACCGCATCGACATCCGTCTGCGGTCCTATCCGGGCACGGGTCTGCTCGGCGCGGTGCTGATCGGCCCCCAGGTCATGCTGTTGCCGCGCTACGAAAAGGTGTATTTCTTCCAGGTGCAGCTGAGCGCGGGTTTGTTCCTGGGCACGCTGGGCGCGTCGGTCTTCGCCTTCGGCCTGTGGCGCAAACGCCGCGACGACAGTCAGTATCTCTGGTTTGCAGTCGCTGCCTTCGCCTGGTCGCTGCTCAGCAGCAACAACTTCGTCACCCACATTCCGATGTCGTCCTATGCCTGGGAATGGCTGATGTTCAGCAGCATCGCCTGGTGGACCGCGGCGCTCGGTCTGTTCGTGCATCGCATGCTCGGCATGCATTACCCGCGTATCGATGCCGGCCTGATCCTTTATGCGCTGCTGGCCATGCTGTTGTATGCCATCGCCGGCAAGCACCTGGCGCTGGTCGCGGCGGTGTGGATGCTGGGCAGCATGCTGATCGGTGTATATATGGTCTGGCGTCTGCTGAGTGTGCGCCGCGCACCCTTGCGTACGCCGGAGGGTGCAGTGCGCGGCGCGCTCGATGGACCGTATCAAATCGGCCTGCTGGCGGTGGGAATCGCCGCAGTGCTGGTTGTCGGCATCCATGACTGGCTGGTGCAGAACGGTTTCATCGGCGCCGATCGTGAACTCGGCCATCACTTGATCCACTACAGCGCGGCACTGCTGATCCTGTTCATCGCCTGGCATTTGAATCAGCGCTTCATCGCTGCGCTCAACGAATCCGAACAGCTCAACGCCGAACTGGAGGCGCGAGTCGCCGCCAACCGCCGCGAGCTGGAGGACAATTACCGGCAACTGCACGCGCTCGATCACGAGCGTGCTGTCGCCGGCGAGCGCGAGCGCATCTACCGCGATCTGCACGACGATGTCGGCGCCAAGCTGCTGTCGCTGGTGTACCGCGCCGACGGCGCGGCCAATGCCGATCTGGCGCGTTCCGCTTTGCAGGATCTACGCGATGTGGTGTCGCACACGCAGCATGAACAGTTGGAACTTGAGGCGGCGCTGGCCGACTGGCGCTCCGAATGCGATCAGCGTCTGGGTGCGGCGCATATTCAACTCGACTGGCGACAGGTGGATGAACTGCCGGTACGGGTTCTGACCCAGCAGCAAGTCATGAATCTCGGCCGCATCCTGCGCGAGGCGATCACCAATGCCATTCATCACGCCAAGCCGCAACGCGTAGTGGTGAACATCGATTATGTGTTGTCGCAGTTGGTCATCGAAGTGCGCGACGACGGTGTCGGTCGCGATCACGGTGAATGGCGGCCGGGCCGCGGATTGCGCAACATGGAACTGCGTGCCGGCGAGCTGGGCGGTACGATCTGCTGGCATGAAGTCGAACCACAAGGATGCAGTGTGCAATGCCGGATACCGTTGCCATGAGCGCGATGCGCTATGGATTAGTCCTGGAGGATCTGCCGGATTCGCGTGCCTGGCTGGTCGAAGTGATGCGCCGGGCATTTCCGGATATCGAAGTCAGCGAGGCCGGCACGCTGGCCGAGGCACGCGCGGCGGTGCAGCGGCAGCGCCCGGACATCGCGCTGATCGACCTGAATTTACCGGATGGTTTTGGCGTGAGTCTGATCGGCGAATTGAATCAGCTGTCGCCGGATATTTTCACCGTGGTCGCGACGATCTACGACGACGACCAGCATGTGTTCCCCGCACTGCGAGCCGGCGCGCACGGTTATCTGCTCAAGGAGCAGAGCCAAGAATTGCTCGCCAATCTGCTCAAGGGCATCGTCAGCGGTGAGCCGCCGCTGTCACCGTCGATCGCGCGCAAGATGCTGCGTTTCTTCAGTCCGTCGCCGAGCGAGACGCCCCCGGTGGAACTGACGCCGCGCGAACAAGAGGTGCTGCGCTTGATCGCCAAGGGTTACAAGCTGGCCGAGGTCGCGCGCATCCTGGAGATCAGCCGGCACACCGTGGCGGACTATGTGAAAAACCTCTACCGCAAGCTCAACATCACCACCCGTGCAGAGGCTACCCTGGAGGCGACACGCCGGGGCATCGTCGGGCCCGAGGGTTGACGTGCCGGTCCTCGCGCATCGCGCCATCCCGGGTATAATCCGCGCGACGATTTCAAGGGTGTTGGCAATGAACGTACTGATCATCGGCGGCGGCGGGCGCGAGCACGCCTTCGCCTGGAAAGTGGCGCAATCGGCGCGGGTGCAGAAGGTGTATGTCGCGCCGGGCAATGCGGGCACGGCGCGCGAGCCGAAGGTCGAGAACGTGGCCATCGGCGCCGAGGATATTCCGGCGTTGTTGAGCTTCGCGCGCGATAACGCGATCGGCTTGACGATTGTCGGTCCGGAGGTGCCACTGGTCGCCGGTGTGGTCGATGCCTTCGAGCAGGCGGGTCTGCGCTGCTTCGGGCCGCGTAAAGCGGCCGCCGAACTCGAAGGTTCCAAGGCCTTCACCAAGGACTTCCTCGCGCGGCACAACATTCCGACCGCCGCCTACGGCAACTTCACCGAGATCGATGCGGCCATCGCCTATATCCGTCAACACGGCGCGCCGATTGTGGTCAAGGCCGACGGTTTGGCGGCGGGCAAGGGCGTAATTCTGGCGCAGACCGAGGCCGAGGCCATCGCCGCAGTGCGCGATATGCTCGCCGGCAACGCCTTCGGTAGCGCCGGGCATCGCGTCGTCGTCGAGGAATTTCTGGTCGGCGAGGAAGCGAGTTTTATCGTCATGGTCGATGGCGAGCATGTGCTGCCGTTGGCGAGTTCGCAGGACCACAAGGCCGCCGGCGACGGCGACACCGGGCCGAACACCGGCGGTATGGGCGCGTATTCGCCGGCGCCGGTGGTGACGGCCGAGATTCACGAACGCGCCATGCGCGAAGTGATTATGCCCACCGTGCGCGGCATGGCCGCCGAAGGCCGTATCTATACCGGCTTCCTTTACGCGGGTCTGATGATCGGCCCCGACGGTACGCCCAAGGTGCTCGAATTCAACGTGCGCTTCGGCGATCCCGAGACCCAACCGATCCTGCTGCGCTTGCAGTCCGATCTGGTCGAACTGTGCGAAGCGGCGCTGGATAAGCGTCTGAATCAGGCGCAGGCGCAGTGGGACTCGCGCGCTTCGCTGGGCGTGGTGATGGCGGCCGGCGGTTATCCGGGCGACTACCGCAAGGGCGATGCGATCGGCGGGTTGCCCGAGACGGAAACGCCCGGCGTGAAGGTGTTTCATGCCGGCACGCGTGATCGCGACGGTCAGGTCGTCACCAGCGGCGGGCGCGTGCTGTGCGTGTGTGCGCTCGGCGCTACGGTGGCCGAGGCGCAGGCGCGCGCCTACGCGCAGGTCCACACTATCCACTGGGACGGTGCCTATTACCGCAACGACATCGGTTATCGGGCCGTGGCGCGGGAACAGCGCAGCTAGCCCCCCGCCGTCGTGGGGACAGATTTTCAAATCTGTCCCCGTCCATGCGTGCCACGTAGGTCGTTTGGAGACGACACAGTACCGCCAATAGCAAGGCTCAGTCTGTGGCGGTGGAATTCGTCTCTGACCCCATTTTTTACCGCCAGTTAGAATTACCCTGGCACAGCCATTGCTACTCACTACACTTATTCCGTTGGCAGCCGCCGACGTCGCATAGGTTGGTGACCCATGACCCCGATCAATCCGGGCGCATTCCGCTTCGACCCGCTGGGCCTCGACGAGGCCTCCTTCAAGCGTTCCATCGCCAACCGGCTGGTGTACTCCGTCGGCAAGGATGCCTATACGGCCAAGCCGCGCGATTGGTACTGCTGCCTCGCCTACGCGCTGCGCGACCGGTTGATGGAGCGCTGGATGGAGACCATGCGCAGCTATTACCGGCAGGATGCCAAGCGCGTGTACTACCTGTCGCTGGAATTCCTCATCGGCCGCACCCTGGTCAACAGTGTGCTCAACATGGATGTCGAGGAAGAGACGCGCAAGGCGTTGCTGTCGATGGGCCTGGATCTCGAAGAGTTGCGCAATCAGGAACCGGATGCGGCGCTGGGCAACGGCGGCCTCGGACGCTTGGCGGCGTGTTTTCTGGATTCCATGGCCACGCTGCGTCTGCCCGGTTACGGCTACGGCATCCGCTACGAATACGGAATGTTCAACCAGACCATCAAGAACGGTAATCAGATCGAGACGCCGGAGAACTGGTTGCGTTACGGCAATCCCTGGGAATTCCCCCGTCCCGAAATCCTCTACCCGGTGCACTTCTACGGGCGGGTGGTGGAGTATCCCGGCGAAGACGGGCGTGCGCATTATCACTGGGTGGAAACCGAGGACGTCATGGCCATGGCCTACGACACGCCGGTGCCGGGTTATCACGTCAACACCGTGAACAACATGCGCCTGTGGTCGGCCAAGTCCACCCGCGAGTTCGAGCTCAAGTATTTCAACGAAGGCAATTACATCAAGGCGGTCGAGGACAAGAATCACACCGAGAACATCTCGCGGGTGCTGTATCCGGACGACACCACCATGATGGGCCGCGAACTGCGGCTCAAGCAGCAGTATTTCTTCGTCAGCGCCTCGTTACAGGACATCCTGCACCGCTACATGCGCCATCGCACGAGCTACGACGATCTGCCGGACAAGGTGGCGATTCAGCTCAACGACACGCACCCGTCGATTGCCGTGGCGGAACTCATGCGGCTGCTGGTCGATACGTATCACCTCGAATGGGACAAGGCCTGGGCGCTCACGCGCCGGGTGTTCGCCTACACCAACCACACGCTGATGCCCGAGGCGTTGGAGACCTGGGAAGCGGATCTCATCGGCCGGCTGCTGCCGCGGCATATGCAGATCATCTACGAGATCAATCATCGCTTCCTGGAAGAGGTGCGGCATAAATATCCCGGCGACACCGAGCGGATGCGGCGCATGTCGTTGATCGACGAACGCGGCACGCGGCGCGTGCGCATGGCGCATCTGGCCATCGTCGGCAGCCACAAGGTCAACGGCGTGTCGCAGATCCACACCGATCTGATGCGCGACACCATCTTCAAGGATTTCGATCAGTGTTACCCGGACCGCATCATTAACATCACCAACGGCGTGACGCCGCGCCGCTGGGTCAATCAGGCCAATCCCGGGTTGTCCAAGCTGGTGTCGTCGCGCATCCGCCACGACTGGATCGGCGATCTCGGCGAGATCGAACAGCTCGCGCCGTTCGCCGACGATGCGGCGTTCCGCGCCGAGTTCCGCGCCGTCAAGCGGGACAATAAGCTGCGTCTTGCCCACTGCATCGAGCAGCGCGTGGGCATTCGGGTGAATGTGGACTCGCTGTTCGACGTGCAGATCAAGCGTATCCACGAATACAAACGCCAGTTGCTCAACGTTCTGCACATCGTCACGCTGTATAACCAGTTGCGCAGCGGTACCGGTGGCGAGCGCGCGCCGCGCACGGTGATCTTCGGCGGCAAGGCGGCGCCGGGCTATGCGATGGCCAAGCTTATCATCCGCTTGATCCACGATGTCGGCGATGTGGTCAACAACGATCCGTGCATCGGCGATCGGCTCAAGGTGGCGTTCATTCCCAATTACGATGTCAGCACCGCCGGCGACATCATTCCCGCCGCGGAATTGTCCGAACAGATTTCCACGGTCGGCACCGAGGCCTCCGGCACCGGCAACATGAAACTGGGACTCAACGGCGCGCTGACCATCGGCACGCTGGACGGCGCTAATGTGGAGATGCGCGAGGCGGTGGGCGAGGATAACTTCTTCCTCTTCGGCCTCGATCGCGACGGCCTCGATGCACTCAACGCGAACGGTTACGACCCGCGACAGTATTATGAGGCCAATGCCGAATTGCAGTATGTGCTGGAGATGATCGGCGGCGGCTTCTTCTCGCCGGACGAGCCGGCGCGGTACCGGCCCATCGTCGATGCGTTGCTCAATCACGGCGACCGCTTCCTGCTGCTGGCCGATTACACCGACTATATGCGCGCGCAGCAGGACGTCGATCGTGTCTACCGCGATCCGGAAGATTGGACGCGGCGCGCCATTCTCAACATCGCGCGTCTGAGCCGCTTCTCCAGCGACCGTACCATCATGGAATACGCGAACCGCATCTGGGGTGTGGTGAAGGTGGAGCGGGAATAGGTTTGCTTTGGTAGCGGGAATCGGGGTCAGAGACAACACAGTCCTGCCTGTTGTAACGGCTAGGCCTTGGCGGTGGAATTCGTCTCCGACCCCGATGTTTTCGATGCTTGTTTGATTTACCGCCGCATCGAGTCGAAGAACTCGGCGTTGGTCTTGGTGTCTTTCAGTTTGTCGAGCAGGAATTCCATGGCGGCGAGTTCGTCCATGGGATGCAGCAGTTTGCGCAGAATCCACATCTTCTGCAATTCGTCGGGTTTGGTCAGCAGCTCTTCGCGGCGCGTGCCCGAGCGGTTGATGTTGATGGCCGGGTAGACGCGCTTCTCGGCGATGTGGCGATCCATGTGGATTTCCATGTTGCCGGTGCCTTTGAATTCTTCGTAGATCACGTCGTCCATGCGCGAGCCGGTCTCGACCAGCGCGGTGGCCAGGATCGTCAACGAGCCACCTTCCTCGATGTTGCGCGCGGCGCCGAAGAAACGCTTCGGCCGCTGCAAGGCGTTGGCGTCGACACCGCCGGTCAGCACCTTGCCCGAAGACGGCACCACGGTGTTGTAGGCGCGCGCCAGACGGGTGATGGAATCGAGCAGGATCACCAC
>JACREG010000166.1 GCA_016218375.1 Gammaproteobacteria bacterium
GAGGCGCCGCCGCATGTGCTCGGCTGCGACGGCGCCGGTGAGGTGGTCGAATGCGGGGCGGCGGTGACCGATTTCGAACCGGGCGATGCGGTGTGGTTCTGTCACGGCGGTCTCGGCCGCGAGCCGGGCAATTACGCGCAATACACCGTGGTGCCCACCGCCGTCGCGCGTCGCGCGCCGCGAACGCTGGATGCGCTGCACGCAGCCGCCGGTCCCTTGGTGTTGATTACCGCCTGGGAAGCGCTGTTCGATCGCGCGCAATTACAAGCCGGACAGACGGTGTTGATCCACGCCGGCGCCGGCGGTGTCGGGCATGTGGCGATTCAACTGGCCACGCTGGCGGGCGCGCGCGTCTGCACCACCGCGAGCGGCGCGGACAAGGCGGCGTTCGTGCGCGGGCTGGGCGCGGAGCAGGTCATCGACCATCGACAGACCGATTTCGTCGCGGCGGTGAACGACTGGACCGACGGGCGTGGCGTGGATGTGGTGCTGGATGGTGTAGGCGGTGAAACGTTTCGCCGCAGTCTCGATGCGACCGCGCACTACGGCTCGGTAGTGACCCTGCTGGAGCCCGGCGCCGACGTGAGTTGGAAGGAGGCGCGCACCCGTAATCTGCGTATCGGCTTCGAGTTGATGCTCGCGCCCATGCTGCGCGATCTGCCTCAGGCGCGCGCCCATCAGGGCGAGATTCTCGACCGTTGCGCCGGCATGATCGATGCCGGGCAGTTGCGCGTGCATGTCAGCGAGGTGTTGCCGCTCGCGCAGGCCGCCGCGGCGCACGCGCGCATCGAACAAGGCCGCGTGCAAGGCAAGCTGGTGTTGGACCCGTGGGCGTAGGTATGTAGTCGGTTGCGGTTAGGGTTTGCCTTCCTCGGCGTGCGCCACCGGCGGTTCCAGCAGCGTGCGTGCGGCCTCGGACATGCTGCCGGTCTCGCCGATCCAGCGCGCGGGCAGCTTCGGCAGGGCGCTGATGATGGACACCACCAACGCGGCGAAATACGGTGTCGATTGCAACAGCAGCATCACCGCCCACATCAGCAGATCCAAGGTCTCGGTGCCGAAGTAATCGATGATGCCGTAGGCGGCCAGCCACAACGCGATCAGCATCAGCGTTTCCTCGCGCGCCGCGCTCAGCGCTTTGAAGATCGCCTGTTTGTGCGCCTGCTTGGGCGTGCGGAAGAACGGTTTGCTCTTGACGAAGAAGCCGGTGAGCATCGCCAGGCCAATCGTATGCGTGAGCGCCAGACCGGCGAATGCCGCGGAAATTGTCTGGATGGTGTTGGCGCCGACACGGGTCTGATACAGATACACCAGCTTGCCGATCTTGAACACGAACAGCGCCAGCGGCAGGATCGAGAACACCAGCAGCGGCGGATCGATCTTGGTTGGCGCGACCAGCATGGCGATGGACCAGCACAGCGCCGCCAGATTGAACAATAGATTGATGCCGTCGGCGAGCCACGGCAGCCAGCCGGCCACGAAGTGATAGCGCTGACCGGCGGTGAGTTTGCCGGTGCCGCGGCGCAACAGATTGCCGGCATGCTTGCGCAGGATCTGCACCGAACCGAATGCCCAGCGATAACGCTGCTTCTTGAAGTCGATGAAGGTGTCGGGCATCAGGCCGCGACCGTAGCTCTTGGGGATGTAGGTCGCTTCCAAACCTTGTTCGAAAATGCGCAGGCCCAGCTCCGCGTCCTCGGTAATGCACCATTCCGCCCAACCGTGCACGCTCTCCAGCGCCGACTTGCGCACGATGGTCATGGTGCCGTGCTGGATGATGGCGTTGCGTTCGTTGCGGGTAATCATGCCGATATAGAAGAAGCCGCGGTATTCGGCGTAACACATCGCCTTGAAGGCGTTCTCGCGCGCATCGCGGTAATCCTGCGGCGCCTGCACGATGCCGATCTTCTCATTGGCGAACTGCGGGATCAGATCGCGCAGCCAACGCGGATGCACGCTGTAATCGCTGTCGATCACGGCGACGATCTCGGCGTTCGGGTCGGTCTGCCGGAGGGCGAAGTTCAGCGCGCCGGCCTTGAAGCCGGGCAGCGGGTCTTCATGGAAGAAGCGGAAGCGCGGGCCGAGTTTGGCACAATGCTCGCGCACCGGTTCCCATATCGCCGGGTCTTTGGTGTTGTTGTCGATGACGATGACTTCGAAATTCGGATAGTCGAGCGCCGCCAGGGCGTCGAGCGTCTCGATCATCATTTCCGGCGGTTCGTTGTAGGCGGGCACATGCACCGATACTTTGGGCAATTGTTCATCGGCTACGTCCACCGGTTTGAACTGCCGGCGGTGTTCGTGCACCCATAACGCCTCGGCCCATTCGTGCGCCTCGGCGAGCAACACCGCGATCACACCGACCATACCGAGCATCAGCAGAATGCCGACGATGACGCTGGTCACGGTGAGATACTGATCCATATAGTCGTAGATAACCCACACCGCGGCGGTGGCGGCGCCGTAGGCGACCAGGGCGAGGAAGCTGCGCCCGCGGTTTTGCAGGCGGTTGCTGTCGATCAGCAGCAGCGTGAACACAATGACGGCGAAGCCCACCGAAGCGCCGGCGAGGATCGGCCAGTTGGGGATTTCCACCACCGGTTCGGTGAACACGAATTTGGGCTGGCGTTCGACGTTGTACACGCCCCAATACGCACCGACATCGCCCTCGGTCTCGCGCTTCCAGGTCTGATCGAAGGCCTCCATGAGGTAATAGACGTATTTCTCTTCGGCGGCGATTTCCAGAAAGCGGCGCAGGAAGATGGCCTCGTTGGCCTCGCTGGCGACCGCCTCCTTGCGGGTGCGGCCGTTGCTGGGCCAACCCACTTCGCCGATGACGATGGGCTTGCCGGGGTAGAGCTGTTTGAGTTCGTTGACGCTGTTGACGATGTACTTGAGCGCCTCGTCGACAGAATAACCTTCCCAGTACGGCAGCAGATGCACGGTGATGTAGTCGACATGCTCGACCAGCTCGGGATTGCGCACCCAGACATACGGCGGCTCGGCGGTGCTGATCGGGATGTTGGTCTTGGCGTTGGCCTTGTCCAGGTAGGCGATCAGTTCCTGGATGGTGACATCGCCACGCAGGACCGCCTCGTTGCCGACGATCAGGCGCACGACGTTTTTACGCGAGCGCTCGGCGATGGCGAGCATCTTGTCCAGTTGCGCCGCGCTGCGCTCGGCGTTCTTGTCGATCCAGGTTCCGAGCGCGACATTCAGGCCATACTTGCGCGCCAGTTCCGGGATCTCGGCGAGGTTTTCCTCGACGGTGTAGGTGCGGATGGCGTGTGTCTTGCCCGCCAGCAAGGCCAGATCGGACTCGATCTGTTTCGCAGTCGGATATTTGCTGTAGATCGGCCCCTGCTTGGCCTGAAACGGCGAGAAGGCGAAGCCCTGGATGACGGGCGGCCAGGCCGGTTCGGGAGTAGGCTGGTTGTAGAAGGCCCAGCCCATGATGGTCAGGGCGGCGATGGCGATGGCGATCAGAAAACTGGATTTGTGCATGACTCTATGGATGCAGGCTCGCGCGTCCCGAGCTGATGCAGGGACTGACGCGGGCGTCGTAATGTTCCGCCGGGGAAAATCGGGGGTGGTCTGTACGGCGCACAGTATACGGAGGATTAGGGAATCGGCAATCGGCAATCGGGGAAGGTATCCCTATGCCCACTTCCCCGGGTCCACCCGGTAATAGTCACGCAGACAGGCATATACCGCCGGATATTCGGCCGCCAGCTCCTCGGGCAGCTCGAAAAATGCCTCGGTCAGGACGGCGAAGAATTCCGCGGGACTGGTAGCGGCGTAGGGGTCCAGCCAAGTGTCTGTGCCGGCCTCGACGCGGGCGCAGTGCTCGGTATAGGCCGGAGCGAACGCGGCGGCCCAGGCCTGGCGTTCGGCGCGGCTGTCCAGGCGCGGGGTGCCGTCCATGTCGCCGGAGCCCAGATCGAGCTGGTGGGCGAATTCGTGCAGTACGACGTTATAACCATCGCCGCAGGTCATGCCGCCGGCGAGACTGTCGTCCCAGGACAGCACCAGTTGGCCGGTCGACCAGGATTCGCCGCTCAATACCTGGCGTTCGCGGTGATGCAGACCGGCGGCATCCCAGCTTTCGCGGTTCACCACGAACGCGGCGGGGTGTAGGACGATGCTGTAGAGTTCCGGAAAGGCGTCGCCCGACCGATTGAGCAACAGCAACGCAGCCTGCGCGGCGATCACCAGCCGCATGGCGTCGGTGACGACGAGTCCGCCCGCGCCGTGAAAATCCTTTTCCGCCAGGAGTACGCGAATATGTCCATGCACTTGTTCGCGCAGCGCCGGCGGCAGCCGGTTGTAGAGCGGGACGTAGGTGCGCAACAGCGCGACCCAGTGTGCCGGCAGGGGCAGCCGGCGCAGGGCGGCGCGTTGGCGTTCGCGCCAGCGGCGCCGCAACAGGGGCCATAGCAGCAACATCATTGTAAGCAGGCCAATGATGAGGATGGGCGTCATGTGGGTACTGTCCCATGTTGTGAGGGGCCATGGCGCCCATGCCTGGAATAGACGTGGCGCGCTTGTTCTATCCATATTACCCGCTATGCTGGGCCGCATGCGCTGGCAATCCATGACCTATTCGAGCTGGACACGGACCCTCCCGTGGAAATCCTGGCAGCCGGGGTTAATGGGCTTGCTCTCGGTCCTGGGGGGAGGGGTCGTGGCGCAAACGGAGGTCGGTACCGGTATCGATGCCGACGCAGGTCTGCCGTATTGGGAGATCCGCGAACCCGGTATGTCGTTGCGTCTTGTGCAGCGCCTTCCCGATCAGACCCGCGCGTTCTTCCTGGCGCGCGGTTTCGCGCGCACGGATGTGGATCTGATTGCGCAGAGCTGTGTATTTCAGACGATCTTCAAGAACACCTCGCAGACCGCGCAGCCGAGTGTGCTGGAATACAATCTGCGTGACTGGCGCGTGCGTACCGCAGATGCTGCGCATGGCATGAAAACGCGGGAAGACTGGGCCGAGGAATGGGCCGCGCGCGGTAGCCCGCAGCGTGCGCGTATTGCCTTCGAGTGGGCGCTGTTTCCCACGCGGCAAGCCTACAACCCGGGTGACTACAACTGGGGTATGTCGGTGTTCAATCTGCCGCCGGATAGTCGTTTCGATCTTGAGATCGTCTGGCAGCAGTATGGCTCGCGGCATACGCATGTACTCAGGGACATCCACTGCGCGCCGGATATATCGACACCAGAGACATCAACACCGGCCACACCAACACCCGCTACGCCCGAGGCGCCATGAAAATGCGCCGGAACAAAGTGGCATCGATAGTCTGTGCATTGGTGTTGTGCGCAGGTGGGCTTGCGGCGCAGGCGGTAACGCCGGCCGGACAGACGCTGCCTGAGGTTCCTCACCCTGTCGCAGCGCCGGATTTTGAACTCAAAGATCTGGACGGCGTGCCACACAAACTTACGGATTACCGCGGCAAAGTGGTGGTGTTGAACTTTTGGGCGACCTGGTGCCCGCCCTGTCGTTATGAGATGCCGTCCATGCAGCGTGGCTGGGAGAAGGCGCAGGCGGACGACATCGTGTTCCTCGGCGTGAATGTCGGCGAAGACGCGGACACGGTATTCATGTTTCTCGCCGATTATTCGGTGGAATTTCCATTGTTGTTGGATATGGACGCGAAGGTCATCAAGCAATACCAGGTTGTCGGGCTGCCGACAACCTACATCATCGATCCGCAGGGACGTCTCACGCACCGTGTTGTCGGCAGTCGTGAATGGGACGATGCCGCCCTGTTGAATGTATTGCGGGGATTATTGCCCAAACCATAACCTGCATTCTACGCAGCCGCTTTGACGAGGTTGTCATCGGTGGGCATCCCTGTACCCTGTACCGATTCAAAACCGGCGCTGGAGCGCAACCCAGTATGATTCCCTTGCACGACGATAATCCGACCGCGACTGTGCCGGTGATAACCGTGGCGCTGATCGCCGCCTGCGTGCTGGTGTTCTTCTGGCAGTTGTCCTTCGGTTCGCAACAGGAACGCATCGTCTATGCGCTGGGCGTGATACCCGCCGTCTTGTTCGGCCATCTGCAACTGCCGACAGCCATTGCGCTGGTGGCGCCGCCGCTGACCGTGCTCACCTCCATGTTTCTGCACGGCGGCTGGATGCACCTGCTCGGCAACATGCTTTATCTGTGGATCTTCGGCAACAACGTCGAGGACGCCATGGGTCATGCGCGGTTCATCGTCTTCTATCTGCTGTGTGGTGTCGCCGCGGCCTTCGCCCAGGCGCTGCCCGATCCGAATTCGCAAGTGCCCATGATCGGCGCCAGCGGCGCTATCTCCGGCGTGCTCGGCGCCTATCTGCTGTTGTATCCGCACGCGCGCGTGCTGGTGGCGATTCCGCTCGGTTTTTATCTGACGACCATGCGGCTGAAGGCCGGCTGGGTGCTGGGTTTCTGGTTCGTGCTGCAACTCATCAACTCGGCGGCCAGCGTCGGCCAGCAAGGCGGCGTGGCCTTCGGCGCGCATATCGGTGGCTTCATCGCGGGCATGCTGTTGCTGCCGCTGTTCAAACGGCGCGACGTGCGGTTGTTCAATCCGGGGCGGTTCCAGAATTAGCAAGGTGAATGCTTGAACGTTCCGCTGCCGATCGTCGTGCTGCTGGTCGTGTTCGTGCTGATTGCGCTGCGTGGCGTCGGCCGGTTCCGCATCGCCATCTGGCAGGCGATGGTCGGCGGTGCATTGATCGTGCTGCTGAGCGGCGACATCGCGCCCGCCGACGCGTTGGCCGCCATCGACTGGGACGTGATGTTGTTTCTGTTCGGCATGTTCGTGGTCGGGCAGGCGGCGGTGGCGAGCGGTGAACTGTATCGGCTTGCCTACGAGGTGTTCAGCCGCACGCGGTCCATCGATGGATTGGTGCTGATTCTGGTGTTCGCCACCGGGCTGGCCTCGGCGCTGTTGATGAACGACACGCTTGCCATCGTCGGTACGCCGCTGGTGTTGCGGCTGGCGCGCGAACACAACATCGACGCGCGGGTGCTGTTGCTGGCGCTGGCCTTCGCCGTGACCACCGGCAGCGTCATGAGTCCGATCGGCAATCCGCAGAATCTGTTGATTGCCCTACAGGCGGACCTGGCCAATCCCTTTCTGACTTTCCTGCGGCATTTGGGGTTGCCGACCTTGATCGGTCTGCTGTCGACCTACGGGGTGTTGCGGCTGTTTTTCCGCCGCGAGTTTCATGTCACGCCGCTGGTGCATGCGCCGGTGACGGTGCACGACGCCGCGCTCGCGCGCTGGGTGCGTCTGTCCGTGCTGTTGATCGTGATACTGATTGTCGTGCGCATGGGTCTGGTCGGCAGCGCACTCGTTGCGGATTTCCGCCTGAGTTATATCGCGCTGGCCGGGGCATTACCGCTGTTGCTGTTCAGTCCGCGCCGCGGCGAACTGTTGCGCCGGCTCGATTGGACCACGCTGGTCTTCTTCGCCGGCCTGTTCGTGCTCATGGCGGCGGTGTGGCGCACCGGCCTGTTTCAAAGTGTGCTGGCGCGCGGCGCGTTCGATATCGCCGCGCCGGCGACGGTGTTCGCCGTGGGCGCGGGGTTGAGTCAGTTGATTTCCAACGTGCCGCTGGTGGCCTTGTATCTGCCCCTGTTGCAACACGCCGGTGCCGATACCGCGAGTCTCATGGCGCTGGCGGCGGCCAGCACCCTGGCCGGCAATCTGCTCATCCTCGGCGCGGCCAGCAATGTCATTATCGTGCAGAGCGCCGAACGCCACGGCAGCCATTTAAGTTTCTTCGCCTTTGCGCGCGTCGGCATTCCGTTGACGCTGGTGCAACTGGGCGTCTATTGGATATTTCTATGAGATATGCCGGGTACGGGCGCGGCCCGTCGTGCTGAAATATAATCATCGATAGAGACACACGACGCGGGAGCTTATCCGTCCATGTCCAAACCCTGTCCGCCGCTCGATGCCGCGATGCGCGACCGCCTGGAGGACCGTATCGGCCGCCTGCATTTGAAGCAGCGGCTCGGTATCGAAACCGATTACGAGGCGCGCATTTTCGGTCAGGGGCTCAACTTTTTCCATATCGAGAACTGGTATTCCATTCACGGTCTCTTGCGCGGCACGCTGCGGCTGCTGGGCGTGCATGGCCGCGGCCAGCGCAATGCGCGCGCGATCCGGATTTGCCACAACACGATCGCTTTGCCGCGGTTGCCGGCCGCGTTCGACGGTTTCCGCATTCTGCACATCTCCGATTTGCATTTGGACATGGCCGAGGACATGCCGCATGCGCTTATCGAGGCGGTGCGTCAGGTCGAATACGATGTGTGTGTGCTGACCGGCGATTTTCGCGGCAAGACCTTCGGTGCCTACGCGGCGGCGCTGGACGGCATGCGCCGGGTGCGCGCGCAATTGAACGGCGCGGTGTTCGGCGTATTCGGCAATCACGACAGCATCCGCATGCTGCCGGGCCTGGAAGACATGGATATCCGCATGCTGATGAACGAGTCGCTGGCACTGACGCGCGACGGCGCGGCGATCCATCTGGTCGGCATCGACGACCCGCATTACTACCGCGCGGACAATCTGGAGAAGGCGATGCAAGGCGTGCCCGAGCAGGCGCTGTCGATCCTGCTGACGCATTCGCCGGAGATCTATCGAAATGCCGCCTACGCGGATTGCGATGTCATGCTCTGCGGGCATACTCACGGCGGCCAGATCTGTCTGCCCGGCGGTATTCCGCTGCTATGCAATGCCAACAGCCCGCGCGCGCTGTGCAGCGGCGCATGGCGCTATCAGCAATTGCAGGGCTATACCTCGCGCGGCTCCGGTGCCTGCATGGTGGATGTGCGGTTGAACTGTCCGCCGGAGATCACCGTGCATCGCCTGCACTGCGACAAGCCCCAGGGAACCTCGTAGGATGCTAGTAGGATGCTCGGCATGCTCCGACGGTGGCGTTAATCGCTCCGCCTCCGAGCTGCGCTGGTCGGCTTTGCCCGGCATGCTCCGCCGGTGGCGTTCATCGCGACGCCTCCGAGCTACGCAAGTCGGCTTTGCGATGAACGCCACCGGCGGAGCGCGGAGTATTCAGGTGTAAGTCCACTCTTTCCGGCTGCCGGCGGGTCGATCCCTGAA
>JACREG010000173.1 GCA_016218375.1 Gammaproteobacteria bacterium
ACGATCGCGATCCGCAACGCGCACGCGCGCTGGCGACCCAGACCGGTTGGCTGATGGCGGCGGAACTGCGCGCGGTGGGTGTCGATCTGAGTTTTGCGCCGGTGCTCGATCTCAATCGCGAAATCTGCCCGGTGATCGGCGACCGCGCCTTTCACCGCGATCCCGATGTCGTCGCCGAGCTTGCGGTGGCTTATCAGAAGGGCATGCAGAGCGCGGGCATGCAGGCGGTCGGCAAACATTTTCCCGGTCACGGCGGCGTAACGGTGGATTCGCATTTGGCCTTGCCGACCGACACGCGACGTTTCGTCGATATCCAAATGGAAGACATGCGGCCGTTCGTGCGCTTGGTGCACCAAGGTCTCGCCGGCATTATGGCCGCGCATGTGATCTACGCCGATGCCGATGCACAGCCGGCGGGCTTCTCGCATTTCTGGCTGCACGATCAATTGCGCGGCGAGCTGGGTTTTCAGGGCGCGATTTTTAGCGACGACCTGAGCATGGCCGCCGCGGATTTCGCCGGCGATTATCCGGCCCGCGCGCGTGCTGCACTCGGTGCCGGTTGCGATATGATTCTGGTGTGCAACCGTTCCGACGCAGCCGATGCCGTGCTCGACAGTCTCGGTAATTACTCGAACCCCGCGGCGCACATGCGTCTGGCGCGTCTGCACGGTCGGCATGGCCAGGCGTGGGATGAGTTACGCGCCAGCGATGCCTGGCGGCGCGCGGTGGCGGCGGTGAGCAGTTACGACGATGCGCCTTTACTGGATATGGACATGTAAACGATGACCAACGGGACGAACGCGAATCGACCGCGAATCGGCATTGCCTTGGGCGGCGGTGCCGCGCGCGGCTGGGCGCACCTCGGCGTTTTACGCTGGCTGCGCGAACACGATCTCTATCCGGATATTATCAGCGGCACCTCGATCGGCGCCCTGGTCGGTGCCGCGGCCGCTGCCGAGACGCTGGACGAAATGGAGACCTGGGCGCGGGCGCTGACGTGGCAGGATGTGCTGTCGTATCTGGATGTGAGCTTCGGCGGCGGGCTGATCAGCGGCAAGCGTCTGTTCCAGTATTTCGAAACCCAACTGCCCGACCGGGACATCCAGGATTTGCAGCGGCCCTTCGGCACGGTGGCGACCGAACTCGCGTCGGGACAAGAGGTGTGGTTCCGCGATGGCCCCATGTACCGCGCGGTGCGCGCATCGGTCGCCCTGCCGGGCTTGATGACGCCCGTCAAGGTCGACGAGCAATGGTTGGTCGACGGCGGTCTGGTCAATCCCGTGCCGGTGTCGCTGTGCCGTGCGCTCGGCGCCGAACGCGTGATCGCTGTCGATCTCAACGCCGATCTGTTGAGTCACCGTGCCGCCGATATGCAGACGGCATACGGCAACCATCGGCTGGACAAGGCGCTCAACCGGCTCCAGGAACTGCCCTGGCTGTCGCTGCTCGGCGAAGGGCTGTTGACCAAGACGCAACAATGGGTAAACGACTTCAAGCGCGACAGCGAAGCCCTGCCGTCGCTGGTCGACGTGCTTACGCAAAGCGTTTACATTATGCAAATGCGCATTACCCGCGCGCGCATGGCCGGCGATCCGCCGGATATTCTGCTCGCGCCGAAACTCGGCCATATACGCTTGGTGGAGTTTCATCGCGCGGCGGAGGCGATCGAAGCAGGGTATCGCTGCGCCGATGCCGCCGGCGCGGCCATTCTGGAAAAACTGCGCTGAAGCGGAACCGGATACATCACGACAGGATGCGATAATGGCGGACAAGCTGCTCATCATCATGGTCAACACCGATCCGGCCAACGGTTCCGAACTGGGGCCGCCGTTCTTTCAGGCCACGGTCGCGGCGGCCATGGAATACGAAGTCGAGATCGTCCTCAGCGGTCGCGCCGGCGAACTCGCCAAGAAAGGCGTCGCCGAGAAACTCTTCGTCCACGAAGGCAGCCACAAGAGTGTCTACGATTTCATCAAGGACGCGCACGAGGCGGGCGTGGTCATTAAGCTGTGTACACCGGCATTGGAAATATGGGGCGAAGATCTGATTCCGGAAATCGCCGAGACCGTCGGCGGCGCCTATGTCATCAGCGAAGCCATGAACGACGACACCGTCACCTTCACCTACTGATCGAGGTTGCATGAGCATCACAGCCGAACAGGCCCGGCAGGTCTACGCGGAAGCGGATCAACTGTATTCACCTGAGCAAGTCAATGCCGCGCTGGACCGCATGGCCGCCGCCATCGCTGCCGAACTCGCCGCGCGCGATCCGATCGTCGTCTGCGTGATGACCGGCGGCCTGATTCCGGCCGGCCATCTGCTGACGCGTCTGGATTTCCCGCTGCACATCGATTATCTGCACGCCACGCGCTATCGCGGTGGCACGCGCGGCGGCGAACTGCACTGGATTACGCGCCCCTTGCTGCCGTTCGCCGGTCGCACCGTGCTGGTGGTCGACGATATCCTCGACGAGGGGTTGACCCTGGCGGCCATTCAAGAGGAATTGCGCACCCAGGGCGCGGCGGAGGTGTACAGTGCCGTGTTGGTGAAGAAGCAGCACGAGCGTCGGCCGGTGCATATCACGGCGGATTTCGTCGGCCTGGAGGTCGTGGACCGTTATGTGTTCGGCTGCGGCATGGACTACCACGGCTATCATCGCAATCTGCCCGGCATCTATGCCGTGCGCGGCATGTAGTCTGAAATAACTTCGGAGAACGGGTGCGACATGACGGGATTGGCAATCATCGGTGGCACGGGTCTGACCAGCCTGAAGAATCTGGAAATCGAACGGCGCGAGGTCATGCATACGCCCTATGGCGAGCCGTCCGGTCCGCTGGTGCATGGAACCATGTGCGGGCGACCGGTGGTGTTCCTGCCGCGGCACGGCACCGCGCACACCATCCCGCCGCATGAAGTCAATTACCGCGCGAACCTCTGGGCGCTACAGAATATCGGCATCACCAAAGTCATTGCCGTGGCGGCGGTCGGCGGCATCACCGCGGCGATGAAGCCCTCGGCGTTGGCGATTCCGGATCAGATCATCGATTACACCTGGTCGCGCCAGCACACGTTCTTTCAAGGCGACCTTACCAAGGTGACGCATGTCGACTTCACCAACCCTTATAGCGAGGAACTGCGCGCCATACTGTTGCAGGCGGGCCGCGCGGCGGGTCTGGATCTGCACGACGGCGGCACCTATGGCGCAACGCAAGGCCCACGTCTGGAGACCGCGGCCGAGATCACGCGCATGGAACGCGACGGCTGCGATATCGTCGGCATGACCGGCATGCCCGAAGCGGCACTCGCGCGCGAACTTGAATTGTCCTATGCCGCCTGCGCCGTGGTGGCCAACTGGGCGGCCGGGCGCGGTGTAGGCGAGATCAGCATGGACGATATCGACCGCAATCTGAAAGTCGGCATGGACCGGCTGCGCAGCCTGCTGGAGCAGGTCATTCCGATGATCGACTGATGCCGGCCATGACCACGGACCGTACCCGCGACTTCGAACGTTATGCCGTGACTGCGGCGCTGGCGCTGTTGGTGTTCGGCTGTTATCTGGTGGTGCGGCCGTTCATCACCGCCTTCCTCTGGGGCGGCATCATCGCGGTGTCGACCTGGAGTATTTATAAACGTGTCCTGCGCGTGCTCGGACACCGGCGCGGCTGGGCGGCGGCGCTGATGGGCTTGGGTCTGGCGGCGATCCTGTTGGTGCCGATGGCCACGCTGGGTTTGACGCTGGTCGGTCAATGGCCGGTGCTCACCGAGCAGGTCAGCGGTCTGATGGCCGGCGGTTTGGGCCAACCGCCCACCTGGTTGAGCGGCCTGCCATTGGTGGGTGAAACGGCCAGCGGTTACTGGCAATCCGTGGCGACCAATCCGGAGCGGCTGACGCAGGATCTCAAGCCGCTGATCAAACCGGTCAAGGATTTCTTTCTCGCATTCACCACCGGCCTGGGCGGCGGTTTGTTGGAATTCGCGCTGGCGTTGTTGCTCGCCACCTTGTTGTTCGTCCGCGGCGAACACACCGGCCGAGTCTTCACGCGCATTGCCACGCATCTCGGCGGCGACACTGGACGTCGCCAAGTCGCCGTGGTCGCATCCACGGTGCGCGGGGTATTCAACGGCGTGATCGGTACGTCGGCCGCGCAGGCGATATTGGCCTTGATCGGCTTTTGGCTGGCCAGCGTGCCGGGCACCTTGCTGCTGGCGATGGGCACATTCTTCCTGTCCGTGGTGCCCGGTGGTCCCGTACTGCTGTGGCTGCCGGCGGCGATCTGGTTGAAAGTGAACGGCGCAACCGGCTGGGCGATTTTCATGGCCGCCTGGGGTTTCTTCGTCATCAGCGGCGCGGACAACATTCTGCGTCCACTGTTGATCGGCAAGGGCGTGCAAGCGCCGCTCGCCTTGATCTTCCTCGGCGTCATCGGCGGCATTCTCGCCTTCGGTTTTCTCGGCCTCTTCATCGGCCCGACGCTGCTGGCGATTGCCTACAACCTGTTCCTGGATTGGCTGGCGGGTCGGGAAAAGGCGAAAAGCGCGGAATAAGCATTCGCGGCCGAAGGCCGCTCCTACAGGCGGTTCGGATTACTGTAGGAGCGGCCTTCGGCCGCGAACGATTGCCGGATTTCAAGGTGCCGCAGCGATAGGATCGACCCGCGTCAACACGCCGAAGCGTGGATGATCCAGGTAATTCAACTGCCCGCCGTGCAGACGCCGGCTTTCCTTCAATTGCAGGGGGACGCCGGTGCTGGGATCGCGGTAGATCAGATCGACATCCAATTGCAAAACTTCTCCGGCGATCAGGTTCACGGTGCCGTCGAGCAGCGGCGACTGTGCCGATAGGCTGGGCGTCGCGGCGGTCAGGCTGTCGCGCAGGTGTTGCATCGCCAACTTCGACAATTCGCCGGGCAGCGTAACGACGGGCAAGGTGCTGCCTGGCGGTATCTGCACCTGTATCGGTTGTCCCTGTCCGGGCGCCCAGCCGGGCTGTTGCCAATTCCAATGCAGCAATACCCGATAATTGCCGGAGCGCCGCAGCGCATCGGCGCTGGCCTGTAGGCTGCGCGAACCGTCGAGCAGGCGCGTGCCGTTGGTGCCGAGCGTCAAGGCGTGTTCGGTGTCGGGCAAGCTGCGTGGGACTGGCCAGTGTTCCGTACCGTCGTCGCGTTGCAGGTTGGCGTACACCAGCAGTTCCACGCGGTAATCCGCCGCTGTGGCGTCGAGCGCGATGGCGCTCAGGCTTAAACACGCCGACAGCAATACGGTCTTCAGCTGCCGGCGAACAAGATAGATCGAATCGCGCATAGGTTTAGCCCTTCCCACTCAATTCACGCAAGACACCGCCCACCGCTTCGATGCGCGCGGCGGCATCGCTCATGTCGGCGAAGAAGCGCAGTTTGTCGGCGCCTTCGAGTTTGTACCGTTTCGGTTGGGTCTGGATCAAGCGGATCACGCGTACCGGATCGACTGTAGGTTCTGGGTTGAACAGGATTCGGCCCGCGTTCTCGCCGGCATCGATCTTCTTGATGCCGAGCGGCAGCGCCAGCAATTTGAGTTCGGTGACGGCGAACAGGTTCTTGACCGGCTGCGGCAACAGACCGAAGCGGTCGATCATCTCCACCTGCAATTCGCGCAAGGCCTCGGTGTCGGCGGCGCTGGCGATGCGTTTGTACAGAATCAGTCGCGCGTGCACATCGGGCAGGTAATCGTCCGGGATCAGCATCGGGATGTGCAGGTCGATCTCGGCGCCATGATCCAGCGGCCGGTCGAGCTGTGGCTGCTTGCCTTGCTTCAAGGCTTTCACGGCGCGTTCCAGCAGTTCCGTGTACAGCGTGAAACCGACTTCCTGAATCTGGCCGCTCTGTTCCTCGCCGAGCAACTCGCCGGCGCCGCGGATTTCCAGATCGTGCGTGGCCAATGTAAATCCCGCGCCAAGATCTTCCAGCGAGGCAATGGCCTCCAGACGCTTGACGGCATCGCTGGTCATCGCGCCGCGCGGCGGCGTAATCAAGTAGGCATAGGCACGGTGATGGGAACGGCCGACGCGGCCGCGCAACTGATGCAATTGCGCGAGCCCCAGTTTGTCGGCGCGATTGATGACAATGGTGTTGGCGGTGGGCACGTCGATGCCGCTTTCGATAATGGTGGTACACACCAGCAGATTGCAGCGGCGGTGATAGAAATCCAGCATCACCTGTTCCAGTTCGCGTTCGCGCATCTGGCCGTGGCCGATCATCACGCTGGCCTCGGGCACCAATTCGCCGAGTTCGCGGGCGATGCGCTCGATGCTCTCGACCTCGTTGTGCAGGAAATACACCTGACCGCCGCGTTTGATTTCGCGCAGGCAGGCCTCGCGCAAGGTCTGCTTGTCCCATTCGCAGACGAAGGTCTTGATGGCCATGCGCTGCACCGGCGGCGTGGCGATCACCGACAAGTCGCGCAAGCCCGACAGCGACATATTGAGCGTGCGCGGGATCGGCGTGGCGGTGAGCGTGAGCAGGTCGACCTCGGTGCGTAGCGCCTTCAGGCGTTCCTTGTGGCGCACGCCGAAGCGGTGTTCCTCGTCGACGATGGCCAGGCCGAGATTTTTGAAGCGCACATCGTCTTGCAGAATCTTGTGCGTGCCGATGACGATGTCAACCTTGCCGTCGGCGAGTGCGTCGAGGATTTCTTTTTGCTCTTTGGCCGAACGGAAACGCGACAACGCCTCGATGCGCAACGGCCAGTCGGCCATGCGGTCGCGGAAATTCTGGAAATGCTGTTGGGCGAGCAGGGTGGTCGGCACCAGCACGGCGACTTGGCGACCGGCCTGCGCGGCGACGAAGGCGGCGCGCATCGCGACTTCGGTTTTACCGAAGCCGACATCGCCGCAGACCACGCGATCCATCGGTCGCGGCGAGGCCAGATCTTCCAGCACGGCGTCGATGGCGGTTTGCTGATCGGGCGTTTCCTCGAACGGGAAAGTGCTGGCGAACTGCCGGTATTCCTCGGTGTGGATATCGAAGGCGTGGCCACCGCGTGCCTGCCGCCGCGCCTGCACCTCCAACAGTTCGGCGGCGACATCGCGCACGCGCTCGGCGGCCTTGCGCCGTGCCTTCTGCCACTGATCCGAACCCAGTTTATGCAGCGGCGCCTGTTCCGGCGCGGTGCCGGTGTAACGGCCGATCAGATGCAAGGAGGCGACCGGCACATAGAGTTTGTCGCCGCCGGCGTATTCGAGCGCGAGGAATTCGGTTTCCAACGCGCCGACGTGTAACTTCTGCAAACCGAGATAGCGGCCGACGCCGTGATCTTCATGCACCACCGGCGCACCGGGCGCGAGGTCGGCGAGATCGCGGATCAGCGTTTCCGGATCGCGCACCGCCTTGCGCCGGGCGCGTTGATGCGTGCGCTGGCCCAGCAACTGGGTTTCGGTGATGACGGCGAGGCCGCGATCGCGCAGCAACAGGCCTTGTTCCAACGGCGCGATGCCCAACGCCAACGGCATGTCGGTGCCGACGAACTCGGCCCAGCTCTCGCAGGTGCTCGGTTGTATGCCTTGATCGCGCAACAGATCGCGCAGACTTTCGCGGCGACCGGCGGACTCGGCGACGATCAGGATGCGGCCCCCACGGCCGTTGTGACCGGTGACGAACTCGGCGATGAACTGTTTGAGTTGCGCGGCCGGTTCCGGGCTGCGCGCTTTGAAACTGACGTCGGGCAGCGCGCGGGTGACGAAATTGCGGTCGGCCGCCGTCGGGCGTTCCAGTTCGAAGCGGTCGAGTTCGAGACGCGCCAAGCGCGTAGTGAACGTGCGCAGTTCTTCGCGCGTGAGATACAACTCGTCCGGACGCAACAGCGGTCGTTCGATGTCATGCCGACGCTGTTCATAACGATCTTCGAGTTGTGTCCAGAAACTTTCCGCGGCCGTGTCGCAGTCGGGCAACGTGGCGAGCACGGCATCGGCGGGTAGATAGTCGAACAAGGTCGCGGTCGTGGCGAAGAACAGCGGCAGATAGTATTCGATGCCGCTGGGTGCGATGCCCTGGCTGACGTCGCGATAAATCACGCTGCGTTGCGGGTCGCCCTCGAAGCGTGCGCGGTAGGTCTGGCGAAAGCGGGTGATGGCCGAGTCGTTGAGCGGGAATTCGCGTGCCGGCAGCAGGCGGATGCGCTCGACCTTGGCGATGGAACGCTGCGTCTCCGGATCGAAAGTGCGGATGCTCTCGACTTCGTCGTCGAGCAGATCGATGCGGTAGGGCAGCTCGGCGCCCATCGGATACAAATCCAACAGCGAACCGCGCACGGTGAATTCGCCGCGTTCCATGACCTGCGAGACATAGCGATAACCGGCCTGATCGAGTTGGCCGCGCAACTTGTCCATGTCCAGGCGTTCGCCGACATCCAGCAGCAGGCTGCTCTGGGCGAGGTAGTCGCGCGGCGCGACGCGTTGCAGCAAGGTGGCGACCGGGAGAATCAGCACACCGTGGCGCAGCTCCGGTAAACGATACAGACAGGCGACGCGCTGCGAGACGATGTCCTGGTGCGGCGAAAAGGCGTCGTAAGGCAGGGTTTCCCAGTCCGGGAAACTCAGTCGGGGCTGATCCGTCGCGCCCGTGAAGAAATCCAGATTCTGTTGCAGACGTTCGGCGGATTGCGTGTCCGGCGTGACGATGACCAGCGGCCGCGCGGCATCCGCCGCCATGGCCAATGCTAAAACTAGGCTATCGCCATGCAGTCCACCCCAGCGTGCGTGCGCGCCCGCGCTGGGGAGTTGTAATGGCTGATCGACGAGGGCGGCGGGTTGCGGCTTGGCCTTGGACATTGGCTGGGGTTGAAGGTGAGGCGTCGGTGGTTATAAGGCTGCGTATTCTCCCACATGCGCCCGCAAGCCGCACGCAGGTAACCGGCTCTCACACGCGGCATGCCGCGGCACATTTCCGTTGGGGGATCGCAAAGGGGGAGCGTCGGAACGCTCCCCCTTTGCAGTCAGCGCGCGCAGGGCTTCGCCCGAGCACGCGGAATCAATAATCAAATAAACAAGCAGACATCCGCTTCCTTGCCGATTGGCAGGAAGTAAGTCGCACCGACATAGTCCACGCCGCCGATGAACTCATCGTGGCTGAAGCCGAACACGTCGACGGTCATCTGACAGGCGTACATCTTCACGTCCGCTTCGATGCAC
>JACREG010000172.1 GCA_016218375.1 Gammaproteobacteria bacterium
CCTTCGAACTGGCCGCCAAGCGCCTGTCCGCCGACGTGCTCAACCTGAATATCACGGCCTCGTCCGCCACCAAGGGCGAGACGCTGCTGGACACCCTGCGCAACCTCGAAGCCATGCACTGCGACATGTTCGTGGTGCGCCACGCCGACAGCGGCGCGGCGCACTTCATCGCCCGCCACGTCGCACCGCACATCAGCGTTATCAACGGCGGCGACGGCCGCCATGCGCACCCCACGCCGGCCATGCGCGACATGTTCACCATCCGCCGCCACAAAGGCGACTTCACGCCGCTGCGCGTGGCCATCGTCGGCGACGTCATGCACTCGCGGGTGGCGCGTTCGCAGATTCATGCGCTCAATATTCTCAACACCGGCGAGGTGCGCGTGGTCGGCCCGCGCACGCTCATCCCGGCGGATGTCGCGGATCTCGGCGTGCGGGTGTTCCATAACATCGAGGAAGGCATCCGCGACGTGGATGTCATTATGATGCTGCGCCTGCAACGCGAACGCATGCAGGGCGCGCTGCTGCCGAGCGAACACGAATACTTCCGCCTGTTCGGTCTGACGCAGAAGCGTTTGGCACTGGCCCAGCCGGATGTGATCGTCATGCACCCCGGCCCGATCAACCGCGGCGTGGAAATGGATTCGCAGGTCGTCGACGGCCCGCATTCGGTGATCCTGGAACAAGTCACCCACGGCATTGCCGTGCGCATGGCAGTGATGTCCATGACCATGCGACATAAATCCCAGACACTTCCGAACCCGGAGGCCGGCGCATGATCCCCTTGCGTAAACGCCTGTCCTTCGCCATCCGCGGCGGTCGCGTCATCGATCCGGCCAATAACGTCGATCAGATCGCCGATGTGTTCGTGCAGCGCGGCAAGATCGTCGGCATCGGCACGGCGCCCGAGGATTTCAGCGCCGACCACGATATCGACGCACGCGGTCGCATCGTCTGTCCCGGCCTGGTCGATCTCAGCGCGCGGCTGCGCGAGCCCGGCCTGGAACACAAGGCCACCATCGAATCCGAAACCGCCGCCGCGGCTGCGGCCGGCATCACCACGCTGTGTTGTCCGCCGGATACATATCCGATCATCGACACGCCGGCGGTGGTGGAACTCATCCGCCATCGCACCGAAGAGGCCGGCTCCGCGCGCGTGGTCACGCTCGGCGCACTCACGCAAGGCTTAAGCGGCGAACGTCTCACCGAGGCCGCCGCGCTCAAACAGGCCGGTTGCTGCGGCTTGAGCAATGCGCTCATGCCGCTCGCCAACACCCTGGTGCAACGGCGCGCCTTCGAGTACGCGGCGACCTTCGACATGACGGTGTTTCTGCACGCCGAGGATTACTGGCTGGCCAACGGCGGTTGTGCGCACGAAGGCGCGGTGGCCACGCGCATGGGACTGCCGGCGATTCCCGCCGCCGCCGAAACCGCGGCGGTGGCGCGCGACCTCGCGCTGATCGAACAGACCGGCGTGCGTGCGCACTTCTGCCGCTTGACCACCGCGCGCGCGGTGCAGATGGTGGCGCGCGCACAATACGACGGCCTGCCGGTGAGCGCCGATGTGGCCGCGCCCTATTTGTATCTGTCCGACATCGACATCGCCGGCTTCAATGCCGACTGTCATGTGCGCCCGCCCTTGCGTACTCAACGCGACCGCGAGGCGCTGCGCGCCGGACTCGCGCGCGGCACCTTGAGCGCCCTGTGTTCCGATCATCAACCGCACGAGGCCGACGCCAAGCTGTCGCCGTTCCCATCGACCGAACCCGGTATCTCGGGCGTGGATACGCTGTTCGGTTTGGCGCTGCGCCTGGTCGACGAGAATCTGCTGACGCTGGCGGATACAATTCAGCGCGTGAGTCTCGGCCCGGCGCGCATCCTCGGCCTGGAGCAACAGGGCACCGGCACCCTGAGCGTCGGCAAACCCGCCGATCTCATCGTCGTCGATCTGGAACAACCGTGGCGCGTGACAGCGGAAACCCTGTTGAGCGCCGGCCGGAACACGCCCTTCATGGGTTGGGAACTGAAAGGCCAGGTCACGCATACGCTGGTGGGCGGCAAGCTGGTGTTTCAGCGCGAGACGTAAGTGCTGACGCGTTCCACGATTGTGCGGAATCTCGCGCCGCCACGCGCGGCATAATCGTCACCTCCCCCCCCTGAATCACGGAACGGAATCATGGAATCACGAATCGCGGGTCACGGATGCTGAAAAACACCACATCGGAGTACGGGCTCGTCGCCATTGTGCTGCATTGGCTGGTGGCGCTGGTCGTCGTCGGCCTGTTCGCGCTTGGACTGTGGATGACCGAGTTGGAGTATTACGATGCGTGGTATGAACGCGGCCCGGACTTGCACAAGAGCATCGGTATATTGTTGTTCGTCACCGTGGCGTTGCGCCTGGCGTGGCGGTGGTCGAATCCGATGCCGCGTCCGGAACCGACCCATGCCGCATGGGAACGGCGGTTGGCCAGGATCGCGCACGCCGGGCTGTATATACTCCTGTTCACGACCATACTCGCCGGTTATCTGATCTCCACCGCCGACGGCCATCCCATCCAAGTCTTCGGCCTGTTCGCCGTGCCGGCGACGCTCAGCGGTTTCGACAACCAGGAAGACATTGCCGGCGAGATTCATGAAGTGTTGGCTTTCGCGCTGATCGGTCTGGCCGTCCTGCACACACTGGCCGCGCTCAAACACCATTTCATCGACCGCGACCGCACGCTCACCCGCATGCTCGGTCGCTGAACCCTCGGTACATCGCATAGATCCAAGGAGTAAAGCCCATGCGCACACTCACCCATGCCATCGCCTTCGCCGCCGCATTGTCCCTGCCGACACTCGCACCGGCCGCCGATTATGTGATCGACACCGCGAAGACCCACGCCTTCATCCAATTCCGCATTCAGCATCTCGGCTACAGTTGGCTCTATGGGCGCTTCAATAAATTCGAAGGGACGTTCAGCTACGATGAGAAGAACCCGGCCGCCAACAAGGTCGAGGTTTCCATCGACACCGCAAGCGTCGACACCAACCACGCCGAACGCGACAAACATCTGCGCAGCGACGACTTCCTGGACGTGGAGAAATTCCCGCAGGCACACTTCGTCGGCACGAAGTTCGAGGACAAAGGCGACGGCAAGGCGGTGCTGAGCGGCGCGCTTACGCTGCACGGCGTAACCAAGCCGGTCGTCATCGCCGTCGAACGCATCGGTCAGGGCGACGATCCCTGGGGCGGTTATCGCACCGGCTTCTTCGGCACGACCACACTGAAGCTCGCCGATTTCAATATCACCCGCGATCTCGGCCCCGCGGCGCAAGAGCTGGAATTGATGCTGTCGGTGGAAGGCATCCGCCAACAATAATGCAGTCATTGACGAAGCCTCAGCCTCGGCGGCAGGACGCCGTGAATACATCCCGGTAGGCTTGACGGCCGCATCCCTGCGGCCGACACCTGCCGCCGAGGCTGAGGCTTCGTCAATGGCGGCATGGTAAAAATCGCAGGCGCAGGATGGGCATCCTGCCGGCGCGCGCGGAATCTGGTAACGTGTGCGCATTCCACGGCCGCCCGGCCGCACTGAGTTCGATGGACACACCGACCCGATGACCCAACCCGCCGTTTCCAAACCGCACCGCGGCACGATTTTCGTCGAAGACGCGCAGATTCTCTCCCAGCACGCCCACCTCGGCGATCAACACATCCTGCGCGTACAGGCACCGCAGTGCGCGGCGCACGCGCAACCCGGCAGCTTCGCACACATCACCTGCGGACCGGAGCTGCCGATGCGCCGGCCGTTGTCGATCATGCGCGTCGATGCGCAATCCGGTTGGGTGGAATTTCTCTACAAGGCGGTCGGTCAAGGCACGCACCTGCTGGCGCAACGCAAGGTCGGCGAGCACATCAGCGTGATGGGCCCGATCGGCAAACCCTTTCAAGCGCATCGCGAACGCCCGCGCACCCTGTTGATGGGCGGCGGCGTCGGTATCCCGCCGATGGTGTTTCTCGCCGAACATCTGAAAGCGGATAAACACTGGCAACCGCTGGTGCTGATGGGCTCGGAAGTGCCGTTCCCGTTCAAGACCCAACCGTCGCGCATCCTCGTGCCCGGCCTGCCTGACGGTGCGATTGCCGCCATGCCCTTGCTGGAAGATTGGGGTGTGCCGTCGCGACTCGCCAGTCTGCAAGGCTATCCCGGCTGCTTCGACGGTTACATCACCGAGCTTGCGCGCGCCTGGCTGAACAGCTTGAGTGAAGCGCAACGCAACGAAGTGGAGCTCTTCGCCTGCGGCCCGCACCCCATGCTCGCCGCCACCGCCAAACTCGCGCGCGAATTCGATTTACCGTGTCAGGTATCGCTGGAAGAATTCATGGCCTGCGCCGTCGGCGGCTGCGCCGGTTGTACGGTGCGTGTGGAGACCGAGCAAGGCCCGGCGATGAAGCGCGTGTGCGTGGATGGGCCGGTGTTCGAGGCCCGGCAGGTATTCCCGGACTGACTTCTGCAAATCAAAAGCCGGCCAGCACAAGCCTGACCACGATGCCGGGCGAGCAGATATCCCCATTGCCGGTATTCGCCCCTACATATCTGCCCTGTCTCACAGCGGTTATCGAGAAATCACTATTCAACGCACCAAACGGGATTCGCCACGGGACTCGTCGGTCTCAAGACCGAACAGTTCGATGTCGGCACCACCGAGGTTGGCACCCAAGGAACGTAGAACGGGGTCCAGCACGGCCTCGTCCAATGCGGTCAGCAGGGGTGTCAACATGGTTTCGAGTTCACCCTCGATCAAATCGTCGGTCAATCCCAGCAACGGAAGATTCACGGGCGGATTGGAATCCAACATCAGCGATCCCGCGAGCGATTGGGTCGCGTTGCCCAGCGCGGTTGCCAGCGGCGTACCTACCGTCTGCTGTTGCGGCAAGGGCGTTGCGTCGGAGACTGTGTAGTTCAAGTCCTGCGGATCGCTGCCCAGATCGACAGCCGCGGAAATCGTGATGCTGGTAAGTGGCGCGCCGCCAAGCGTAGCCGTGGCCGTGACATCGGCCTCGGAACTCGGATCTGCCATATCGTTGTAACGCCCCACGGCCAGTGTCGCAACGCCCGGTTGCGCACCGATGGTGACCCGATGCGCGGGCTGATTCACCGAGGCGCACTGAATACTCGCCAACCAGGCATCGGCGCGCGCCACCTCCGCGGCAAGCGACAGGTTCAGCGATACATCGACCAGACTCGGTAGCGTCACAGAGACCGGCGCATCGATCTGCAACTGCATTTGCGCCGTGTGGGCCGGGGTCTTCCAGTTGCCGTCTGCATCGCGCCCCGGCGGACCGACTGCAATCTGCGGCGCGTCGGTGATATGCAAGGAAACATCGACCGATCCCAGGCCCAACGGCAACGTGGCCGAGACCGGCATACTGAGAGTTTGCCCCTCGCGCGCAAGTTGCAACGCGGCAGTGCCCAACGCGTAGGCATTGACCTCCGACTGCAACGCGGTATCCGGATTGTCGGCGGTCACGCTAAGCAGATCGCCGATCGTGATAGTACCGAGTGCCGCGGCGGCTACTTGCAGATCGTTGACGGCCGCTGCGGCGGTCGCGTCGCCATCCGCACTGAGCGCTGTCGCGACAATGGACAGAAAGTCCGCGACCGTGACCTCTGCGTCGAGCAAGCCCTGTACATCGTTAACCGCCAGACCGATGCCCGCGGCGCCCGCGATGAGTTGTTCCAAAGTAACATTGGCATCGACCAGAGCTTGGTACGACAGCGCATTCACACTGACCGCGGCACCCAGCAATCCCCCCAATACACCGTCGAGGACCGTCGCGTCTTCACTGTCGATGGAAGCCAGAAAGCTGCCGACCCAGAAACCGGCCAGCGGTTCGCGCTGCGCAACTGCCACGGCCTGCAATCTGATCGTGCCGCCGTACCAGCCGCCGGCAACCAGACTGCGCACGACATCCGCTGTTGCAGTCACCTGCACGGCCGAGGCCGTGGCGGCACCGGCAGCGGCGAACTGCCGCACGCCACCCGAGGTGGTCACGACGCCGATCAGCACCGCATCGGCCTCGCTGCTCAGATCGCCGGCATAGCCGTTGCGCGCCGCACTTTGCTGCGCCGCCGTCCGCGCGACGGTGACGTCCATGGACTCGCCGCCACTGCACGGACCGGCTTGTTGCAGTGCATCGATGGCCGCCAGATCGGCAACCTCCTGCAACCGGCGTTTTTCCAACGCCAAGCGGCCCGTATCCAACGCCAGCACGACAAAAACCAGGGATATACCCAGCACCAGCAGCCCGAACAGGCCGACGGCGCCGCGTTGTGCGCGTGGCGATGCGCAACGCTCTCTGGACATAGGCATGCGATATCGCCCGCGGTCGTTACTGGGCAGGCGCGTTGCCGGACTCGCGCTCGAAGAACATCGGGATGGGGTGATTGAAACTGTCCAGATACCGCTTATACGTCCGCGAGGCGACGACACCCGACACCGGTCTTTGCGGCGCCGCGGCTTGGCCGTTACGCTGTAGGTCAAGCCAAGCGCGTGTATCGCTACCCAGCTCGCTCGGCGCGCCGTTCGCGGGCGGAACCAGTGTTTCGGCGAAAGCCACCGGCACTGCAACGACCGTCAACCAGACTATGATGACTGCATATGGCATGTTCAGCCCTCCCGATGAGGTTCGTCCTGCCGTTCTTTTTTCAGTTGCACGGCCTGCCGGCGCAACTGTTCCAGCTCGGCCTCCGGCACTTTCAGTCGCTGACTTAAACGCTCGGCGCCTTGCTCGTCCCCTTCATACAACATCAGCAACACCAGGTTCAGCGAGGCGCGTTGTTTATAATCGCCCAGCTCGATGGCCGTCATGAATTCGCGTCGCGCACCGGGTCCATCCTGCGCAAGCAACAAGGCATAACCCAAATCGTTACGCACCCGCGAATCGGTCGGCAACAGCAGGGCGGCTTGGCGCAACTCGGCAAGGGCCTGTTGCAGATTCCGCTCCGCCAACAGCAGACCGAGCCCGTGATGTCCGTACCCTGCGAGGCAAGTTCCGAGCAAGTCCCGGTAGGAACGTTCCGCGTCCTGAACACGGCCGGTGTGACGCAGCAGTTCGGCATTCAGATAACGCGCCTGGGCGGACGCCTGCACGGCGGGGTCCAAGGCGGCGAGATGCGCCAGACCCGCGTAAGCCCGATTCTGATCGAGCATCTGCCGCACCAGGCCCAACTGAACGTCCGCCGAGTCGTCCAGTTTCGCGCAATTGCCCGGGTTGTCGTGTGCGAGCGAAGGTGGGTCTCGCACGAGACCCTGGTTGCAGCCGCCCAGCGCTATCCCTGCAAGGACAATGACGGCGATCTTGCTCATCGCACGCCCCCCAATGCCCCGGCAATCGCCACCAATCCCGGACCGGCCAGAAAGATAAACAGCGCCGGAAATAGAAACACTACCATCACCACCGTCATCTTGGCGGACAACCGCCCCACCCGTTCACGTAACCGGGTACGATTGCGGTCTTCGATCACATCGGCGATACGCGCCAACGACTGCCGCGCCGAACCGCCGGCCACCGCCGTATGACTGAGCACGGAAACGGCGTCGGTCAATTCCTGTATGTCCAGTTCGCGCGCCATCTGGTTGAGCGCATCGACACGATCCATTCCCGCCTCGACGCGCGTCAGCATGCGTCCGATCTCCACACCCAAGTGCGGCAAAATACCGCGCGCCTCGTCGCGCAGCGTCTTCAACGCACCCTCCAGGGAAAGGCCCGCTTCGAACAATACGCTGATCATCCGCACCATGACCGGCACTTCCTCGATAATCTGCTCGCGCCTGCGGCCGGCCTGATAGCGCAATACATAACGCGGCAGCAACAGGCCCGCGCCGAAACCCAGGAATATGCCCGCCGTGCCCCGGGCCGTACCCCCCTCGGCGCCCAATACCGTGACGGCGGCAATCAGCGCGGCTGCAAACGGCACCAGGAATATGATGCCTTTGATCAGCGCACGCGCATCCCGGTTATGCCAACCCGCTTGAGTCAACAGTGTCCGCAACTCGAGTTGCCATGCCCGCATGCGGCCCGCGGCACCCGACTGACTGGCGCCCACCCGTTTGAGCAGTCGTGCAAGCAGCGTCGACCGCTCGCTCTCGATATCGGGCTCGATGCGCAAAACATCCTGGATTCTCTGCCGCGCGAGCCCCTGTAGATCCCTGCGCGTGCGCAAGCTCCACCACAGCATCCCGATGCTGGACAGCAACAAGGCAGCCCCACACAGAATCAGAAACCAAGACTTCATCTTGAAGAGTCCAACATAGCCTTCATAGGCTGCGCACCATCCGCCAAAGCAGCACGGCCCCAACACACTGCATAGCCAAGGCCGTCAACAACACCTTGCGGCCGCCCTGATCCTGCCACATGACTTCCAGATAACTGGGATTCATGGCCATCATGTAGGCGGCCACGCCGATCGGCAGCAAGCCCAGCACCCAGGCGCTGACGCGCGTCTCGCCGGTCAGTGCCCGCAACTCGCGTTGCGCCTGATCGCGCTGCTCGATCATGGTCACGATACTCTGCAACAATTCGCGGGCACTGCCGCCGAAGCGCTGATTGACATGCACAGCCAGCGCCAGCAACTGCATCTCGCGCAGCCGGTGTACGCGCGCCGCCTGTTGCAGTTCTGCGCCGAGATGCGCGCCTAACTCCACATTGACGCGCACGCGCTCCAGGATATCGCGCAGGGGCGGCCGACACTGTTGTGCGGCGAGCAGCACGGTATTTTCCATGGTCCGTCCGGTGCTCAGTCCGCGAATGATGTGATCGATGAAACCGGGCAATTGAGCCAACATCGCCTCTATACGCAACCGGGACCGTTGCTCCAGGTGCAAATGCACAACCAAGGCCGCGATAACGGGCAACAACAGCCCTTTCACGCCCCATCCCGAGAGACCGACGACCAGCGTCGCCACCAAGCAACCGATCACCGTCAGCGACAACTTCCGGGAAGGTTCCAGACCGGCCCGCAGCATCTTCCGCGACCACCAGTCCGCCAGAACATTGCGCCGACCCGACCGCTGTTCGGCGACCACCGAACCCATTGTCAGATTACGGAACCGCAACCGCACGGCCTGGTGCACGTTTATCCGCCGACTGCCGAAAA
>JACREG010000016.1 GCA_016218375.1 Gammaproteobacteria bacterium
GCTGCGCGCGGTTTCCTGCGCTTCTCGCGAAAACCGGCGCTTGCCGAACTCGCAGTTCGCGCGGTTCGCCGGCTACGCCGACTCACCGCTCGAACAGCTCAAACAGGAGGCTCGCTTTCCCCGGTTTTCGCTGCGATGCTCGGCTGCGCCGACGGGGAGGGGAAGTCAAAAACAGAAATGACAACGGACTGGCATCCGCGTCGCTGATCCGTTGGCAATTTCCGTAGCCTGGGTTGAACGAAGTAAATTCCGGGCTACGCTTGCTTACATCGCTGCAGCAAAACTATCAATCCCGACATAATGAAAAGAATCGAATTTGGCACTGGAACCACGACAGGCATCTCCGTGATAGCAGCGCCAGTGAAGAAATAGGAATCAAGCGCCGGACCAATTGGGCCCAAATCTGTCTCAGTGGTTAATTGGCTAAAATCTGCCTCAGATCCGAATGGCCCTTCGTACAGATCAAAAACACCAACACTGGAGCTTAATAGCATCCTAAAATCGAAAGTTCCATCCTCAATAGATGAAAAATCAACTCGTGTAGTATCTGGTATGCTAAACGGATTCGTAGTAGAGATGAAATCAAACCATCTTTGCCCTGGCGATGGCAAAAACAGCCCCGTTTGGGGACCACTTGTCGCTTGACCTAGAAGGGTAGGCCCGTCATACAAGCTTAGAGTTAGCAAATCAGTGGGGTTTCCAGTAACCACATTTATACTTAGAAAATTCGCAGTAGGTAACGCGTTTTCCAATTGTCCGAAGGAAACCTCTACATACTGCGTCGGACTTATGGTCGCCGCATTCACCACGGACGTAACCAATAACGAGAAGATACAAACACCAAGCCGAAGTATCACGCCCACCATGCCGCCCCCTAAAAAGTTATTCTTGTTAAGATCGCTATCAAATTTTTATGTTTTGTACGGGTTATAGCCTACTGCGACAGCGGAAAATATTCAATGAATAGCAAGCACACTTACCTAATGTATTAGTTTTTTGCACCCCTTCCCCGTCGGCGCAGCCGAGCACCGCAGCTCTTTTGCGATGAAGCGAGCCTCCTGTTTGAGCTGTTCGAGCGGTGCCGGCGTAGCCGGCGCCGAGCGAACTGCGAGTCAGGCGAGCGCGCAAAAGGGCGAGGAGCGCAGGGTACCCCGCGTAGCGGGGCAAGCCGTCGGGTCGCCTTTCTTTTGGGTACTTTTCTTTGGCGAGGCAAAGAAAAGTACCTCGCGCCAGCAAGGCGCGAAACAAAAGTGCATTAAGAGCCGAGAAAATCAAAACCCTGGATTCCGGCCTTCGCCGGAATGACGGATAAAACCGTTCGCGGCCAAGGCCGCTCCTACAAAGGCAAGGTCGCCCGGGTACCGCAAACCAACCCAATCGGGTAACCTTCCCGCCATCCCAACCAGCAATAACGGAACACCACCTCCATGACCACCCGAATCGCCATCGCCGGTGCTGCCGGCCGCATGGGCCGTGCCCTGATCGAAACCTCGCGTCAGACCGAGGGCGTGATCGTCACGGCCGCGTTCGAACATCCCGAACACAGTCTGATCGGGAGCGATGCCGGGTTGCTCGCGGGCATCGGCGAGATCGGTGTGCCGTTGACGGCCGATCCGGCGGCGTTGACCAGTGTGTTCGATGTGCTGATCGACTTCACGCGTCCGCAGGGCACGTTGGCGAATCTTGCGGTGTGCCGCGCCGCCGGTCGGCGCATGGTGATCGGCACTACCGGATTCAGCGATGCCGAGAAGGCGCAGTTGCAGGCGGCGGCGCAAGACATCGGCATCGTGTTCGCGCCGAACATGAGCGTGGGCGTGAACCTGTGTCTCAAACTGCTGGACATGGCCGCGCGTGTGCTGGGCGATGAAGTCGACATCGAGATCGTCGAGGCGCATCACCGTCACAAGGTCGATGCGCCCTCGGGCACGGCGTTGCGCATGGGCGAAGTCGTCGCCGCCGCGCTCGGCCGCGATCTGAAGGACTGCGCGGTGTACGGCCGCGAAGGCGTGACCGGCGAACGCGAGCGCAAGACCATCGGCTTCGAGACCATTCGCGCCGGCGACATCGTCGGCGACCACACGGTGCTGTTCGCCGGCGTCGGCGAGCGCATCGAGATCACCCACAAGGCTTCGAGTCGCATGACGTTCGCCAAGGGCGCGGTGCGCGCGGCGGGTTGGTTGATGGGGCGTGGTCCCGGTTTGTTCGATATGCAGGATGTGTTGGACCTGCGAAATTGATGTCGACGTCATGCGCTCAACGGTGCGGTTCTCTTCGTTGGTCTTTGGTCGAGCGTTAGCGCCACTGCATGATTGAGTCGTACATAAGCGCGCAGCATGGCGTGTTTATGCGTAATCTCCGTTAATCCGCTTCAGCGATTTTCCTCGGCGATTTTCAGTATCCCCGCACCACCGACTACCGCATTGCCGCGGTTTTTTGCCGGCCTATCTCCTACAGACAAATGTCAATCTCCGCTGACTCAAAGAGCCAGTTCCCGAGAGTTATGTGCCGTCAGGCGAAATGCTAGCGTTCCCTCTGTCCGTAGTGTGGACAGGAGGAGGGACGAGTATGTGGCCATATCCAGGATGGATGCACGTAATCCATGCCTGGTTGCACGTCAGACCAGGCGCTCGGAAAAAAAGTTCAACACTCGAGAGGCCATCAAAATGGAACAGAACAAAGCAAAAATGTATGTCGTGGGACGGCATGCCGGCGGTATGTTGCGGGTTGCTGTCGCAGCCGCAATATCCGGCATGTTGTGTGCTCCGCTAGGAGCGTCGGCAGGTGCCTTGGCTTTGGTGGGGCCGGGTGCTGTCAGCAGCCCGACGGATTTTCAGGTCGGCCCCATCGATCTGTCGCCGGGACAGAACGCCAATCGTGCACCGGAGGCGATCAGCAAGAGCACGGGTAAGGTGATCCCGAACGGGGCGGTGCTGTTGTCCTGGACGGGTGACGCCATCACCGACGACGGCGTGGCGAATTCCGATTTCCTCGCTGTTATCGACGCCGAACCGGACTCGACCACCTACGGCAAGGTCATCTGGACGGCGGGACTGCCCAAGGTCATCGGGGCCAACAACCCCGGCGCCGCCTTGGGTCATACCGCCGATGTGCATAACGATCCGCATCACGACACCGCGTACACTTCGTATATCGATCCGACCACGGGTCGAAAATATCTGTTCGCCGGCGGCGTGATTAGCGGCAATGTGTTCCGCTTCGACATCACTGACGTGCGTGCCATCAAAACGGCCGAAATGGCCATCTGCGGTACCGAGCTGACGCTCTCGGCCCTCACCGACGACTTCATGGTGTTGCCGAACGGACGCATGGCGGTGACGTATATGGGCGGCAAGAGTTACGGCGGTCCCGGCACTGTGACCGAGTTCCATCCGATGCGTACCAGTGTTTGTACCGGTGGCATGCCGTATAACGCACTGTTGCCCGAATCGGTACAGGACCCCAAACAGTACTTGAGCGAGAACTCGGCCGTGGTGCTGAACTCCGGTATCCAGCGCTATAAGCCGAACAAGGTGACCGGCAACACCGATGCGGGCTTGGAAGCTTACCCGCACGGTATGCAGTTGACCGCGAACGGCCAATACCTGGTGACTTCGGACTATGCCATGCCGGCGTCCATCGGCGGCGGCGATCCCATCGCCAATCTGTTCAACAGCACGTTCTTGAACAGTCCGCTGCCGGGCGATGCCACCAGCATCCGCATGTTCGGTACTACGGTGCGTGTGTGGAAGGCACACGATCTGAAGGCGGGGCCGATCACCATCAGTCAGGTACCCGATGGCCCGCGCGTGGAAGACATTTATTTCCACGACGAGCCGGAAGGGCAGATGGCGTTCGGTATGCCGCATATGACCGGCCACACCGACTCCAGCGGCAACTGGGTTCCGCATCAGGGCGCGTTTACGGCCAGCATGTGCGGCGGCACGCTGTTCTACACCTCCGACATCTTGGCACCGCAGTCGGCCAACAACGGCCAGGGTCCGCGATGGAAGGCGGTGTATGACGTCGGTCCGTGCACAGGTGTGTCGTACTTCGGCATCAGCGACGACGACAAGACCATGTACTTGCCGATCTCCGGCATCGAAAGCCCCGGCGATCCGACGTACAACCGCGATTATCCCGGCGAGCACGACCGCCGTGTGTTGGCGTTGGATATCCGGCCGTTGATCGACAAGGGCACGGGGACGATCAACTGCGATTTCCCGCCGTCCGATCCAAGCCGTCTCGCCAATACCTCGCTGGGCAAGCCTACGTTGGGTAATGCACTCAACAACCGCGTCCATAACAACGGTGCGTCGGATTGTCCGAAGGTCATCGGCATGGTCACCAACAATTCGGCGATGAACTATGCGTCGCATGGTGGTGCCCACTTTACGTTGATCGATCGCGCGGGTGCGCCGGCGTCTGGTCTTGCGCCCGGCAAGCGGCTCATGTTCATGGACTACTTCGTGAACCTGGACCACATGGGCTTGCAGGGAACCGGTTCGGATGGCGATCGCAAGATCTATATGGTGAAGATCATGGGCGACGGGTCGCTCGCATACGACACCAACTTCCGCGACGAACTGACCGGTGAAGTCGGCTTGGCGTTCAGCAGTCCGCAGCGTGCTGCGTACAACTGGCCCAATCGCGGCGTGACCGGTGCGGCCAAACCGCATGCCGGTATCTTCGAGTACAACGGACTGATACTGACGGGCCCGGAGTCCTATAACCAGTAATCGATCATGAAAATTATTTTATCCAGAGAGCAGTAACACCCCTGGTTGGCGGCACCGCCAGGTGCCGCCTTTTTTAAGCTTTTGTAACCGGGGGCGGACGTGAAAACAAATCCAATACAGACACACTCCAGGAGGCAACATGTCCATCTCAATAACACGCAAGGGCATCATGGGCGTGGCGGTCGCCATCGCCATGGCCGGCGCGGTGCCAGTGTTCGCCGATACCGATGCGCCGATTCCCATGGCGAGTGCTGCCAGCATCGAATACCTCGCCCAGCAGCGTATCAAACTGGGCGAGCCCGATACCCGCGAACTGCGCAGCCGCATTCGCAAGGATCTCGATGTGCAACGCCTGTTGGCAATGCAGGCATCCCAGCGGGGCTTGGAAAAGGTGCCGGACGTCATGGCGCAGGTCGAACTCAACCGGCTCGCGGTCTTGTCCAAGGCCTATCTCGACGAATACTTCCGGCTCAATCCGATCACGGACGCGGCGGTTGCGGCGGATTATGAACGGCGCAGGAAGGCCGGAGACATTCGGGAATATCATGTGCGTCATCTGTCGGTGACCAGCGAAGAACAGGCGCACGCATTGCTCAAGAAACTGCACGACGGCGCCGACTTGGCGCAACTGGCCCGCGACAATTCCAGCGATCCGGGCGCCAACCTCAATGGCGGCGATATCGGCTGGTTCCGTCCGGATATCTTCGCCGACGAACACTTCGCCGCTGCCGTGCTCGCGTTGAAGAAGGGCGAGACGACCACGGCGCCGGTGAAGACCCGTTTCGGCTGGCACATCATCCGGGTCGAGGATGGCCCGCGCAACGTCGCGGATCTGCCGCCGTATCGGGAACTCAAGCCCGATCTTCAGAAGGTCATGCGCGAAAAAATGATGAAGCGTGCTTTGGAGAATCATATCGCGGCGCTCAAGCAGGCCGACACGAACGCACGGAGGGCTGACGTCACGCACGTCAGTCGCGTGCCATGAACGTGGGTGTGCATCGGCTCCAGGTGCATCGGCTCCTCAGTGCGGAATGGTGGGCGCAAGGGTGGCTGGCCTGGTGCGTGCTCATTCTGTCTGCGTGCAGTTCCGCGCCGCCGCGCGAGGGTGCGCAGGAATTGTCACAGAGGGTGGCACCGGTGGTGGCGCAGGCACAAGACGGCACGCGGAACGAGGCGGCCTCGAACTTCATCAAGGCCGCGCGGGACGGCGATGCGGATGGCGTGCGGCGTTTCCTCGTGACGGGCGTCAAACCGGATGCCCGCAACGCCGACGGCGAGACCGCGTTGCTGGCGGCTGCGTCGAGCATGAACGCGGAGACCGTGAAGATGCTCGTGGCGGCGGGTGCCGACGTCAATGTCGCAAGCACGGAAAACGGCTGGACGCCGCTGATGACCGCGGCATTCTTCGGCGCGACGGAGAGCGTGCGTGTCCTGCTCGACGCGGGCGCCGATGTGAACGCGACCAACCAGTACGGTGAAACCGCGTTGCTGCAGGCCACCTTCCGGGGACAGGACGATGTGGTGAAAGAACTGCTGGCACACGGGGCCGACGTCGCGCCGCACAACGACAAGGGATTCACGGCGCTGCGGGCGGCCCGCTACAAGCAATTCACCGGCATCGTGCAGGCGCTCGAAGATTCGGGCGCGCGCGAGTGATGTTGTAACAAGAACGTGTGGCGACCTCTAGCCTAGCGTGAGGTCGCCACACCGCCGGTTGCACTACCGGGCGTATAACTCAGTTCCAGCGTTTCCGCATCGGGCAACTGCAACACCACCGCCATCCGCGTGTCCGCCTCGAAGAGTGCGGGCGCGTCGCCCTGCAAGCGGTTGTTGTCGGCGGCACTCAAGGCTATCCGGGTAACC
>JACREG010000174.1 GCA_016218375.1 Gammaproteobacteria bacterium
ATTTGGTATCGATGGGATTGATGCCCGCACCGCGCAATTTCACTTTGACCTGATCCGCGGCCATGATCCGCGGCTCGGGCAATTCGCATGCTTGCAGCACCTCGGGTCCGCCCGTAGCGGTCATCGTCACGGCTTTCATCGCATCGCTCCCGTATGTAATTGATGTTTACGTAACCACATGACACTGCTACGGGTGATCTGTCAGGCGATTATGTAACGCTCGATAGTACCTATCTCAAAACGCCGCTCAGTGCGCGGCGCTATCCAGCAATCTATACAGCCCTCTGAGCACTTCTTCGCGCCGTTCCAGCGTCAGCTCGACACTGTCCACGCCGTACAAAGTGAACGCCTTGGTGGAATGCACGATGCGCCGCAGTACCAACACGCCCAGGACGGCGCGCGCGTTGTATAAGACGTGACTGCCGAGATCGAAGATGCCGGCGGGTACGATCAACATCCGCGCATTGCCCAGGCTCAGACCCAAGGCGCGATGATAATCGCTGTCCGCACCCACCCCATCGATGCCGCGCACCGCCAAGGTCGTCGCCACACCTTCGAGGCGATACAAACCGACAGCCATTTGGCCGGGCGCCGTTTCCCGCAACCAGCAGACGACGCCGAGTCCCGAGGAATCCGCCGCAGCGCGCTCGGTGCCGATGCGCACCAGATCGCCGACGCGGAATCTGAGCCCGGAATCGCCGACGCACTGCGCGCCGATGCCGGAGGCACTGACATCCCGCTGCCGTAACAAACCGCGCCGATTCAACAGGCGGTTGTCCAAGCGTTCTTCCAGTTGCGTCGTGGTCTTTGCCGCGCCGATGCGTTGCGAATGTTCCCAGGCATCCTGTTCGTTGCGTTCCGCATCGAAGCTGTAACCGCGCGGCTTCAACATGCCTTGTTCGAGCTTGCCGTGAACATCCTGTTGCCGCCACGGCTCGTCTTCCAGCGGCACCAGACTGAGTTTGGACGCGGGTTTGAACGCGCCGCCATGCAACACGATTTCATCCTGTTCCGGATGGAACTCCGCGCCGCCGGACAAGGCGTGGTGACAGGCACGCAATCCGCTGACCACCTGCACATCGCCCGACTGGAGGCTGCGCTCGCCCGCGCGCGCGGGCCGGCCACCCCAGGCATTGCGCAGCCGTCGCAACAGATCGCGCTCCATGCGCTCCTGCATGGGCAACTGTCCCTTCAGGGTCATCTGCCGAATACGGTCCTCGACAATGCGCGCCACCGGCCGCACGTCGACGATGCGTGCATCGGTCGGTGCGCGCACGTCGCCGATCAATCCCCAACTCGGCGGCGCATCGCCGTCGAGATCGACAAAGCAGCGCGATGCATAGAATGTCTCCGGTGCCTCCGGCGGATATTCCGCGGGATGCCGCAACATGCACGCGAGCGCCCATTTGGCCAGCCGGTCGTTGGTGCTGCGCGCCTCGCCCTGCATGAGATGAAAGGGATTCGCCAGACTCAACAGCAACACCCGCCGATACACATCGCCGACGGATTGATCGGCCAGATGCTCGACGCGCGTACGCGCCACATCGATCTGTTCCGCGTAGCGGTACAGCCGGTGTAGCTCGCCCCACAAGCCGGCGGGCACCGGGCAATAGACGCTATAGCTGTGCAACACGCGCAACGCCAGGAAATGCATCGCCTGCAACAAAGCGACGCCGATCAGCGTCGGCGCGTCATCCTCGTCGGCGCGTCCCAGTCGGTCGATCAGCACCCGTTTATAGCCGATCGCCAGCTCGTCCAACAGCGCGTGCAGTTGATCGATCAGCGCCTGCTCGGGCGCGGTGACGGGAAATTCCATCCGTTCGCTGCGCCGGCTGAGATGATCCGCCAGATACTCGACCTCGGCCGCGAAACAGTCCACGAGCTCCAGGCGCGACGGCGGCGCGAGCACGGCCCGGTTGATCTCGCGCAAGCGGTTCAGCACGACATCGAATATCTGCAATTCGTCGAGTTTGGGCAGACCGTCCAGCCAACGACGAATCTCCACAGGGCTGAATACCTCGCCTATATCGAGCCCGGATACCGGCGGGACGCGCAAGTCGAGCGGGTTAGTCATGATCGCTATAGCAGGCACACATCGGCTTTCACCCTGGTTGCGTATCCCAACGGTATCCCATCTATCCGGGGTATCGTTCCAAACGCGTCAAAACAGTTCCAGTTGATTGCGCGTTTCCGTTTCCACCGGCGGCCGGTGGAACACATCGGTCGCCAGCGCCGGCAGCCCCGCGAAACCCAGATCGCGACGGGCCTTGCGGAAGCGTTGCGCGAGCAGATCGGCGAACAGGCCCTCGCCGCGCATGCGCGTACCGAAGCGCGCGTCATAATCGCGCCCGCCGCGGCAATCGCGCAAGCGGTTCAGGACATGCGCGGCCTGGAGCGGTCGATGCGCCTCCAACCAGTCGCGGAACATATCCTTCACTTCATGCGGCAGACGCAGCAGCACATAGCCGGCCTCGCGCGCGCCCGCCGCCCGCGCCGCAGCCAGAATCGCTTCCAATTCGGCATCGGTCAATACCGGAATCAGCGGCGCGACCAGCACGCCGACGGGGATATTCGCCTCGCTCAATCTTTGCAGGGTTTCCAAGCGCCGCTGCGGTGCGGCGGCGCGCGGCTCCAGCGTGCGTGCCAGATCGCGTTCGAGCGTGGTGATCGAGATCATCACCTGCACCAGATTGCGTTGCGCGAGTTCGCCGAGCACATCGAGGTCGCGTTCGATCAGCGCCGACTTGGTCACCAGCGTGACCGGGTGACCGTATTCGTTCAAGACGTCGAGGATTTGCCGGGTGAGCCCTAAGCGACGTTCCAGCGGCTGATAGGCATCGGTGTTGATGCCCAGCGAGATAGGCGCACAGCGATACTTCGGCCGTGCCAGTTCACGGCGCAGCAACGCGGCCGCGTCCTGTTTGTAGAACAGCCGGCTCTCGAAATCCAGGCCCGGCGACAGTCCGAGATAGGCATGCGTGGGCCGCGCGAAGCAGTACACGCAACCGTGCTCGCAACCGCGATAGGGATTGATGGAGCGGTCGAAGGGCACATCCGGCGACTGGTTGTAGGCGATCACCGTGCGGGCCGTGTCCGCTTGCACCGTGGTACGCAGCGGTTCGAGTGGCGCATCCAGGCTACCCCACCCATCGTCTACCCGCTCGTGTGTATGGTCTTCGAAACGGTTGTCGGGATTGCCGGTCGCGCCGCGACCTTTCAGAGGCTGGTTAAGTGCTTTGGCCATGCGGGAGAGTTTAGCGTAGGCAAGAGTTTTCGACACAGGGACGAGACGGTACGGGCACGGCATTTCGCCTGCATTTTAGACGCCCGTCCAGTCATTCAAGGGGCACGGCCGTGGGCCGCTAAGAGCCCAAGAGAGCTCATTCCACGGTCCCGTATGACGCAGCCTGCAAGCCCCACCGTTCTGCTGATCGAGGAATCCGCAACCCTCCGCTATGCCTTGGAAAAGCAATTGCGGGTGAACCAGTATCAGGTGCTGGTGGCGGACACCTACAGCCGCGGACAAGAGCTGTTGCTGGAGCCCGCGCAACGCATCGACTTGGTCGTGGTCGGCTGGCCGGCGCACACCCACCCCGCCGCCGACGAACTGTTCACCCTGCTGGAAGAACCCCGCCCGGGCACCCTGCCGGTACTGGTCCTGGTTCAAGACCCGGATGCGGCCACCCGCACCTGGGCCATCCGCCGCAGTCATACCGCCATGCTGGACTGGCGCCACCATGCCGAACTGCCCGCCACGCTGCGCAAGCTGTTCAGCTCCTTGGACAGCCACGAGTCCCACCACCCCTGCGCGCCGGTACAACGCGCGCAGGTCAAGGTGCTGTTCGTCGACGACTCGCCGAGCGTGCGCGCCCATTACCGGCGCCTGCTGACCAGCAAGGGTTATGTCGCCGACATCGCCTCGAATATCACCGAGGCCTTCGACAAGGCCAAGCGCAACGCTTACGACATCGCCATCATCGATTACTTCATGCCGGACGGTAACGGCGACGAACTCTGCCGCAAACTGCGCGACGAACCCAACACGCGGCACATCGCCACGGCGATCTTCACCAGCACCTATCTGGATCAGGTGATCCGCGACTCGCTGAATGCCGGCGCCGTCGAATGCATGTTCAAGAACGAAGTCGACGACCTGTTCCTCGCGCGCGTCGACGCCATGAGCCGCTCGGTCGAGGGCACCAAATCCATCGAGGCCGAACGCAGGCGCCTGCAAAGCATCCTCAACTCGGTCGGCGACGGCGTATACGGCGTCGACCGCGACGGCCGTATCACCTTCGCCAACCCGGCCACGCGCATCGCGCTGGGTTACGACGACGAGACTGCGCTCATCGGCCGCGCGGCCCACGATGTCATGCACTACGCCGACGAATCCGGCACGCGCATCGCACCCACCGCCAGCCTGTTGAATTGCGCCTACGGTTCGCGCCAGGTAGTGCGCGCCTGGGAGACGGTGTTCTGGAGCCGCGACGGCCAGTGCATTCCGGTCGAATGCACCATCTATCCGCTGTATGTGCGCGGCCAGCACGAAGGCTCGGTGGTCGCCTTCCGCGACATCGCCGAACGCAAGAGTCTGGAGGAACGGCTGCGCTGGCAGGCGATGCACGACCCGCTCACCGAACTGTTCAATCGCCGTTATTTCGAGGAACAACTGGAACGGGAACAACAGTGGCAGGTACGCTATCGCGGCACCAGCGCCCTGCTCTATCTGGATCTGGATCATTTCAAATACATCAACGATACCGCCGGTCATACCGCCGGCGATGCGCTGCTGGTCGACATCGGCCATCGCTTGCAGGAACGTCTGCGCAAGACCGACACGCTGGCGCGTCTCGGCGGCGACGAATTCGCCGTCATCATGCGCAACATCGATGCGCAGGACATCGCCCCGGCGGCGGACGCCTTCCGCCGCGCCATCACCGAGCGGGACTTTTACTATCAGGACAAGACCTTCAAAATGGCGGCGAGCATCGGCGTCGCCCTGTTCGACCACACCGCCGCCTCGCCGGGCGACATCCTGGTCGACGCGGATATCGGTTGCCACATCGCCAAATCGCAAGGCGGCAACCGGACGCATATCTACAGCGACGAGAGCGATCACAAAACCAAAATGGATGCCGACCTGGGCTGGTCGACGCAGTTGCGCGACGCACTGGCGAGCGACCGCTTCGAATTGCATTACCAACCCATCCTGCCGTTGTCCATGTACCGCGACAAGCTCGCCGACATCGACACCGATACCCGGCTGTGGAACAGCCTGGACCCGAACAATCTGCCCTGCAAAATCGGCTTCGAGGTGTTGCTGCGGCTGCGCGACAAGAATGGCGATCTCGTCCCGCCCAATATTTTCATACCGACGGCCGAACGGTTTTTCCTGATGCCGGAAATCGATCTCTGGGTGTTGAACCGCGCCACCGCCGAATTGGCGAAGCTTCGGCGCGAATTCGGGCCGGCGTGTTTCTCCATCAATCTCTCCGGCCACACCTTGTGCCATCCGGACCTGATCCCGCGCATCCGCGCCGCCATCGAACGGCATAGCCTGGACCCGGTATCGTTGACCTTCGAAGTCACAGAGACCGCCGCCATCTGCGACATGCGTGCCGCGCAGCGCGCCATCCATGCGCTGAAGGAACTCGGTTGCCATTTTTCGCTGGACGATTTCGGTACCGGCTTCAGTTCGTTCTCGCACCTCAAGCAACTGCCGGTGGACTTCATCAAAATCGACGGCATGTTCATCCAGTCCATCGCCAACGACCCCATCGACCGCGCCCTGGTCAGATCCATCGCCGACATCGCCCATCACCTCGGCTGCCGCACCATTGCCGAATATGTGGATTCGCCCGAGATCATGCAGGTGCTGATCGAATGCGGCGTGGATTTCATCCAGGGCAACATCATCGCCGAACCGCTCGCCAGCCCCATCCCGCCGCGTTTTGTGGCCACGCTGGCCAGCTAGACGTCGCAACGCCATAATGGCGGCATTATCATCACGCATGCCGCCCCGATATTCATCCCGATGTCCGCCACGCCCGCTATCACACCGCCCGATGCCTTGCTGCTGATCGCCAGCGGTTGCGCGCATTGCCCGACCGTGTTGAACGGACTGAGCGAACTGGTCAAAACCGGACACATCGGCCGGCTCGACGTCGTTAACATCGGCGTGCATCCCGAGCTGGCACAAGCCCACGGCGTGCGTGCCGTGCCCTGGCTGCGACTCGGACCGTTCGTGCTCACCGGTCTGCAATCGCCGGCCACACTCGCGCACTGGGCAGAACGCGCGCAGTCCAGCGCCGCGATCAACGATTACGTGCGCGAGCGCCTGACCGACGGCGATCTCGCCGCCGTACTGGCCAGCCTGCAACACGCGCCGCACCTGGCCACCGCGCTGGTACACTGGCTGGGCGATCCGCAGGCGGAATTGCAGGTGCGTCTCGGCGCGACGGCGGTGCTCGAACATCTGGAAGGCAGCGATACACTCGCCGCACTGATCGATGCCTTGACGGCGTTGACCCGACACGGCGATCCACGCATCCGCATGGACGCCGTCTACGCCCTCGGTCTGACGCACGCATCCGCGGCACGTCCGGTCCTGGAGGCCTTGCGTCGGGACGCAGATGCCGGCGTGCGCGAAACGGCCGAAGACAGTCTGCTCGCCCTGTAACCGCGCAGGGATAGCGTCTTGAACACCTGTATCCAACCACAACGCCCAACCTGCAATGGGAATGTGCTCTGCCTGCGTATCCGCAGTAAAATGTCCGTGACCGATCCGGTCAGGAGATGTCCATGAAGGCCCAGACCAGCCATCCGAATGCCGTACCGGCACCGCGACCGCAGCAGTTCCCGCTGCCCGGCAGCACGCCCGAGCCCGATTACGCGCCCGGCGAACGCGACGCGCTCATCGCGCGCATCAAGCGCCTGCTCATCGAGCAGGACGCCGTGCTGGTCGCGCATTACTACACCCATGAAGACCTGCAACGCATCGCCGACGAGACCGGCGGCTATGTGTCCGACTCGCTGGACATGGCGCGCTTCGGCAATCAGCATCCGGCAACCACGCTGGTGGTCGCCGGCGTGCGCTTCATGGGCGAGACCGCCAAGATCCTCAATCCGGAAAAGCGCGTGCTCATGCCCACGCTCGAAGCCGAGTGTTCGCTGGACCTGAGTTGTCCGGCCGAGGATTTCATTCCCTTCTGCGACGCGCATCCCGACCGCACCGTGGTCGTCTACGCCAACACCAGCGCCGCCGTGAAGGCACGCGCCGATTGGGTGGTGACGTCGAGCATCGCCGTCGACGTCGCGAAATATCTCGCGGAGCGCGGCGAAAAACTCATCTGGGCACCGGACCGGCACCTCGGCCAGTATGTGCAGGAAATTTCCGGCGCCGACATGCTGTTGTGGAAAGGCGGCTGCGTGGTACACGAGGCATTCAAGGCCGAAGCGTTAAAGGCGCTGATGAAACAACACCCGGAAGCCGCCGTGCTGGTGCATCCGGAATCTCCCGAACCGGTGATCGCACTCGCCGACGTGGTCGGCTCCACCACCCAACTCATCAAGGCCGCGCACGACCTGCCCAACACGCTGTTCATCGTCGCCACCGACAACGGCATTCTGTACAAAATGCGCCAGGCCGCGCCGGGCAAGAAGTTTCTCGAAGCACCGACAGTCGGCGTGGGCGCTACCTGCGTGTCCTGCGCGCACTGCCCGTGGATGGCGATGAACGACCTGCGCAATCTCGCCGAGGTTCTGGAAACCGGCGTCAACGAAATCCACGTCGACGAGGCGATTCGCGTGAAGGCCCTGCGCTCGACACAACGCATGATCGACTTCGCCAAGGAACGAACGGCGGCGAAAAAGGTATCGGGGGATTGAAGCGCGTCTGTTCCGCAGGACACTAACCCCTCGCAGGTCCGGCCCGATCCGACCCAATCCAATTCAGGGTTCCTGTATCACCTGCTGTAACAAGGCGCGCATTTCGAGAAGTCGTGGATTTCCCGGATCGTTGGCCAAGCCGCGCTGGATACTGACGGCCGCGGCACCCAGCTCGCCGTTACGCCATTCGTATTCCGCGCGTACCGCATACAGCCGCGCAATCTCCGGACGATGGGGCCGTGTCGACACGGTAGCTCTCGCGGAACGGGGTTTGACGCTGTCTTTGTCGGCATCGGCTCGATCCGTCTTTGCGCCGGGTTTCTGATCGTCGCCCGGAGCATCACTCGGCGCATCGCTCGGGGCATTCGCAGCCGTATCGGACTTGGAATTACGTTCAGGCTCCACGGTTGTCGGCGCAACGGTTGTCGATTTCGGCAATGGCGTTGCCGAATCTTTTGCATCGGGCAACAGCGGCATCTCGGGTTCCGCGTTCTGGAGCGGCGCCGTATGCAGTGCCGCGAAATCGGAACTCCGACGCGCAGCGTTCGGCGTTTCCGCGGGCGCGGCGGGGCCGTCCGAGGCCTTAGGTTGAACAAGCTTCCGCGTTGGACGCTCCGGGCGCCCCGAATTCTCCAGTGGTGTCGCAGGTTCGACGAACAGTTCGGCGAAGTCGCTAGACACTGCGCGCTTCGACGGCAGGTATTCGATCCATGCGTCTTGAGTCGACACGATAACGAGCGCGATGCCGGAGAGGATGGCCAAGGCACGCCAGACTTGCACACTACGCCGCAGACGGCGCGCACGCCCCGGCGGGGGTTCTGCCGCGTAGTGCGCTTCGCGCGGCGCGACAAACGATTGTGCCGGCAACACGGCCCTGCGCCGCTCGCGAATAGGTGTTATTGCGATCTTGTCGGAGAACGTCTCGTCCGGTGACGTGCGCGGCAGGGGTGTCGGCACGGGCACGGGCTTCGCGATGCGCGCTATTCCCTGCACGCCGGCGTGCGCGAGCATTTCGGCACTGCATTGATTGATGCGGCCCGGCAGACCACCGCTTCGTTGGTGAATCGTCGCGAGCACCGCGGGCTGGAACACGTCGTCCGGCAATCCGGCCACACGTAAACGGTGGCGGATATACTCCGCTGTCTCTTCCTCGGACAGGGGCTCCAAGCGATAACAATCATCGATATGCGCAACGCCGACCGAGGTCGAACAACCGGCCAGCCAGGTCTCGGGCGCAGCGCTGCCGGCGAGAATAACCGTGGCATGACCCGGCGGGAAAAAATGCAGCAATAAATTGAGATCTTCTATCGGCAGCGTGTCCGCCGCATCGACGATCTGGACGATCGACTGATGACTTTGATCCGCCATCGACAGCATCATAACGATCCGTCGGCGCAGCAACGGCTCGTTTCCGTCCGTGGCGTCCAAGTGCAGCGCATTCGCCATATCGACCAACAATCTGCCCGGTGTAGGGTGCTCGACCAGCCCGACCAGACCCTGCTTGAAACTCTGTCGTAAGGCGCGCAACAGCACGGTCTTGCCGCTACCGGCGGGACCGGTGATACACAACAGATGCCGGCCCGCAGTCACATCCTGCCGCAACGCCGCAATAACGCGCTGCTGGCCGGCGGCCGGATACAGTGCTATCCGGTCCGGTTCCGCAGGAAAGACCTCGTTCGCCATATCGGTCGGATTGCGATCCATCGACCACTCCATTGACGCAGGCAGTGGGGCACTGCACAAGAAACAATCCGTCTGCCCTCTACGCTGCGCGTTAGCCGGGTAGGATCAGGATTTCGTCGGCAGAATAATGGGCGATGACATCGTGATCGAACCCAGGGTTTCCGATGCAAGTTTAGTACTCGACAACCCGGCACGCCTGCCGAGGGCGCTTGCGCCGGAACGGGCTTTAAACGTACGCCTCGAACACGCGGCGGCCTGTGAAACAAGTCACATAAATGCAGCGCAAGCGAACGATCGCGCGCGCTGCTTGAGGTTGCGGAATTCCACACGATTTTTCACGAAGAGATGGGGAAGTCTGCGTGCCGTCCGTGTAGGACAAAGGCAGGGCCCTTCCACGGCGATAAAAACAGACCTAATATGGAAATCGATTTAGACCGAACGATATACGCAGCCGCGATGTATTGAGACCGCTTCTACACAAACCGCGCCACGAACGCGCCCACCACATCCGCTGGCAGTTTCAGCCAAGCGCGATGGCCGCTGCCGGGGATGACGGTCAGCGGTTTGCCTTCGGCGTTTTCTATCCCCTCCGCGATGCATTCGCGCACACCGTCTGGTTGGATGAGTTCGATGCGATCGCCCGCTGTGAGTTTGTTCTTCGCGCTGAACTCGGCGAGTCCGCGCGCGGTGTCGAAGCCGACGATGTCGCCGACGTAGAGGCTGCGGCCCGATTCGGAGTGGCCGCGCAGGTAGTTCTGATAATCCGCGGCGTGATGGCGTTGATAGAAACCGTCGGTGTAGCCGCGATTGGCCAGACCTTCCAATTGACCAAGCAGCACCGGATCGAGCGGGCGCCCAGCCACTGCATCATCGATGGCCTGACGATAGGCCTGACAAGCGCGCGCGACGTAATACGCGCTCTTGGTGCGGCCTTCGATCTTGAGCGAGTCGATGCCGATCTCGGCTAGGCGCTGCACATGCTCGATGGCACGCAGATCCTTGGAGTTGAGGATGTAGGTGCCGTGCTCATCTTCTTCGATGGGCATGTAACTGCCCTCGCGGCGTTCGCGCTCTTCGAGCAACCACACGTCGCCGCTGGCGTCCTGCGTGGCCGGGTTCACTTTGAAATCCCAGCGGCAGGAATTGGTGCAAGTGCCCTGATTGGGATCGCGGTGATTCAAATAACCGGACAACAGACAACGCCCCGAATAGGCGACGCACAAGGCGCCGTGTACGAACACTTCCAGCTCCATGTCCGGACAGGCCTGGCGAATCTCCGCGATCTCGTCCAGCGACAACTCGCGCGACAGGATGATGCGCGCGATGCCGGCCTGCTGCCAGAAGCGCACCGCCGCGCTGTTCACGGTGTTGGCCTGCACCGAGAGATGAATCGGCATATCCGGCCAGGTCTCGCGCACCAGCAGGATCAAGCCAGGATCGGACATGATAACCGCGTCGGGCTGCAAGGCAATGGCCGGCGCCATGTCGTCGAGATAGGTCTTGAGCTTGCTGCCGTGCGGATAGATGTTGGACACCAGATAGAAGGCGTGGCCGAGCGCATGGCTGCGACGCACACCCTCGGCCAAGACATCGAGATCGCCGAAGTCATTGTTGCGCACGCGCAGACTGTAGCGCGGCTGGCCGGCATAGATGGCCGTGGCGCCGAAGGCGAAAGCGGTGTCGAGCATGGCCAGCGAGCCGGCCGGGGCGAGCAGTTCAGGGGTGCGCAGCATGGGAGTGTCTAGGGTCTTAACGGGGGTTTTAACGGCTGCGCAGTGTCGCCGTTGCGTTGCGTTAACTCAAGTCCCGTGTCTTGCCCAGCGCCCTGCCCCATGTCCTGCTGCCAGGTCGCGCCCACCGGACGGCGGTTGTCCACACGCATGCTGCGCGCAAGATAGGTCGGCACCGTCAGCCCGGCTTGCGTTACCGGGATGGCGATGGCGCGGGGATTCTGGGCAACGGCGTCGAGCACGGCGTGGTTAACCGTCAGTTGCGCACGCAGATCGTGTTGCGCCTGCGCAGATTCGAGTGCGGCGCTTAATGCCTTCTTCCGCAGCGCAGCCTGATCGCGCTTATCTTCCTCCAGCACGGGATACGTCTGCACATACAGCGCGTTGCCGCGCCAGCCGAACACCGTCGGCTGATTCACCACGCGCACCGGCGTACCCACCGGCACGTCGTTGAACATACGCACGATGTCTTCCGGATACATGCGCAGACAGCCGTGACTGCCGCGCAGGCCGATGCTCGGCGGTTTGTCGGTGCCGTGAATGGAGTAGTTCTGCCAGCCGAGTTTCAGTACATGCGTGCCCAGCGGATTGTCCGGGCCGGGCGGAACTTTCGCCGGCAGCGGATCGCCGTTCTCCGCATGTTCCTTGCGGATCGACGGCGTCGGTATCCAGGTCGGCGACGCGGTCTTGGAGGCGATTTTGGTAGCGCCTTCCGGTGTTTTCCATTCCACGCGACCGATGCCGAGCGGATGGGTGATGACCTTGCGCGGCTCGCCCGGTTGCGCGGGCGGGAAATAAAACATCCGCATCGCCGCGAGATTGACGACGATGCCCGTGCGCGGCGCGTCCGGCAGCACGAACTGAGTGGGAATGACAATCTCGGTGCCGGCATGCGGAACCCACGGATCGACGCCGGGGTTGGCGCTCACCATATCCTCGTAGCCGACATTGAAGCGCCGGGCGAGATCGGAGAAGGTATCTTCTTCGCGCGCTGCGACGATTTGCAGCGTGCCCACGACAGCGTCGCGTTCGGGATCGAAGGCGAACTCGTGCGTCGCCACCGGCATGGGCAGGCTCGACTTCACCTGGTTGAACGACTGACAGCCGGTCAGCAGCACAAAAACGCCGAGCAATGCGATGGCCCGGCCATAACGGCGCGTCGACGAAATCCGCTCGACCATTACCCGATACACTCCATCGTGCTTCACACCCATCCGTGCCGCTTTATCTCATATCCAGCGTTGCAGGTAAAAGATGAACTGACCTTCGGAGGATTTCGACGGTCCGATGACCATGGCGGCATACCGCTTGCCGGACGGATCTGCGGCCGCGCGCGCGGCGTCGAGCGAGTCGAAAATTTCGACGTTGCCGGCGGGAAAGCGCGTGCGATTCTGCCGCGGCGTAAAGATCACCGCGTAGCGCACATCGGAGACGCCGGTTTCGGGATCGGGCGGAACGAAGCCGCGCATGCCTCACCCCTCGGAACGCGTTGGCTGGGTGATATCGTACTTCTGCCGGCTCGGGATTACACCACGCACACCGCCCTTCGGATTCTCGACATCGCCGGCATAGCGCGGGATCAGATGCACATGCAGATGCATGACGCTCTGCCCGGCAATCGGCCCGACATTCACGCCGATGTTATACCCGCCGGGCTGGAATTCCGTATCCACCCGCGCCCGCGCCTGATCGACGAGCGCAAGAATCGCCGCCCGCTCCTCCACCGTCGCCTCGAAGAAACTGGCGAAATGCCGGTGCGGAATAATCAGACAGTGACCGGGATTGACCGGAAAATCGTCGAAGCGCGCGAAGGCGTGGTCGTTCCGCAGAATGGCCTTCGACGAATCGCAAAACAGACACTCCGCATCGGAGCATGACATGATGTTCGTACTTCCCCGCAGTGATTGCACGATCCGGCAGACCCGCCCGGAAGATGCCTTAACGAAGCGCCGTCATACCGGCTTCTTGCGCGCCAACCCGAGCAGACCCATTAAACCGGAGCCGAACAACCCCAGCGTTGCCGGCAACGGCGTGGCGAGGATATCGCCGCCATGCACGGCCCAGGCATAGAATTCCATATCCTTCGGAAAATAGATTTGCCGACCCACATCATAGGGGCCGAACTCGAAGGTCCAGGCCGCGCTGCTCTGGTATTCGGTGGCGGACCAATACAGATCGATCTGGATATTCGAGAACAGCGCAAGATCCACATCGGAGAGCGACGGCATCGGATCGCCATAACCGGCGACACCGCCGAATTCCAAATAGAACAGATGCCCCAACTCACTGCCCGTGCAGTTGTAACTGATACAGCCATTGCTCACCGGCAAGCGCCAGTCACTGCTCCCCAGATGATCCGCCACATTCAGCGCGGTCATCCAGAACTGCGCCGCATCCCACGTCATACGCCCATCGGCGTCATATCCCGAGGTCGCGGCGTAATTGGCATCCGCCAGCCAAGTGATATCCAGATCGGTATCGTAGACCGCCTGATACTGGCCATACGCATCCGGCAACCGGCCGACCAGCGCGGCATGGGCAACGACCGGTAACAGCAGAAACATAGCGACCAGCGCCGATCGTATGCACGTAAAATGCATAGCCATGGTGGGCGGACTCCCTAATTGATTATCGTTGCTCACTCCCCCGACACCCTGTCGCGGTCGTTGGCAAATCTAGCACTTGTGTCGGGGGCAGGCTATAAGCCTGTGTCGACATTCACGGCAAGATAGCGATCTATAGCGCGAACAACTCAGGTTTCTGTAGGCGAACCCGCTGTTCCAGAAAACCCATCACAGGGACGTGCGATCCGCCGTGCATTCCCACGAATGGTCCCTGCCTGGGAGCATCCGCCCGCACAAAAAAGCCCGCACAAGGCGGGCTCCGGTAACACACTAGATTATATGGTGCCGTTGAAAGGAGTCGAACCTTCGACCTACTGATTACGAATCAGTTGCTCTACCAACTGAGCTACAACGGCGCAGGGGCGGCAGTATAAAAGAAAGCCTCGTCGCAGGCCAACGGAAAGGGGCGCTTAGGCGGTCGCCTGGTTGCGGATGCGGATGATGACGTCGACGCCGTCGGCGACGGTGCCGGTGGGCGGTGCCGGTAGGTTCATGAGGGCGAGCCGGTCGGCGTCGATGTCCATCAGTTCGCCGGTGTCGACGTTGTAGAAGTGGTGATGCTCGCAGGTGTTGGGGTCGTAGAACACGCGGCTGGGGTCGACGATGACCTCGCGGATCAGGCCTTTGGCGGCGAACAGGCCGAGGGTGTTGTAAACCGTCGCTTTGGACGCGCGGGCGGTGTCTTGGTTGACCTGTTTGAGCACGTCGTCGGCGGACAGGTGTTGGTCGCGAGCGAACAATACTTGAGCAATTTCCAGGCGCTGCTGCGTCGGCTGGATATCGTGGCCGGTCAGCAGGTCGGTGACTTGCTGTTGGCTAAGCGGCTGTCTTGGCGGTCGTTTTTGCATGAGTTGAGTATAGGCCCAGTTTTTAGACAAAGTCCAGATCACGCGCCGGGGGCGGGGCGATCCTGACTAACCATCGATTTTATCGGTCGCGTACCCTGCCGGGTTGAGGATGGCCGGGCGATTCAGCAGCAGATCGGCCAGTAATCGGGCCGAGGCCGGGCCCATGACGACGCCGTTCCGGTAGTGCCCGGCGTTGATATAGAGGTTGGCAAACCCGGGGTGACGGGCGATGCAGGGAACCCCGGTCGGCGAGCCCGGGCGCAGGCCGGCCCAGTGATGTTCGAGTTCGCACGCGCCCAGCGCTGGGATCAGGCGCGCGGCCGCGGTGCTCAGTTCGGCCAGGGCCGACTCGGTGGTCGATTTGTCGAAGCCGACCCGTTCCAGGGTGCTGCCGACCAGGGTGCGACCGTCGCGACGCGGAATGACATAGCGCCCGCCGTCGAGGACGATGCGGCGCACGTCGCCGGGCCGGCCGCGAAACAGAATCATCTGGCCGCGCACCGGCACGACGGGCAGATCGAGACCGGTCGCGCGCAACAGATCGCCGCTCCAGGCGCCGCCGGCGACGACGGTGTGATCGGCCGCGACAAACCCGCCGTCGGTGTCGACGCCGGTGACGCGCTCGCCCTGCTGCCGAAAACCGGTAACGGCGCGCTGCTCGACGAACTGCACACCTTGACGTTCCAACGCCGTCCGCAGCGATTTCACAAAGCGCGGATTGCGCACCTGCCCCACCTCGGGCAGCCACCAGGCGCGCGCCGAGGGCATGCCCAACGCCGGTTCCAATGCGCATTGACGCGCGGCATCCGCCGTTTCCAGTTGTGTATCGAAACGCTTTGCCCACGCTGTTACGTCGGCGTCATTGCCATCGTCGAGTATCAACAGACCGGAACGTGCGTATTCGGGATCGATCCCCGACTGCGCGTGAATCTCCGCGAGCAGTTCCGGATAGCGCTGCTGACTCCATCGTGCCAGCGCACTCACGGGATCGGGATAACGCCACGGATACAGCGGCGAAAGAATACCGCCGCCCGCCCAGGAGGATTCGCGCCCGCTCGCGCCGCGTTCGATCAAGGTCACACGCAAGCCCGCCGCGTGCAGTTCGCGCGCGGTCAACATGCCGATCAAACCGGCGCCTACGATAACGACATCCGTCACTGCATCTCTCCGTCAACGACGCCAGCAGGCATCGTCCGCATAGTCTGTCGCCAACACTGGTCCACGCGGGTCGATGGCAAAGACACCGCATTCATCGTTCTGTTGTGGTCCATCGGTTTGCGGCTCCGCGGTCGCGAGAAAACTGCCGGCCGACACCTGTCCGATACGCAGGCGGTAATAACCTTCCGTGGACACGCCCTCCGTCCAACCCAAATCAGCGAGGCTGGCATAGGCCGGATGGTTGGCCCGCCAACGCTCCTGCGCGACTTGCACACCGAGCAGGCTGACGACGGCATCCACGCGCCGCCCGCGTTGCAAGGCCTCGCGAAAATTCGGCAGCGCCAGGCTCGCCAAAATCGCAACAATCGTCACCGCGATCAGCACATCCAACAAACTAAAACCCGCACACCGGTATCCGTGATTCATCGCAAGCCCTCCCTGGCTCAAACGCGGGGCTAGTATAAGCCGTGTGGAACGTTATAATCACCCGCACCCAAGGAATGGGTAACCCAACAGAGTTAAGGGAGCTTCGATCATGGACGATCGCTCGCAATCCGGGTACACGCTCGTCGAATTACTGGTGACCCTCGCCGTGGTGGCGATCCTGGTCACGACGGCACTACCCGCCCTCACCGATCTCATCGACAGTCAACGTCTTCGCGCCACCGCGCAGCAGATCGCGGCCGATTTGCGCTATGCGCGCAGCGAGGCCATCAAGCGCCACGCGGACATTCCCATCGGCGTGAGCTTCGCGCCGGGCCGCGACTGGTGTTACGGCATCAGCCAGCAACTGCCCTGCGATTGCCGCGAACGGGACTGGCGCAGTCCGGATGCCTGCCTGTTGGATCTCGCGCATGAACGCCAGTTGCACACGGCCACGCACGATACGCGCGCGCACGTCGAAGTGCTCGACGCACGCTTCAGCAGCGATCAGACCACGCAATTCGATCCGCTGCGCGGTATCGCGCGTGCCGGCACGGTCGCGTTACGTTCGGCGCGCGGCAAACGCCTGGATGTGCGCATCAGCACGCTCGGGCGGGTACGCATCTGCGCCCCTGAAGATACGGGAGATAGCGCAAGTCCCGCGGGGTTCGCGCCATGTTGAAACAACGCGGCTTCAGTCTCACCGAACTCATGATCGGCAGCACCGTCGGACTGCTGGTCATCGCCGGCGCCTTGCAGTTGTATGTGCTGAACCTGCGCGCGACCAACGACAATCTGCGCTTGAGCCGCTTGAATCAGGAGTTGCGCGCGACGCTCGATCTGTTGCGCAACGATCTGCGTCGCGCCGGTCATTGGAGGCTCGAACCCGGCACGGACGCGCCCACGGACAATCCCTTTCAAGCCGGCGACAACGATATCCGCCTCGGCCGCGCCACCGGCGAAGCGCCACGCTCCTGCATTCTCTACAGCTACGATCTGAACGGCGACCGGCAGGTCGGTGTTGGGCCGAGCGGATTAGCCGGGCCAACCACGTCGACGGATAACCTCGAACGCTTCGGCATGCGCCTGCGCGCCGGCCAAGTGCAGATGCGCAACGGCGGCGCAGCGTTCAACTGCACCTCCGGCAGTTGGCAGGCCGTCACCGATCCGGATACGGACATCACGCTGTTGCGGTTCGAGTCGATCGAGACGTGTCACAACCTGAGCGACCGCGCGCACGACTGCGTCGCCGGCGATGCCGCGCTGCTGCGCCGGCAGATACGCATCGCACTCCACGCCCGCAGCCGCAGCGATCCCAACATCGTTCAAGAACTCACCAGCACGGTGGCCATCGCCAATGACAAACTGTTCAGTGCATATCCGTAATCGAATCCCACCCGCGCGGCAACGCGGCGCGGCCACGGTGCTGATCGGCCTAACGCTGGTGATGGTCAGTGTGCTGCTGGTCATCGGTGTCGCGCAGACCACCACCTTGGAGACACGCATGGCGCGCAACACTGTGTTGGCAAATCAAGCGCGCCAGGCCGCGCTCGCTGGCTTCAACTACGGCAATGCCTGGTTGAAGACGCAACGTCCGGCGTGGATCGCGCAGCCCAACGGCGTTGAGATCGCCACACCCACATCCAACCCGCCGGCGATGACCTCCAGCGCGGGCGACCGTTTTGCGATCAACGTGACGTTCGAGCGCCGCGCGGAATGGGCCGGCTATGTGCGCGTCGAAGCCACGGCCGTGCCGGGCAGCGCGCCCGAGATCGAAGCGCGCGTCAGTCAGTTCGTGCGTCTTAGCAGCGTGCTCACCTGGGCCGGCGAGACGGCGCCGCCGTTGGTGGTCGATGGCTGCGCGGATCTGTCGGCGGCCAGCGATGTGTATCCGTTGGGTGCCGATAGCGACCGCGTGGGCAACGCGGTGACGACTTCGGCGGATAGCGCCTGTCTACGCCTGGGCGGTGCGAATACGCACGGCGGATCGCTGCAAGGTGAATCCTTCGCCGCCGGCGAACTGTGGGATCGGCTGATGAGCGTCGACCGCGAGGAATTTCAGACGCTCGCCGCCGAGCAAAGCGCACGCGATCCCACGCAACGCGATTACTGGTGGGCGACCGCCACCGATCTCGTTGCCGGCGAATGGCGGCGCAGTCTGGGCAGTGTCGAACGGCCGATCGTGCTCGTCATTCCTACCGCGCTCGGCTGTCCGCGCTTCGGCGGCGGCGCGCAGATCGTCGGCGTGGTGTTGATCGAGGCCGATTGCAGCGGCGCGCCGGCCTGGGGCGATGTGCATCTCTACGGCAGCCTCGGCGTGTCGGGTGTATCGGGTGATTTCGGCAGCCTCGGCCCGAACAGCCGACTGTTCCATATCAGCCAGTTCCCCGGCGGCGGACCGGCGCGCATCGAACCGCCACCGCTGGACATCGTTCAACTCGCCGGCAGTTGGAGGGACTTCTGATGCGCAAGGCGCACGGCTTCACGCTCATCGAAGCCTTGGTAACGCTGGTACTCGTACTGCTCGGTCTGACCGGCGCCGCCCGTTTGCAGGCCAGCCTGCTGGCCGCCAGCGCCGAGGCCAAGGCCCGCGACGAAGCGACCGCCATGGCCTTGGACCAGCTCGCCGCCTTCCAGACACTCTTTACCTATACGGATTACCGCGACGCGATCACACCCGGCAGCACGCAGCAGCAAGGCCTGCTGTACACCTACGCCATCGATTGGGACGTGCATCACACATTGGCGCCCGACTATAAATACGTGGACATCACCGTGAGCTGGCCGGCGGACAACCCGGTGCAGACACTTCAAATCCAAAGCCTCGTCCCCGGCCTCGACCTGCCCCGCTTCGCCCGCCAACAACTCCCGCCCTGAGCAATGCCCGTCTCCGGCGTGCAGATTTCCCCCCGCCCGCCGCTACCTCCCTTCAGACCGTTCAGACCATTCAGATCGGGCCGCGCCCATTGCCATCGCCGCAGCGCCGCTCGTCGGCCGATCCCCGCAGCTCATCGGGAACCGGCGGACAGACAGCCCGCACAGGGAGTAGAAAGGGAATCATGAAAAAGCACACCGGATTCACATTGGTCGAACTGATGATCACGCTGGCCGTGGCGGCGATCCTGCTCACGGTGGGTATCCCGAGCTTCGGCGATTTCATCAAGAACAATCGCTTGGTTTCCTATGCCAACGAATTCGTGGCGGGCGCTCATTTGGCCCGTAGCGAGGCCATTAAGCGCCGCCGCTACGGTTATATCTGTGCCAGCTCCAATCAATCCAGTTGCACCGGCGGCACCAACTGGGCGGTCGGCTGGATCGCCTGGATCGATGACAATGGCGACGCCATCCCACAAAGCACCGAGCTGCTGCGCGCCCGCCAAGCCTTGAACGCGACAGTCACCTATACCAGCAATGGCCCCAGCCAATTCCGTTTCGACCCGACAGGCATATCGCTGGTCACCGGCGTCTTCACCATGTGCGATGACCGCAGCGGCGAACAAGGTCGGACGATCAATGTTTCCAATTCGGGACGTGTCGGTATCAGCCCGACGCCAGCCGCCTGCTCCTAACTGCTATAGAACCCGGCATTCAACGATGCGACCAACCTCACATACACAGCCTACCGGACACAGCCTTCAACGCGGCTTCACACTGCTTGAGGTGCTCATCGCCGTCGTCGTTTTATCGATCGGCCTCCTAGGTGTCGCTGGCCTGCAAGCATTTGGGCTGCGCAACAATCAAGATGCCTATATGCGCTCCCAAGCCACCATTCTGGCGACGGATATCGCCGAACGCATGCGCGCCAACATGACTGGCGTCGAGGCCGGCACTTACGATCAAGGCGTAGCCGTCGAAAACACCAACTGCAACGATGCCACCACCGGTTGCACCGCCAACGAACTTGCGCAACACGATTTGTACCAGTGGCGCACCGCCCTGTTCGCTGCCCTGCCCACACCCAATCCCGCTGAAGCGGGCCTCGGCGAGGGCGTTGTCTGCATCGATAGCGACCCCACACCCGACGCAGATGGCGTGGATGGCACGGGGGTAGGCGACAATGGCTGCGACGGTACCGGCGGCGTGTATGCCGTAAAAATCTGGTGGGATACCAACCGTGACGGCGGCATGGATGGCTATTTCTGGACTTCCTTCCAGCCATGAGAACGGCACCCATGCGCAATTCAATACACGCTTACACTACGCAACAGGGTTTCACGCTGGTTGAGATCATGATTGCCATGACCGTCAGCCTAGTTCTGCTGGCAGGCGTCGGCCAGATCTATGTGTCCAGCAAGCAAACCTACCGTGTGCAAGATGGCGTCTCGCGCGTCCAGGAAAATGGCCGCTTCGCTATTCAGTTTCTCTCCAATGATCTGCGCATGGCAGATTTCTGGGGCTGTGTAGCGAATGCCACCGAGATCAGCAATGACGTGATTGGTGGCGGAGGCATCGACATCGGCCTGGGCGGCATCAGCGGCACCGACAACGATGGCTACAACGGTTCCGACACCCTCGTCCTGCAAGGCGCGTATGGCAGCGGTATCGTCGTAGAACCTCCATTCATGAATACCAACGCCGCAGCGCTCCATGTCAGCACTCAGAATGGGCTGGCACGGGGCGATATCGTCATGGTCAGCGACTGTCAATCGGGCGACGTCTTCCAGATTACGGACAACAACCCCAACACATCCGGTACCGCCGCACACAACAGCGGTGGCGCTGTGGCACCGGGCAATAGCACAGGCAACCTCTCCAAAACCTATGCCGGTGATGCCCAGATCTACAAAGTCCGCAGCGTCAGCTATGCACTGGGCGCCGGCAGCAACAACGGCGAGCCGGCGCTGTTCCGTAATAATGGCGTCACCAACCTCGAACTCGCCGATGGCGTCGAGAACATGCAGATCGAATACGGCGAGGATACCGACACCGAAGGCTCCGCCGGCTATGGCACCGCCAACTACTACGTTCCGTTGCCCAATGTCACCGACATGGAGCGGGTGGTCAGCATCCGCATCTCCCTGTTGATGCGCACTTATGCGGACAACCTTGCGCCCGAGACGCAAACCTATGCCTACAACGGCGCGAACATCACAGCGGGCGACCGACGTATTCGTCAGGTCTATACCACGACTATCGCCATCCGCAACCGCACCCCCTGAGGTAACGACGCTATGACCTCACGCTACTGGCCACATGCAGTGCAACCCCACACCACCCAGCGGGGCGCGATCTTGATCGTCAGCCTGCTGTTTCTGCTGATCTTGACCATGATTGGCGTGGCCTCCATGCAGACCACGACCCTGGAAGAAAAGATGGCCGGCAACATGCGTGATCGCGACGTGGCTTTGCAGGCCGCCGAATCGGGCATCCGCGACGGCGAAGCTTTCATCGAAGCCGTGGCCAGCACGGCCGCTTTTGCCGGTAGCAATGGACTGTACGGCGAATATCAGGACGCACCTGATCCATTCGCAACGGCGACCTGGACATCCAATGCCACCTCACGTGCCGGCACGCCGCTGGAAGGCATCGGTACGGCACCGCGCTTCTTCGCGCGTTATACAGGCACGGTCGCGGTAGACAGCAGCAGCCTGAGGGTCAAAGGCTATGGCCAAGGTACACCTGGCGATGTCGCAACGTTCGAAATCACCGCCCGCGGCACCGGTGTAGCCGGCGGCACCACGGCTGCCACTGAGTCTATGGTGCGCACCTTTTACGGCAGACGCTTCTGAGGTTACGACAAACCTATGCGCACGCGTCTGCATACCCATAAGGGGAATCGACAATGAACGTTACACGCTTTTACAAAACACCACTCATCGTCGCGTTGACGGCGGCCCTGCACAGCCCGCTTATTTCCGGCGCGCCGGGAACCTTGCCCGTCAGTCCGCTGTTTCTGGGTGCTAGCGTTGAACCCAATGTCTATTTCGTTGCTGACGATTCAGGAAGTATGGACTGGGATATGCTGGTCCAGGACGGCAGCGAAGGTCTACCGTATATCGATGGCTGGTATGGGAACTATTATATTTTACCGACCCGCGCCAATACTTACGATACTTGGTACTACACAAATTACGGCAATTACTATCCCTATGTAACACCGGACGAGTCCTCTGTCGCCGGAGCCTGGATCGCGTTTAACCACAACTACAACGCCATGTACTACAATCCGACCGTGCGCTATTCGCCGTGGCCGGGCACCGATGCCAGTAACAACCCTCTCTACAGCAATGCATCGCCCTCCGCGGCGCCGATCACGCCAGGCTCTGCTTCCACGTTCAACTTGACGGCGAATTTCACGTTTTATAACTACACAGCCAATCGAGGCTGGTACTCGGAAACGATCTATCCCGCCAAGTACTACACCTGGACCGACTCGAACAGCAACGGCGTTGTCGACTCCAGCGATACCCATACTTTGGTACAGATCACCTCAAGCACGGGCTCATACACCGGCAGCAGCGCGCGCACCGACTGCGCTGCTGCACCCACTTGCACCTATGCCGAAGAAGTCCAAAACTTCGCCAACTGGTTTACCTATTACCGCAAGCGTTCCCTGACAGCTCGTAGCGCCATGGGTACGGTTGTCAATGGAACCGACAATAAGCGCATGGGTCTGGACGCCTTCAATGCGGGCAATCGTCTCAACGCCGCCACGATGAGCAGCGCCACCAATCGACGCACGCTGATTCAGAATATCTATTCATTGGCGTTTAATGGAGGCACACCCGCGCGCACCGCCCTCAAGCGGGTAGGCGACCTATTTGAAGGCTCCAGCTCACCGATCCTCGGCGCCACTCAAGGCGGCGCCTGCCAGCAGAATTTTTCCGTCATGGTGACAGATGGGTACTGGAACGACAGTTCCAATCCCGGCGTGGGCAACGCCGACGGCGACGCCAATACGGATTTTGATGGCGGCAGCTATGCCGACACGTGGCAGAACACACTCGCCGACATCGCCATGCATTATTACGAACGCGATATCAAATCCTATACGAATATGGTTCGCACCAGTGACACAGACACCAACGAGGGACAACATCTCGTTACCTTCGGCATCGCCTTTGGCCTGACGGGTACCCTCGATCCCGACACAGACGACCCGACTGCGGCAGGCTTCAGCGGCTGGCCGGACCCCATTACCAATCCCAACGCCGAACGCATCGATGACCTGTGGCACGCAGCCTATAACGGCCGCGGCGAATTCGTCAGTGCCAGCAATCCCGAGGCACTCGCCACGGGACTAACCAATGCGCTCGGCAATATCGAGGGGCGGCGCGGTTCTGCTGCGGCGGTAGCCTTCAATACCACCTCGCTCAGCACCAATTCCCAGGTCTATCTGGCCTTGTTCAACAGCGATGATTGGGACGGCGATCTGATGGCCTACGCCTTGAATCCCTTTACCGGCGCCATCAGCGCCACCGCCAACTGGCGTGCCGCCAGCCAGCTCGATAACCGTAATACCTCTAGCGATCCGCGCACTATCCTCACTTCCAACGGCACCGATGGCACCGCCTTTCAGTGGACCTCGCTGACTGCCACCCAAAAGAATGACCTGCGCACCAACAGCGCAGGCACCTTGGATAACGAGGCGACCGGCATGGCCCGGCTGGGATTCCTGCGTGGCGATCGCAACTGCGAAACCGGTAGCACCAGCGGAACGTGCAGCTATACCGATGGCACCAACACCTTCAACAGCAAAACCCTGCGCGCCCGCGCCAGCCGGCTGGGTGACATTATTCACTCAACGCCAGTGTATGTCGGCGCACCCAGCCTCGATTGGCCAGCCACCGCACCGTTCCCGACCACTACGGGTAGCACCTATGCGGATTGGAAAGCCGCTAATCAGAATCGTTCCGGCGTAATCTATGTCGGCGCCAACGATGGCATGCTGCATGGCTTCAGCGAAGGCTCGGGCAGCGAGGTGATGGCCTATGTGCCCAGCCAGCTGTATTCCACCAGCAGCACGACCGGTCTGCACTATCTGAGCAACCCAGGCTACAACCACCTGTTCTATGTCGATCTGGCACCGACCGTTTCCGACGTGCACATTCGGACCACACCAACCGGCACGTCGAGCTGGAAAACCATCCTGGTGGGCGGTCTTCGCAGCGGCGGTACCGGTCTGTTCGCGCTCGATGTCACCAGCCCCAGCTTCTCCGAAAGCGGCACTGCGCCGGCGGACACGGTGTTGTGGGAATTCACCCATCGTGACCTTGGTTACACCTTCAGCCGTCCGACCATCGCCATGCTGGATAACGGTGACTGGGTCGCCATCTTTGGTAACGGTTACAACACCACCAACACTGGGGCCGATACATCTTGCGGCACTCCCGGACAAGCAGCGCTGTTCGTGGTGAAACTGGAAGGCGGTATCGACGGCACCTGGACCGCCGGTACGGACTACAACATTGTCTGCACAGGCGTGGGCACCGAGGCCGCACGCAATGGTCTAGCGACACCGGCCGTGGTCGACACCGATGGCAACGGTACGGCCGACCGCGCCTACGCTGGCGATCTGAGCGGTAATCTGTGGGCCTTCGATCTCACGGGTACCACACCGGCCGTAGCTTACACGCAAGGCAGCACACCCCGCCCGTTGTTCACTACGGCCGCAGGTCAGCCGATCACAACAGCCCCCGAAGTAGTGCGCAACACCTCAGTGAGCACCAGCAATGCCAATCTACCCAATGCGCTGGTGCTGTTCGGTACCGGTCAATATCTGGTAACCGCAGACACTACTTCGACCACTACGCAGGCTTTCTACGGCATATGGGACCATGGCACTCGCTCGCTAACGCAAACCAATCTACGTCAGCAAACTGTGACTACTAATGGGGACTCCCGTACCTTAAGTAATAATGCCGTCACCTACAGCAATACAGTACATGGCTGGTATTTCAACCTGCCTGCCACGCGCGAACGATCGGTCACCAATCCGCTGGTGCGAGGCGATGTGGTGTTGTTCACCACCACCATACCCGACAGCGATCCATGTCTGGGTGGCGGAAGCGGTTGGTTGATGGCCGCCGATTTCCTGACTGGTGGAACCACCACAGAAATCGAGTTCGACTATAACGGCGACGGTGTTCTGGACGAGCTCGACAAGACGGCCAGCGGCGACACTATCGAAGGTAAAAAACTTGATCCCGGCCTGGGCCTGCCCTCTGACACCGCCTGTATGGGTAACAACTGCTACATCTCCGGCACCAATGTCGTAGAAGGCGATGAAGTCAGTAACACAGGGGTAAAAGACCTGGGCGGTATCGGCACCGGTCGTCTGTCCTGGGAAGAGCTGCGTTGCCCGCCAGGCGATGCTAACTGCACTCGATAATTAGGAGCGCAACATGTTCACACGAATCATTGCGGGCTGGTTTATATTGATGATGGGGTGCCTCACTGTTCAGGCACAGGACACACCGGTCGACTATCCGCGCGCCTTCGATCTGGGCGGTACGCTGGAAGCCATCGACAAGGAAGAGCTCATGGTTACCATAAGCGATATGCAGATAAGTGTCTCGGCCAATACGCGCGTACACACCCTGCGGGAAAAAAATCTGTATCTGGGCGCACTGAGGGTTGGGCAACATGTTGGAGTACATTTCTCCAATCCTGGCGGCAGCAAGCCCACGGCGAGCGACATCTGGGTCCTGGAAAACCCACAACAGCTCATACCACCCCCGCCCGGTATGCACTAGCGCGGTCAATAATCATGCAGGGCACCCTGACGTGCCCTGCATTTATCAGATGGATAGAGGTCTTTGCAATGCTCAAATCACGCCAAACTGGTTTTACGCTGATCGAACTCATGATCGTGGTAGCCATCGTCGCGATCCTCGCTTCGATCGCCTATCCGTCGTATCAAGATCAATTGCGCAAAGCGCGCCGCGCCGATGCCGAGTCAGCGCTGCTGGAGAACCAGCATTGGATGGAGCGTAACTTCACGATCTCCGGGCGCTATGACCAGAAAAGCGATGGCAGCAATGTCACCAGCGCTGACCTGCCAGTCACCTCCTCGCCACAGGATGGCTCCACCGAGTTTTACGCCCTGAGTCTAGCGGCTGTCACGTCGAGCACCTATTCCCTGGAGGCCGAACCTCAAGCCGCGCAGGCAGACGATACCGACTGCGCCACTCTGAGCATCAATCAGCTCGGCATAAAGGGCATCACCGGCACCGGCACAGTCAGTACGTGTTGGGGAAGTTAGTCGATTTCAGGCATGCCGCAACCCCTGCGGCAACGCAAACGTAATCGTCTCCGCGCGGCCGCGTTGCTCTTCGGCGAGCTGTGCGCCGCGCGCCTGCAATGCCTCGATCACCTGTTGCACCAAAAGCTCCGGGGCCGAAGCGCCGGCGGTGACGCCGAGGGTGTTTTTCCCGTCCAACCATGCGTCGCGAATCTGTTCGGCGCCGTCGATCAGATAGGCGGGCACGCCGTTCTGTTCGGCGAGTTCGCGCAGGCGGTTGGAGTTGGAACTGTTCTTGGAACCCACCACCAGAATCGCATCGCACTGGCCGGATAAGGCGCGCACCGCGTCCTGACGGTTTTGCGTGGCATAGCAGATGTCGTCCTTGCGCGGTCCTTGGATCGCCGGAAAGCGTGCGCGCAAGGCTTCGACAATGCGCGTGGTGTCGTCGACCGACAGCGTGGTCTGGGTGACATAGGCGAGGTTGTCGGGATCGCGCACGTTCAACGTGGCGGCACCAGCGACATCCTCGACCAAATACATCGCACCGCCGTTCGCGCCGTCGTACTGGCCCATCGTACCCTCGACCTCGGGATGCCCGGCATGGCCGATGAGAATACATTCGCGCCCGATCTTGGCATGACGGCCGACTTCCATATGCACCTTGGTCACCAGCGGACAAGTCGCGTCGAACACGCGTAACTGGCGCGCGGCGGCCGCCTCCTGCACCGCGCGCGGCACGCCGTGGGCGCTGAAGATCAGCGTGGCGCCATCGGGTACATCGGCAAGTTCCTCGATGAAGATCGCGCCGCGGTTGCGCAGATCGTCGACCACATAGCGGTTGTGTACAACCTCGTGACGCACATACACCGGCGCGCCGAACAGTTCCAACGCGCGGTTGACAATTTCGATAGCGCGGTCGACACCGGCGCAGAAGCCGCGGGGATTGGCGAGGAGGACGTGCATGATGTGAATTCCGACGTTAGAGCGATGCTGGGATTATACCTTCAAGAAGGCAGAGAGATGCTCACTGTAGGAGCGGCCTGAAGGTGAGGCGCTTGCGCCGAGAAGCTGCCCTGGGGCATCGGCCGCGAACCGGCAACCCTCCGAACCGTTCGCGGGCAAAGCCCGCTCCTACGCACTCTCGTCATCCGTCGCCTCGGCCGGCGGTTCCACCGCAAGGATTTCCGTCTCGAAGACAATGGGTTTTCCGGCCAAGGGATGATTGAAATCGATCTGCACGCGTTCCGCTTCGACGGCCAGCACCAGCGCGGCGACTTCTTCGCCCTGCGGGCCGACAAAACCCACCAGCGTGCCGGGTTGCAGCGGCATATCGGCGGGGAATTGTTCGCGCGGCAACCAACCCACGGCCTCGGCATCGCGCGCACCATAGGCTTGATCGGGGTGCAGCGTCAGCGTCTGCCGTTGTCCAGGACGCAGTCCGTACAGCGCGATTTCCAGACCCTTCACCAGCGTACCGTCGCCGATGACCAACTCCAGCGGCTCCGAATCGAAAGTGCTCTCGGCCACCGTGCCATCGGCCAGCGTGAGCGCCACATGCAGACGCACGCGGCTGCCGGGCTGGATCTGCGAGGGATGAATCACGCGGCGCGTTCCTTGCCGCCGCGCAGACCGGCGAGCACCACCAGCACCGCGCCGAGCAAAATGGCGGCATCGGCGAGATTGAACGCCGGCCAATGCCAATCGCCGTAATGCCAGTCGACGAAATCGACCACATAACCGTAGAGCGCGCGGTCGATGAGATTGCCGATGGCGCCGCCGAGAATCAATGCGAGGCCGATGGCATTCTGAGTTTCGTCCGCGCGCAAGCGACGCAACCAGAGCGTGATGACGACGACGGCAACCAGTCCGATGCCGAGGAAAAAGAACCGTTGCCAACCGCCGGCATCGGCGAGAAAGCTGAATGCCGCGCCGCGATTGTAGGCGAGTGTGAAATTAAACCAGGACACTAGTTCGATTTGACCCTGTGGCAACACCGCCTCGGCCCACTGTTTGCTGGCCTGATCCAGGATGACCACCAACATCGCCAGCCACAACCAGCGCAACGCAGAACGCGTATCTTGTTCAGGCCCAGGTGTGTGTTCAAGCATA
>JACREG010000177.1 GCA_016218375.1 Gammaproteobacteria bacterium
GAAGCGGTGTGCAAAGCCGCCAGCAGAAAATTCAACAAGCCGGTGATTCCGGTCAATTCACCGGGCTTCGCCGGCGTCAAAAATCTCGGCAACAAGTTGGGCGGCGAGGCGCTGCTCGATTACGTGATCGGCACCGCCGAGCCGGAATACACCACGCCCTACGACATCAACATCATCGGCGAGTACAACCTGTCCGGCGAGCTGTGGCAGGTCAAGCCGCTGCTCGATGCCATGGGGGTACGCGTGCTCGCCTGCATCAGCGGCGACGCGCGCTATCAGGAGGTGGCGTATTCGCATCGCGCCAAGGCCGCGATGATGGTGTGCTCCAAGGCGATGGTCAATATCTCGCGCAAGATGGAGGAGCGTTATCAGATTCCGTTCTTCGAGGGTTCCTTCTACGGCATCTCCGATATGAGCGACGCGCTGCGCCAGATCGCAAAACTGCTGGTCGAGAAGGGCGCGCCGGATGAGTTGCTGACGCGCACCGAAGCGCTGATCGCGCGTGAAGAGGCGCGTGCCTGGGAACACCTGGAGGTCTACAAGGAACGCCTCGCCGGCAAGAAGGTGTTGCTCATCACCGGCGGCGTGAAGTCCTGGTCGGTGGTGGCGGCCTTGCAAGAGGTCGGTATCGAAATCGTCGGCACCAGCGTAAAGAAATCTACCGCCGAGGACAAACAGCGCATCAAGGAGATCATGGGCGAAGAAGCGCACATGTTCGACGACATGACGCCGCGCGAAATGTACAAGATGCTCAAGGATGCGCGCGCCGACATCATGCTCTCGGGCGGGCGTTCGCAGTTCGTGGCGCTGAAAGCGAAGATGCCGTGGCTGGACATCAACCAGGAACGTCATCACGCCTATGCCGGTTACGCGGGCATGGTGGCGCTGGTGCGCGAAATCGACAAATCCTTGTACAACCCGATCTGGGCGCAGGTGCGCAGGCCGGCGCCGTGGGAATCGTAAATGTGTAAATGTAGCCCGGATGAAGCGCAGCGGAATCCGGGATCGCGCGGCGCAACATCCCGGATTTAGGCCCCCAATAGAACAGGGGGCCTGCATCCGGGCTACGAGATTACAGGCGAGCGAATGGCAAACGTAATAACCAGCAAGAAGGCATGCAGCGTCAACCCGCTGAAGATGAGTCAACCCATCGGTGCGGCGTTGGCCTTCATGGGCTTGGATCGCTGCATGCCGGTGTTGCACGGCTCGCAGGGTTGCACGGCGTTCGGGTTGGTGTTGTTCGTGCGGCATTTCCGCGAGGCCATTCCCTTGCAGACCACCGCCATGAACGAGACCACCACCATCATGGGCGGTTTCGACAACATTGAGCAGGCCATCCTCAACATTCACGCGCGCGCCAAGCCGGCCATCATCGGTCTGGCCTCGACCGGGCTCACCGAAACCAAGGGCGACGATGTCGACGGTTACATCAAACTGATCCGCGACAAGCATCCGGAGTTGAATGATCTCGCCATCGTCTATGTCTCCACGCCGGATTATCTCGGCGCGCTGCAAGATGGCTGGGCCAAGGCGGTCACCAAACTCATTGAGGAGCTGGCCGAGCCCGCGCCGATGGTCGAAGGCCAAGTGAACATCCTGGCCGGCAGTCATCTCACGCCCGGCGATATCGAGGAACTGCGCGAGATCGTCGAGGCCTTCGGTCTCGCGCCCATCATCCTGCCCGATCTGTCCGGTTCGTTGGACGGCCATGTCTCGGACGAATTCGTGCCGACCACCTTGGGCGGTACCACGCTCGCGCAGATTCGCGCGACCGGCGCGTCGCAGTTCACGCTGGCGTTCGGCGAACAGATGCGCGCGGCGGCGCAGGCGTTGCAGGACAAAGCGGATGTGCTGTATCGCGTGCTGGACCGGGTCACCGGTCTTGCGGCCAGCGATGAGCTGATGACGGTGTTGAGCGAACTGTCCGGCCGTCCGGTGCCGAACAAATACCGGCGTCAGCGCAGCCAATTGCTGGATGCGATGCTCGACGGACATTTCTTTTATGGCGGCAAGAGGATCGCCATCGGCGCCGAGCCGGATCTGCTGTGGAATATAAGCGGGCTGCTGGCGGACATGGGCTGCGATATCAGCGCCGCCGTCACCACCACCGCATCGCCCTTGCTGGAGCGCTTGTCCGCCGAGGAAGTCCTGATCGGCGATCTCGAAGACCTGGAGACGCGCGCGCGCGGCTGCGATCTGCTCATCACCCATTCGCACGGCCGTCAGGCAGCGGAACGACTCGGCATTCCGTTTCTGCGCATGGGCGTACCGATGTTCGACCGGCTCGGCGCGGCGCATCGGGTCAGCGTCGGTTATCGCGGCAGCCGCGATCTGATTTTTGAAATCGGCAATCTGTTTCTCGCGGCCAGCCATGAACCCACGGCAATGACGTGGGCGGCGGACAGCGGGAACAACGAGTCATGTCATGGCTGTGCGCCGGCTGCGACTCATTAACGCGCGCAACACGGCGGGGAATCCGCCAGGAGGAACGATGAAAGTGGCATTTGCGACGCAAGACATGCAACGGGTGGACGCGCACTTCGGTTGGGCGAAGAACATCGCCATCTATGAAATATCCGGCGAGGCCAGCCATCTGGTCGAGGCCGTGCAGTTCGACGGCGATCTGCAAGAGGACGGCGACGAGGACAAGCTCGCGCCCAAACTCGCGGCCATCAAGGATTGCGCCATTCTGTATGTCGCCGCCATCGGCGGTTCGGGCGCGGCGCGCGTGGTGGCCAAAAACATCCACCCGATCAAGGTGAATCAGCCCGAGGACATCGGCGCGCTGTTGGAGAAATTGCGCGCCGTACTCAACGGCACGCCACCGCCCTGGCTGCGCAAGGCCATGCTCAAAGGCCAGGAACGTACTTTCGAATTCGAGGATGAGGAGACGGAACATGGTTGAGGCAGCAACGGCCGCCACAGTGGACAACGCGGACCCGATGGATAGTCTGTTCATCCGCGAGCTCATCAAACAATGGCGCGCGCAGGATGCGCACGGCGCCTGGGACGGCAAGACCGATCTGGATCTGCTCGCGCCCTACATCGTCACCAAGGAGCAACGCCGCGAACTGCCCATCATCGGCGATCCCGATCCGGATACGTTGTGGCGGCTGGAACTGTTCTACAACGCCATCGGCCTGTCGATCGAGCGCGCCACCGGCATCATGGTCTCGCCGATGATGAAAATGCACCACGAGGGCTTCGGTCGCATGATTCTCATCGCCGGACGCCTGATCGTCATCAACAAGCAACTGCGCGATGTGCATCGCTTCGGCTTCGAGAGTCTGGAACGCCTGGCCGAAGAGGGCCGCAAGTTGGTCGCGCAAGGCATCGCCATGACCGCGCAATATCCGGATGTTGCCCGTTACGAGTGAGGAGACCGCCATGTTCGTACGCGATACAGAGTGGAGTCAGTCGGACGTCCCGCACTGGGGCGAATTCATGCAACGGCAGGAGACGGTCGTGGATTTGGACGCATTGAAGAAAGACGTGAAAAAACTCAACGCCCAGGCGACGGCGCTGAAAATGAATCTGCACGACCTCGCCGAGGATCTGCCCATCGGTTGGGAAAAGATTCCGGATCTGGCCGAACAGACCTATCAGACCTACAAGAACCTCATGGCCGCGCGTCAGCGGCTGGCCGACGCGGGAGCTTGAGTCCATGAGTGTCGTGACCATCAATCTGCCGGACGGGCGCAGTTGGACGCCCAAGTTCGTCAACGCCATCAACGAGGAGAAGTGCATCGGCTGCGGGCGCTGCTTCAAGGTGTGCGGACGCGACGTGCTGCAACTCAAGGGCGTCAATGAAGACGGCGAATACATCGCGGTCTCGCCCGACGATGACGACGACGATGACGAATACGAAAAGAAAGTCATGACCATCGCCAACCCAATGAACTGCGTCGGCTGCGAGGCCTGCGCCAAGATTTGTCCGAAGAAGTGTTACACGCATATGCCGATGGACGCTGCGTAGCAACAAAAGGTAAGAGGGTAGGATGGGTGAAGGCGTTTCGCGCCGTAACCCATCGATGAACATGAATACCGGTCACGATGGGTTGCGCTTCGCTCCACCCATCCTACATGGCTAGGCGGTGAGAGGGGATGAGTGCGATGAGTCATTGCATCGACTACGACTGGCTGCTGTCCCGTGCGAAGACGTCGCGGGACGGTTTGGTGCGCACCGACGAGTTCGACGACCTGCTGCGGTTGCTGCTGGATCATCGCGCCGACGCCGGCGAGCAGACCGAGTGGCTGGCCTATGCCGTCGCCAGCGGCTGCATGGGCGGCAACCATTTGTATCAGGACATGGGCCTGCCCGACCGCCAAGCGTTGTCCGATCTGCTCAACCGACATTTCACCGCGCTGTTCGTCAAGAACGCCGGCAACATGAAGTGGAAGAAGTTCTTCTACAAACAATTGTGCGACCGCGCCGACGTGAAGGCGTGCAGTGCGCCGAGCTGCCAAGTCTGCGTGGACTTCGACGCCTGCTTCGGCCCGGAAGACGACAGCGGGCTGGCCACGCTGGCACAATTGGAAAACCTGGGGCAATATAGGGTTGTCGATACCGAGCTGTGAGTTGTTCCCATGATTCCCATCCAAACCGTGCCGGTGCGCAACCCGGACTACGAAACCCTCGGCGGCGCGGAGCGCGTGCGCCAACTGGTGGACCGCTTCTACGATCTCATGGCGTCTTTGCCCGAGACGCGAGGCATCCGCGGCCAGCACCCGCAGGATCTGAACGGTTCCCGGCAGAAGCTCTATGAATTCCTGACCGGCTGGCTCGGCGGCCCACAGTTGTATGCGGAAAAGCACGGCCAGCCGCGGCTGCGCGCCAGCCACACGCCGTTTTCCATCGGCGACGCTGAACGCGATCAATGGCTGCTGTGTATGCGCAGGGCACTCGATGAAGTGGTCGACAACCAGCAACTGCGCGAACGGCTCTACGCTAATCTGGCGAAGATCGCCCACCACATTCGGAACACATAATCGCGCTACGATACCTCGGCAATGATACGTCGCTTTGGCACCCTGTTTATCGCCTCTATATTGGCGAGTTCGGCATCCCCGGCCCGTGCCGGCGAGGTGCACGTCGCCGTTGCCGCCAACTTCACTGCGCCCATGCAGCGCATCGCCGCGGACTTCGAACAAGCCACCGGTCATCACGCGCTGCTGACGTTCGGCGCCACCGGCAAGTTCTACGCTCAGATCAAAAACGGCGCGCCGTTCGACGTGCTGCTGGCCGCCGACGATAAAACGCCCGCCAAGCTGGAACGGGAGAACGCAACCGTTCCCGGCAGCCGCTTCACCTACGCCATCGGCAAACTGGTGCTGTGGTCGGCCAAGCCGGACGGTGTAGATGCGCAAGGCGAAGTGTTGAAGCGTGGCGCGTTCAAACACCTCGCCATCGCCGCACCGAAGCTCGCGCCCTATGGCGCCGCCGCCGTGGAGACATTGGAGAAGCTTGGCCTGTCGAGTGCCATCGAACCCAAGTTCGTGCAGGGCGAGAACATCGCCCAGACCTATCAGTTCGTCGCCACCGGCAATGCCGAACTGGGTTTCATCGCGTTGTCGCAAGTCTATGCGGACAGCAAGATCAAAAGCGGTTCCGCCTGGATCGTGCCGGACGATCTGCACCGCCCGATCCGTCAGGACGCCGTGCTGCTCGCCAAGGCCAAGGACAATCCCGCCGCCGTTGCCCTGATCGGTTATCTCAAGAGTACTGCGGCGAAGACAGTCATCAAGTCATTTGGCTACTCACAATAGAAATGTAGCCTGGGTTGAGCGCAGCGAAACCCGGGCTACACATAAAAAACATTTCCCCTCGTCCTGTGCAACAGTTTAGGCTAAGCCACATTGTTCACACCGATTGAACCCATGGACTCCCTCTTCACCGCCGCCGATCTATCCGCCATCTGGTTGACCGTGAAGTTGGCCACGGTGGTCACGATGATTCTGCTGTTGCTCGGCACGCCCATCGCCTGGTGGCTGGCGCGCACGCGCTCCGCGTGGAAAGGGCCGGTCGGTGCGTTGGTCGCGTTGCCCATTGTGTTGCCGCCGACGGTGCTGGGTTTCTATCTGTTGGTCACGCTCGGACCCAACGGCCCCATCGGCCAACTGACGCAGGCGCTCGGGCTGGGCGTGTTGCCGTTCACCTTCGCCGGTCTGGTGGTGGGCTCGGTGATCTACTCGTTGCCGTTTGTAGTGCAGCCCTTGCAGAACGCCTTCGAGGCCATCGGCGAACGGCCGCTCGAAGTCGCGGCGACGTTGCGCGCCTCGCCATTGGATGCCTTCTTCAGCGTGGTGTTGCCGCTGGCGAAACCCGGATTCCTCACCGCCACCATCCTCGGCTTCGCGCATACCGTCGGCGAATTCGGCGTAGTGTTGATGATCGGCGGCAACATTCCCGAGAAGACGCGCGTGGTCTCGGTGCAGATTTACGATCACGTCGAGGCGCTGGAATATACCCAGGCGCATTGGCTGTCGGCGGGCATGGTGTTGTTCGCCTTCCTGGTGCTGCTCGCGCTCTATAGCCTCAACCCAGGCCGGCGGCGCGCATGAACATTCACGCGCGCGTGCGCATCGCCCATCCCGGCTTCGATCTGGATGTGGATTTGCATCTGCCCGGCCGCGGCGTCAGCGCCTTGTTCGGCGTATCGGGTTCCGGCAAGACCACCTGCCTGCGTGCCATCGCCGGACTGGAACGTACATCCGCTAGGGTTTCGGGTAGTGATCCGGGCAATTATCTGGACGTGAACGGCGCGGTCTGGCAGGACGATGCGCACGGCGTGTTTCTGCCCACGCATCGCCGGCCCTTGGGTTATGTGTTCCAGGAGGCGAGTCTGTTTGCGCATCTGTCGGTGCGCGAAAACCTGGAATACGGACGCAAGCGCGCCGCGCGCGACGCACGCAGCGTGGACTTGCCGTCGGTGATCGACCTGCTGGGCATCGACGCAGTGCTTGACCGCATGCCGGATCGTCTTTCCGGCGGCGAACGTCAGCGCGTGGCCATCGCCCGCGCGTTGCTCACCCGCCCGCATCTGTTACTCATGGATGAACCGCTCGCCGCTTTGGACCTCGCGCGCAAACAGGAAATCCTGCCCTATCTGCAACGCCTGCACGACGCGCTGGAAATCCCGCTGATTTACGTCAGCCACGCGCCCGACGAAGTCGCGCAGCTCGCCGATCATCTGGTGGTGCTGGAACAAGGCCGCGTGCTCGCCAGCGGCCCGTTGAGCGAAACCCTGGCGCGACTCGATCTGCCCATCCGTCTCGGCGAAGACACTGGCGTGGTGTTGGAAGGCGCCGTGGCCGAACGCGACGCGCACTGGCATCTCGCGCGCATCGCTTTCTCCGGCGACTATCCCGATCTACATGTGTGGGTGCGCGACAGCGGCGTGCCGCTTGGCCAACGCGTGCGCGTGCGCATCCTCGCGCGCGACATCAGCCTCGCATTGGAAACCCACAGCGACAGCAGCATCCTCAACGCCTTGCCCGCGACCGTCGACCAGATTGCCGCCGATACTCATCCCGCACTGGCTTTGGTGCGCTTGAACGCCGGCGGTGTCCCGCTGGTCGCGCGCGTCACGCAACGCTCCGCCGCCAACTTGCAACTGCACCCAGGCCAGAAACTGTGGGCGCAGATCAAGGCGGTGGCGTTGGTGGGGTGAGGGACTGTGAGGTAGATGTCACCGATATTTGCGCTGGGTGCGGTAGGTTCTAGTCCATTCCCTCCAGCCCCGTCGTCTTCCAAGGCAGATCCACCAAGAAGCTCTGCTTCGACCGGGTATTGCTCACGAGACATTTCTGCTTCTGCTTGTAGCAGCAAATATACACATCTTCGTTGCCCGTCTCCGTAATCGTGCCGCCGCGTTGTTCGCAGAAGACGCGGGCAGGGAGCCATGGACTTTCCCCCGTGGTTTCCGTCTGCGCGGCATTCGATGCCGCATGCGCGAAGCCCGCCAGTAGCAAAAGAGTTGCCAGCGATACGATGCGCATGGAGTAATCAAGCGGTCTGTTCATGACTACGCCTCGTTTCTGTAACACGCCGGGCCGGCCAGATGGGCTTGTTGTGTGTTTATCCGCATCTGCTTTGCGGTGGCACAGCGTCTTAATCGCCACGCGTGATAACCACTTCGAGGTATTCGCTCGGGGCCACCAACGAACCGTCGGTCGCACGATTGAAGCGTTCGGCCAGAGCGATCAGGTCGGCGGCGAGGGCTTCCTGCCGTGCGTCGTCCAGTGTGGCGAACGCCTTGCTCATCGGTCCGTAGAAGGTGCGGAAGACCTCCAGCCAATGCGCGGCGCTGCGGTAACGGAACACGAAGTCCTTGCGCTCTATTGAGATCGTTTCAAGCCGCTCCGCGAATAGCTCGCGCAGCCGCGCCTCGGTGCCCCAGAGTGCGGGCGACTTCACGCCGGCCGCCGGGTTTACATACGTACCCATCAGTTTGAAGAGTTCGCCGATAAGGCTGGTCGGCGTCCAGTTCGCGAGGCCGATGCGGCCGCCAGGTTTGCAGGCGCGTGCCATTTCCGCCGCCGCTTTGTCCTGGTCGGGCGTGAACATCACGCCGAAGGTGGATACCACCACATCGAAGCTGTGGTCGGTGTACGGCAGATTCTCGGCATCGGCTTGTTCGAACTGCACCGGCAGGCCTTCGGCGCTCGCCCGGGCGCGCCCATGGTCGAGCAGCGCCGGAACGTAATCGGTCGAGACGACGTTGCACCAACGCCGCGCGGCGGCCAATGTCGCATTGCCGTTGCCGGCGGCGACGTCGAGTACGCGCTCGCCGGCACGCAGGTCGAGCGCTTCGCACAACGATTCGCCGACGATTTGCAACGTGGTACCGACGACGGCGTAGTCGCCGGTGGACCAGGCAAGGTGCTGCTTGCTCTTCACGGCCGCGAGATCGACGGTGGGCGAGGGCGTGGAATGGATGGCAGACATGGTGATTCTCCTTGAGTGGATTGCGATGGATGTAACAACGCCGCGTTACGATCGATGCGGCGCATTGATCAGAAACTGCCGATGCCGCGGATCAGCGCCGCAGCACATCACCCTTCAATGAGTACAGAATGGCGACTACTTCGTTCTGCACGGACGGGTCATAGTGGTTCTTGGCCATTGCCGCGACGATGTCGTCGATCGCCGCGATGAGCTCCTGCTCGCTGATGTTCATGCCCTGGTGGGCTGACAACAGGTCTCGGCCGGTATAGGTCTGCGGCCCGCCGCTACCGGCGCATAGGAACTCGACGGAATGGCGCTCCAGCATGGCGCGGTCCTTGACCTTTTCGAAACGGGTACGAATGAGTGGGTTGCGGTAGTGGTTGTCGACGATGTCGGTCACGAGGCGCTGAATGCCTTCTTTGCCGCCGAGCCGTTCAAAAAGTGTTGCTGTCATAGCCTTGCTCCTGGTGATGCGGTTTAGGACGTGTCCGGATGTGGCAACGCGGTCCTGTTGCGTAGCGTCGGGTCAAGACCGGTGGCGCCGAACGACGTGCCTAGTTCACGCCAATACGGAGAGGCTGGGGTCTCGCAAAGCGGGACAAAAAGCGGGACAAAAGCCCGGGCCTAGCTGGTAGACTCAGGCGCGGCGGCGGCACAAGGGGGGGCAAACGGCATGGAGGATGGCCGGACAGATTCGTTTGGCTACTGGCTGCGGCGGCGGCGCAAGGCGCTGGACCTCACCCAGGAGGTGCTCGCCCGGCGGGTCAGTTGCTCGGGTTTCACCATCCGCAAGATCGAGGCCGACGAGCGTCGTCCTTCGCGGCAGCTCGCTGAACGACTCGCCGCATCGCTCGCCGTACCCGATGAGGAGCGGGGCGATTTCCTCGCGGCGGCCCGTGCGCTGCACGCCACGCACCGTCTGCCACTGAACCCTCTTCCGCTCGCTCCCGCTACACACGCCACGGAATCCGCCGCAACGGGTCATGCCCCGCTCGATTCGGCTGTCGGCGCCGCGAGCGATGCCACACCCTTTGTCGGCCGAGGCAACGAGTATGGCCTGCTTATCGGACTCATCGCGCGGCTCGCCGCCGGCACTGGGCACACCATCCTGATCGAAGGCGAACCGGGTATCGGCAAGAGCCGTTTGCTGCGTGAAGTCGCGCAGTACGCACATGCTCAGGGCTTGCCGACGCTCGTGACGAACTGCTATGAGATCGAACGCGCGACGCCGTACCAGCCCGTCATCGATCTCGTCACGCGCGCGCTCGACCGCGTCTCGGCCGCAGCGTTGCGCGCCTTGGCGCCCGTGTCGCTCGCCGAGCTTGCTGCGCTGGTTCCCGAAGTGGGCGAGCGTTGTCCGGACCTGCCGCAGTTGTCGAACGATTTCCCCGAAGCGCGGCAGGCGCGTCTGTCCCGCGCCGTGGACCAACTCCTCGAAGCATCGAGAGAGGGTCGTCCAGCCATTCTCATGGTGGACGACATCCAGTGGGCCGACGGCGCCAGCGCACAAGTGCTGCACACGCTCGCGCGTCACGCCGCGCAGCGTCCGGTGCTGGCGATCTACGCCTATCGGGACGAGGCCATCGACAGCGACGAACGCTTCGCGCAACTGGTCGAGAGTTTGCGCCGCGACACGGATGCGCGCCGCGTACCGCTCGCCCGGCTGGGTTATGCCGAGACCGAGCGTCTGGTTGCGGCGCTCGCCGATACGAACGGGGGAGCGAACCCTGACGCGAACCCCGACGCGTCCGGCCTGGCCGAGCGTCTGCATCGCGAAACCGAAGGCAATCCGTTTTTCCTGATGTCGATCCTGCAATCCCTGAGCGAAGGCGAGACGCAACTGGTGCCCCGCGCGAGCGGTGCACCGGGATTGCTCCCGGACGCGTTGCGCGCCGCCGTGCGTGTGCGACTCGCGCACGTACCCAAAGCGATCCGGCCGCTGCTCGAAACCGCCGCGGTGCTCGGCCGACGCTTCGATTTCGATACCCTCCTCGACGTGACAGGCGAGCCCGAGACGCAGCTATTCGATGCGCTGGAGACACTCGTCAAGCGGCGTTTGCTGCGCGAGGAACCCGAGGGTGGCGTCTACGACTTCAGCCACGACAAGCTGCGCGAGGTGGTCTATCTCGACATCGGCGGGGCGCGGCGGCGACTGCTGCACCGGTCGGTGGCCGAAACCCTGGAGCGCCGCCGCGAAGACGCCACGCACGAACGCGACGCCCAGCTTGCGGAGCACTACGCGCGCGCACACGTCTGGTCGAAGGCGCTCCATTACCTGGTTCTCGCCGGAGAATATTCGCAGACGCTGTTCGCCATGCGCGATGCTTTGCACTGGTTGGATCGTGCCGTCGCGTTGTCCGAGTCGCACCCGGAATCGCTGGACGCACGGCAACGCCTCGCGCTCTACGAGCAACGCGGCGCGGCACGCGCGCAGGCCGGACAAACGCAAGGCGCCGTCGCCGATATCCGCTACGTGATCGCTGCGTTGCGTGCCGACGGCGACCGCGCAAAGACTCGCGACGCACTGATCCAGTTGGGCATGGCCTATCGGCGCGCGGACCAATACGAAGAGGCGACGGCATGCCTTACCGAGGCGCTGACCGAGTCCCGCGCAATGAACGACGAGCACCACGCCGCCGATACGCTGTATCACCTTGGCACCGTCGCATGGAGCACCGGACTGAACGACCAGGCAATCGGATTCCACCGGCAGGCAGTCGAGATCTGCGAGCGCACGGGTTGCACCGACCTCGTCGCGGTGCAGGCCTATCATGGTCGCGGCGAGGCGCACTTCGCCAATGCGGAGCCCACGGCGGCCATCGCGTGTTACACCCGCTCGCTCGAACTGGCGCGCGGCATCGGCGATAAGAGTTACGAGTCCGAGAATCTGATGATGATCGGCCACGCCTGCGTCGGTACCAAGGGTCTCGGCGACTACCCGCGCGCCCTGGCGAACTTCGAGGCGGCGCTCGACATCGCGCGTGCCGCGGATTTGCAATGGCACTTTGGACCGACGTTGCTCGGACTCGACCATGTCCGGGCGTGCATGGGCCGGTACGGCGAGGCATGGATCGGCATGCAAAAGACCTTGCACTGGCTCGAAAGTCTCAAGCAGGTCCGCTATCAACTCATCGCCTACGATGCCATTGGCCATCTCCTGCTCGATCTCGGTCTGAACGAGCAAGCGGTTGAGCAATTGGAGCGCGGATTCGCGCTTGGGACCGACACCGGCATTCTGTTCTGGCGCACCGCGATCGACGCACACCTCGCCGTCGCACGGTCGCGGCTCGGGCAACACAACGTGGAGCCGGCGTTGCAGGCCGCGCTCGAACAAACGCGGCGCACATCGGAGCGCTACATGATGGTCCGATGTATGGACGGATTGGCGGAGATTGCGCTCGCGGCGGGCGACGCGAGCCGTTGTCGCGCATACGCGGACGAACTGCTCGCGATTGCCGAGTCGAACGGCCTGCGCGAGATCGAGGCGCGCGCACGGCGCTGGCGCGGCGAGGCTATGTTCACAGATAAAGATTACGTGGGGGCGCAGACCGAGTTGACCCGCGCCGCGGCGCTGGCGGAATCCATCGGCCGTGTGCGATTGCAGATGGACACGCAGGCCGCGCTGGCGCGGTTATTTTCGGCGCAGGCCGCGCATGACGTCGCTCGGCATCACAATACCAAGGCGCGCGCGATAGCGGTCGCAATCGAGCAAAGCCTGGTGTCCTCGGGACTCGAAGCACGGCTTCACTGACCGGCGCGTTATTCCATCAATCCCGCATACAAGGGTGAAGAGAGATACCGTTCGCCATACGAGGGCACAATCGCGACGATCAGCTTTCCCGCGTTCTCCTGCCGGCGCGCGACCTGCAACGCGGCCCACACCGCGGCGCCCGCCGAGATGCCGACGAACAGGCCTTCTTCCCGCGCCATGCGCCGCGCGGTGTCGAGTGCGGCGTCGTTCGTGACGCGCAGGATTTCGTCGCACATGTCGCGGTTGAGCACGGCGGGGACGAACCCAGCGCCCAGTCCCTGTATCAGGTGCGGACCTTTGGCATCGCCGGAGAGGACGGCCGAGGCATCGGGCTCGACCGCGATGCATTTGAATCCCGGCTTGCGTGCCTTGAGCACTTCGCCGACACCGGTGAGCGTGCCGCCGGTGCCGATGCCCGACACCAGGATGTCAGCCTGGCCTTCGGTATCGCGCCAGATCTCTTCCGCCGTCGTGCGGCGATGTACTTCCGGGTTGGCCGGGTTCTCGAATTGCTGCGGCATGAAGTAGCGCGCCGGGTCCGAGGCGACGAGTTCTTCCGCGCGCCGTACCGCGCCAAGCGCGCCCTCGGCCGCCGGCGTAAGTCTGAGTTCCGCGCCGAACGCGCGAATGACCGCCCGGCGTTCCTTGCTCATGGACTCGGGCATGAACAGCAGGCATTGGTAGCCCTTCACCGCGCACACCCACGCGAGCGCGATGCCGGTATTGCCGCTGGTGGGTTCGATAACGATGGAGTCTGGCCGCAGTACGCCGGCACGCTCCGCCGCCTCGATCATCGCTACGCCGATGCGGTCTTTTACGCTGGCGCCCGGGCCGCAGAATTCCAGCTTCGCCACGACCTGAGCATCGATGCCCTGGGCGATGCGATTGAGGCGCACCAGTGGGGTGTTGCCGACGAGGTCGAGCGCGCTGTCTGCGATGTTCATGACGATCCTCCCTGAACCCAGGATTCATTCTTATAGCGAACGACAACCTCACCGGCGACAGTGTTTGACGGGGAGTGGCCAGCGTGTTGCCTGAAACATCATCCGTCTATTCCAGCGTGAAATCCATTATTCGGATGGAGCGGTGAGGGGCTTGTCTCCAGCGGAACGAAGGGGCAGAGTATTTGAGAGGGCCGGAAGAGGTCCGGACACGCATATTTTGTATCCACAAAGATAGGGAGGTCGACCTTATGTCCAACATGATTCTGCTCGGTACGCGCAAGGGTACCGTGATCTTCGAACGTTCGAATTCCACTTGGCGTCCGCGCCCCATCGAGCATGCGGGCATACCCGTGTGTTACGCGGCGCGCGATCCGCGCGACGGTACCTTGTGGGCTTCGCTGGACCACGGACACTGGGGGCCGAAGCTGTCGCGTTCGCGTGACGGCGGCGCGACCTGGGAGGATGTGTCGTCGTTGAAGTACCCGGAGGGCGCGCGCTACATCGTCAAGTACCTGCCGACGCCGGATTTCGATCCGGAGGCGCCGGTGGGACAGCCGGAGTACAAGGATGCCACCGTGTTCAAAATCTGGAACCTCGCTTTCGGCACTGCCGAGCAACCCGGCCGAGTGTATGCCGGCACGATCCCCGGTGGCCTGTTTGTCAGCAACGATGGCGGCGATAGCTGGGAACTCAACCGACCGCTGTGGAATCACGACAGTCGCGGCGGCGATCTGTTCGCCGGTGACGCGACCAGCGAGAACCTCTGGAACGGTACGCCGGCGAGTATCGACTACGGTGTATTCGAGCCCGGTATTCATTCGATCATCATCGACCCGCGCGATGCGCAGCACATGCACATCGCCGTGTCGTCGGCCGGCGTGCTGGAGACCCTCGACGGCGGCCAGACCTGGAACGGCCGCAATCGCGGTGTGACCAACGACTATCTGCCGAATCCGGAAGCCGAGTGGGGGCACGATCCGCATTTCATCGCCGCCTGCCCGGGACAGCCGAATCACCTCTGGCAGCAGAACCATTGCGGTGTGTTCTACAGCGACGACGGCGCGCAGACCTGGAAAAAGGTAAGCAGGCCCGATGCCGGCGTGCATTTCGGTTTCCCCGTCGCGGTCGACGCGCGCGACGGACGCACCGCGTGGGTCGTTCCCGCGCGCGCGGATTCGGCGCGCATGGCGCTAGCCGGCGGTCTGTGCGTTGCGCGCACCACGGACGGTGGGCAATCCTGGCAAGCATTCCGCAGCGGTCTCCCACAAGAGAACGCCTACGACATAGTGCTACGGCATGGCCTCGATGTGGCGGGTGATCGTCTCTGCTTCGGCAGTACCACAGGCAACCTCTATTTATCGGAAGATCGCGGGGAGACTTGGCAATGCCTGGGCAACAATTTACCGCCGGTGTATTCGGTGCGCTTCGGCTAGCCGACATGGCGCATGTAGAAATGACAAGTCACCTGTTCCGGTTCTTTCCGGCACTTGAGAACCGCACGATCAACGTGCCGGCCGGCTCAGTCGCCGACGTCCTGCGCGCCGTCGACGCAATCGCCCCCGGATTCACCGATTACGTGCTCGACGAACGCGGCGCGTTGCGTCGGCATGTCAAACTCAGTATCAACGACACCCTGGTGATCGATCGACAGGCGCTCTCGGATCGCGTGCCGGAAGACGCGACCGTGTACATTTTTCAGGCGCTGAGCGGGGGGTAGGTGCGCGGGTGATTTGGGGCCGGGGATACTGTTAAACCATGGCACCTAGTGCTATGGTATGAACACATGACAGCACGGCCAAGGATGGCTAATGCGTATATTCAAGACCAAGTGGTTCCAGAAATGGGCATCCAAGGAAGGCCTGGGCGATGAAGTCTTGCGGCGAACCGTTGCGGAAATGGCGGCTGGGTTGATCGATGCCGATCTAGGCGGGCATGTCGTCAAGAAACGGGTGGCGCTGCCTGGCCACGGCAAGCGCGGCAGCCTCCGTACCCTGGTGGCGTTCAAGGCGGATGACAAGGCGTTCTTCATCTATGGTTTTGCGAAGAACGAACGCGACAACATCGATCAGAACGAGTTGAAGGCGCTCCGCCTGTTGGCAACCGAACTGCTGAGTTATGGCCCGGCGCTCCTGGTCAAGGCCGTGACAGCCGGAGAGGTTATAGAGGTAAGCGACGATGGCTAAGAAGATTCTCAAGGCGGTGCATCAAACCGCGAAAGGGCTGCACAAAGCGGGTGCGATGCAGGCCAAGACGCTGCGCGAATTCGATGCGCTCTGCCTGCCGCCGGTGAAGGAGTTCACGCCCATCCAGATCAAGCGGCTCCGCGAACGCAACAAAGCGAGCCAGGCCGTGTTCGCGGCCTACCTGAACACCAGTCCGTCGACCGTGCAGAAATGGGAGCAGGGACAGAAGAAGCCGAATGGGCCATCCTTGAAGCTACTGAACCTGGTTGCGGAGCGAGGGTTGGAGACGTTGGCTTGAGTGTGGCCAAGAAATAATCTTTAACCCGCATCGCCTTCGACGAACTCAGAAGGCTGCTCTCGATACCGCCTTGGAGAACAAGACGATGCTGAAGTATGAAATCATCATCTATTGGAGCAGCGAAGACGCCGCCTTCGTCGCCGAGGCACCCGAGCTTCCCGGCTGCATAGCGCATGGCGATACCTATGAAAGCGCGCTGATCAATGTCCAGGACGCAATCAGACTTTGGCTCGATGTCGCCGCCGAGCATGGCGACCCGATCCCGGAGCCGCAGGGGCGGAAAGTGATGATGGCGTGAGGTGGTGGTACAAAATATATCTGTCCCGGTTTTTTCTATCTGTCCTGGAATGATGGTGGGCTCATACGTTTGGCAGTGAAAGATAAGGGGTGCTAGTTGAAAATTGAGTTTGACCTCCTAAGCAATGCAATAGATTCAATCCAACAGGCGATTGATTTGCTTGCTTGGCGCGACGAACCAGGCGATGCTCGGCGTCTTAAACAGGCCGTGCTTGCTATAGCTCACGGAGTGGAGCTTCTTCTAAAGGAGCGGATCAGACAGGTACATCCAGTACTCGTCTGGGAAAACGTCGACAAGTTCCCCAGTTTGAGCGCGAGGACAGTCACCGTAGACACCACTCTAAGCCGGCTTGAGAAGATCGGAGGATTACGTATAAATGAAGCAGACTGCGAGATGATTAGATCGTTGCGAGACACACGCAATGCTATAGAGCACTACTCATGGTCTACAACAAAAGCGGAGGCAGAGCAAATTGTTGGGAAGTCACTTGGCTTCGCGTTGCACTTTGCCAAGGACCAACTCTCTTATGATTTCTTCGGTTATCACACCCGAAAGGACGACACATTTCATGTTTTGCTTGGAGGTAACTCGAAGTTCACTGAAGCTTTTCGCGAACGGTATGAGCAGCGAGTTGGCATGGAAGGCCGTTTTAAAAGGATGTGTAATTTCTGTCACGCTCTAGCTGTCAACCCGTCAACAGGGGCGTGTGAATTGTGCGGGCACTGGAATGATTTTGAAGGCGCTGACGATGCGCCATTCTGACCGCCCCAACAAACAGTTGCATGTGTCGCCGCACCTGAACAACGACGTTACGAACCGGGGTCAGAGAATAATTCTTTCTAATATAGGAGTTAATTGTTATCTGGCCCTGATTTTCCGCGTGGATGGGTTTTTCTACAGGCTCGTTAGGATTCATGGAGGAATAGCGAATGACAACAACACAAATTAATCTGCTCGCTACAGCTTTGTTAGCTACACAAGCCGTTATTTTGTTCGGGCTCGCCCATCACAACCAGTCAAAGAGACATCTGCAAGCATTTTTAATATTTTGGTCAGGCGTCTGTTTAACAACCTTCTTCTATTATCTCCTCGCTCACTTCAGTTTATCGATCTCGAAAACATGGGTTGGGCTCACGCTAGACACAGCGAATAACTTCATGCTTGCCTTTTGCGCCTACGCATTATTTCGCGGTGATGCGTTTAATTGGTCAGACAAATTCATAAAAATCGGATGGGGATTATTTTTAGCCGAAATTGTAGCTACGATCACTGTCGGTGTCATAGTTCCAACAGAGGATCCTATTTGGAAAATGTTCAATATTTCACCCAATACTCTGATGGCCGCCATTTCTCTGTTGGCCGTCGGTATAGGGTTATTTCGCGAACCGACGGCGCATGCTGTGCGCTGGGCGGCACTGATCTTGTTTGGTCTCTATGCATTTCTCCAGTTTCCCGGTTATTACTTCAGATTTGTTGGAATGACGCCTGAAGCCGAGGAGTCAAACAAAATCATTTCAATGTTCTTGGCCGCAGGTAAGTTTTCAGTGTTCATTATGTTTATTGCAATTCCCCTCTCGATCACCAAAGAAAACGAAGCGACAAAGTTTGTGCGCAGTATGCAGATTCTTACCAGTTTGCTCGTCGTAGGGTTCACGCTATTTGTGTTGTTTTTTAGAGTATTTCAGTCTGTTGAGCTAGTTACAAAGCCATTAGTATCAGGATAGGCTGACCGGCCAGAGAGATCGGTAACAAAAGAGTCTGGGGACATGGGTTGCACGCGATGCTCCAGGAGTCACCTGCATTGTTGGGGTTCGCTGCGCTCACCCAAGCCCACATTATATGAACTCCATCACTTCCCCCGCCGCCTCTCCGACCGCTCGTAATGACTGAAATGCCCCTCCCGCGCCGCTTGGCTCCGGGCGCTGGAGAGTATGCCGGAGGTTTTGCCTTGCGGTGCCGGTAGCGATACCAATTTCTGCATGTCCTCGCTGCCGCATTCCGGGCAGGCGGGCTTCTCGGACAGGCCGATCAGCAATTCAAAGCTGCGGTCGCAGTGTCGGCAATGGAAGTCGTAAATCGGCATGCAGCGTTCCTGTGGCTATTGCGGCCGTCACCAGATCAGCTCGGAAACCCGCAGGCGTTCCACTGGCGTGCCGCCGATCAGGTGTTCGTCGATGATGGTGGCGACATCGTCCTTGGTCAGCGCGCCGTACATCACGCCTTCCGGGTACACTAGCACATGCGGGCCGTTGCAGGGGCCGAGGCAGCCGCTGTTGGTCAGCGCGACCTTGCCGTGCAGATTGCGTTGTTGCAGCGCGAAGGCGAATTCGTCCCAGATCGCGCCGCAGCCGCTTTGGGTGCAGGAACCGCGCGGGTGTCCCGGGCCGCGGTTTTGTACGCAGACGAAGACGTGTTTTTCGGGTTTTGGCATGGTTGCTTTCTCAAATGAAAATGGATTGATGAGATGCCAGGCTACACTTATCCGAACTTGAACAGGATGCCGTAGCCGCCGCGCGGGTACTCCCAGTCGACGTTGCGGTGATCGGTGCAGATGACGCGGCAGGTGCCGCACTCCAGGCAGCCGTCGGTGATGAGCACGATGCTGCCGGTGTTCTCTTCGGTGTAGCAGCCGGCCGGACAGCACACCGTGCAGGCCTTGTCCTTGCATTGATGTTGGCACACCGCGGGGTCGATGATCTCGATGTGCGAACGCCCCGCGTCCACACGGTAGCGATTCTGAAACAGCTTCTCTTCGACTTTGACCTGTATCGTTCCCATAGTCATTCCATCGCCCTCCACATTTTGAATGCGTCGCCCATGAGGCCCATCAGCGAGCGCCGGCTGGTGAAGCTCTTGCGGATTTCCGTTTCCTTGGTCTTCTTGTCCACGCCGTCCACGGTGAGCAGGGTATGCACCGCGCGGTTGACCAGTTCCGGATAGTCGGTGAAGAACTGCGGGCTGGAATGGAACACGCTGGGCATGCGCCGGTATTTTTTCAGATCCTTCATGACGAAGGTCTCGTCGAGCTTGGCGCGGTAGCGCGCCAGATTGCGCGCCGACAGCGGTTGATTCTCGGCCTTGAGTTCGATGACGGTTTCGGCGGCGATGCGTCCGGTGGTCATGGCCAGGTTCGAGCCTTCGCGGTGTACGGCGTTGACGAACATGCCCGAGTCGCCGGCGATCATCCAGCCGTCGCCGGCGATTTGTGGGATGGCGTCGTAGCCGCCTTCGGGAATCAGATGCGCCGTGTATTCCTTCATCTCGCCACCGGCGAGCAGCGGGGCGATGGACGGATGCTGCTTCATCTGTTCCAGCAATTGATAGGGCGAGGTCTTCTGCTTCTTGAAATCCGACAGCATGCAGCCGACGCCGATGGTGAGCGATTCCTGGTTGGTGTAGAGAAAGCCGGTGCCCATCATGCCCTGGGTGATCTTGCCCATCATCTCGATCACCACGCCCTGGTTGCCGGTGACGTTGAAGCGGCTTTCAATCAGTTCCTGCGGCAGGAAATGAATCTCCTTCACGGCCAACGCGACATCCTTGGGATTCAGCTCGGGATGGAAGCCGGCCTTCTTCGCCAGCAGCGAGTTCACGCCGTCGGCGAGGATGACCACGTCGGCGAAGACATCGCCGCCCTGACGGTCGGTGCGCACGCCGACGACGCGTTGGCCGTCCATCAGCAGATGACTGACGGTGGTCTCGCAGATCAGCAGCGCGCCGGCCTCCTGCACCTTGCCGGAAAACCACTTGTCGAACTGCGCGCGGATGATGGTGTAGCGGTTGTAGGGCGGCTTGTTGAAATCGTCCGAGCGGTAATGCGCGGCCGTGTGCGCGGCGTCGTCCAGAATCCACATGCGCTGCTCGATGATGTGGCGTTCCAGCGGCGCGTCCTCGCGGAAGTCCGGAATCATACGTTCCAGCGCATCGGAATAGAGGATGGCGCCCTGCACGTTCTTGGAGCCGGGATATTCGCCGCGCTCCAGTTGCAGC
>JACREG010000175.1 GCA_016218375.1 Gammaproteobacteria bacterium
GCTTCGCCGGTCTCGTCCTGGGCGCGCTTCATGGCGTCGGCCACAGCGGTCATGGTCGGGATCAGCGGGGCGAATACCTGGTTGCCCTGTGGCTCGTCGTTCTTGATGAAGTCGCCGCCGAGCCAGAACATGTACGCGGCATCGGCGAACGGCTGCGGGCGCAGGCCGAGTTTGGGTTTGATGATGGTGCCCACGACCATGCCGCCGTCGACCATCGGGCGGCCAAGCACGCGCCACATGTCGGCAATGTTCATGGCCGGGCCGTCGAAGAGCTGGAGCAGTTTCGGCGGGATGTAGAAATCGTGCATCTTGGCGTATTCGACGTCGCCCATACCCTGGTTGTTGCCGATGGTGAGCGTCAGGAACGAGGCCAGCATGGCGCGGCCGTCGATGATGTTGCGGTCGAACAGCTCGATCGGGTAAGCGATCTTCATCAGTTCCTTGGCCGGATCGATGGCATACACCAGTGCGTCCACGCCCTTGGTGAAATCGTCGGTGGTGCAGACTTCGACGTTGGTGCCGGTGGAGGACTCGGCGGCGAAGTGCGCGGCCGTGGCCAGGTATTCATAGCCCGCCTTGGGCTTCATGATGTAGGCGCACAGCACATGCCGGCCGCCCTTGATGAGCTCTGCTTCTTTGAGATTGAGATTCGCGTAACGCGCGGATTGATCACCAGCCATGACAACACCCCTTAAGAAAAAATGGCTTTCCCTTTCCGGTTGAAAACCCCCACCAAATCGCCTGCGCGGCGGCGGGAACCTATAAAGGCGCGTATTTTATAGTCCTATGACTATAAAGGTTATTAAATAATTCTGATGGTAACCATAAGGGATACCCATGCATTCATCCCAGCACGCTGATTACACATGGGTTATTCCCCTGCAGGACTCAATCCTCCCACCGCCCTACACCCGGAATCCGCACTTGATGCTCGTCGAAGCTGGCGTTGTTAGCTTGGGTATGGCACGCGCTGCAATTGCTCATCGAGCCGACCTTGGGATTGTCGCGCCATACCCGCGCCGGCAATTCGTCGTGCTGGCGGATGAAAAACGCCGTCTCGGTGATACGCTGCACCGGCTCGCCCTGCCCGCCCGCGGAACGCAACATGCCGCGCGCGATCCGGCCACTATCCTGTTCGGCGGCGTTCTGGATCAAGTATTCCGTCAGCAGTTTCTGGGTTTCGGGCGCCAACTCGGCGTTCTCGCCGAAATGATCCGCGAGACCGCCCATCACTCCGCGCCACGCGGCCTCCGGCAACAGCCCCGGTTGATAGGCAAAATGGCAACCGCCGCACTCGGCGGCATACAAGGGATTGTCGACCGGCCGAACACCGGTGGGACCGGCAAGCCCCGCCACCCAGCCGCGCTCACCCGCTTCGCCGCCGTCCCGTTCGTCTTCGCTGAAAGCCAGCGTTGCCGACAAACCCACCACTGCGACGAGCATTGCCGCCGCCAAACCACGCAGTTTCATAGCGTTCCACTCCTCGTTCATTGGCTTTGGATATACACCAGGAAATCGCCCTTCTCCTGCGGCGTGCACGCACGCGCCCAGGTGCCTTTGCAATTACGCAAAAACCATTTCTCGATTTTCTTCACATCGGTGAGTCGCTGCGGATTGGCCGACGGCGCCATCGGCTCGATCGGCTTGAGCGTGCGGATATGCTGGCCGGGCTTGCGCAGATCCTGGTGATGGCAAGATGCGCAATTTATCGGTTTGCCGGATTCGGCATCGGTGAAATTTTCGCTCCAGCGCCGCGCGCCCGCCTGCGCATCGAACGTGCCCGCGCCTTGAGTCTTGTAGTTCGCCAACGCGTCGGCCACCGCATCGGCCTGCGCGGCCGGCAATGTCGCCAGCGATAGAGCGCCGATGGCCAGCGCAATAACAGAATGTCTGTAGATGATCCGGGACATGATTCAGCCTCTCCTTACCGGCCGGTCGACCGGGTTGGAAAGCAGGCTAAACGTCCGGGCTTAAACGAAGCTGAACGCCACGAAATGGCCAACGGAAACGTCGCGGATATTGCGCATCGCTCAGCGCACCGCCGACGCGGCGCGCGCCTCGGCCAAGGCCGCCTCGATCCGCTGTGCTTCGGCACCGCCCATGGGCGCGGCAGCCAGCGCACGTTCCCAACGCTCGATGGCCGTCGCGGTATCACCGCGCGCATAGGCCGCGAGTCCGGCCAGCCACAGGGCATGGCGGTTGTCGGGTTGCAGAAACAGCGCGCGCGCCAGCAGGGTGTTCGCGGTCGCGGTGAACACGCCGTCATGCTGTACGGCCAAAGCCTCGGCGTATTCCGCCAGCAATTGCGGTTCATCGCCGAGCAAGGCGTGAGCGCGCGCATAGGCCGCGACCGCGGCGTCGATAGCGTCTTGCTCGAACTCGGCGCGCGCCAATGTCATCCAACCGCGCGCGTCGTTGGGTTCGCGCGACAGGCGTTCGCGCAATGTGCGTAAGGAGGCGTCCAAGGTCGGCGCATACACAGCATCCACACCGGCGGCGGGACGCGCGGCCGCACGCAGCACATCGGGACGTCCCAAGTGGACATACAGCGCGGCCGTCGCCAGCGGCACAAGCAACGCCAACACGACGGCGGTCGATACATCGCCGCGCACGCGCGCGCGCGTTTCATCGTGGATCAGTAACGGATACATCAGCACGACGAGCGTGCCGATCATCAGCAGCGTCGCCAGCACGGTGAAGTTCGTCATGTGCGCGTCACCGTCACAGCCGTGCGCAGCGCGGCCGGTATCGCGCCGCGCCGACGCACTGCAAGCAGGCCACGCTCCACCAAAGCCGCGCCAGCACCCAGCGCCATCAGCAGACAGCCCGCCCAGATCCAGCGTATGAAAGGTTTGACGTACGCACGCACGGTCCAAGCCCCAGCGTCCAGCGGCTCGCCGAGCGCGAGGTACAGATCGCGGTCCCAGCGCGCGTCGATGGCGACCTCGGTCATCGGCATGGCCGAACCGGCGTAGCGGCGCTTTTCCGGGAACAATGTGGCGCGCGTACCGTCGTCGCCCGTGACCTGGAAGGTGGCGCGTTGCGCGCGGTAATTGGGGCCGGCATCGGCATGCACCGCGACGAAACTAAGCACATAACCGCCGAGCGTCAGCGCTTCGCCCGGCACGAGCCGCGCGGTACGTTCGATGTGCAAGGCCGTGCTCAGACTCACGCCGACGGTGAACACCGCCACCCCCACATGCGCCAGCACCATGCCATAGACGGCCGGCGCACAGCGGGCATCGCGCACGGCCGCCAATGCCGCACCGACAATCCAACCCGCCAACGCGACACCGAACCCCGCGCCGGCGGTCAGCGACGCCAATCCCTGCCACGCGCCCCACACCGCCAGCGCCGCGCCCGCCATCGGCCAACGCACTGCGCGCAGCACGACGACACCGCGCCGCTCGCCCCACGGCAACAACGGCCCGACACCCAGCAACAGCAACAAGGGCACCAACAACGGCACGAACACCGCCTGGTAATAGGCCGCGCCCACGCTCACGGTACCGAGGCCCCATGCGTCGACGAGCAACGGATATAAGGTGCCGAGCAACACTGTCGCCGTTGCGGCCAACAGAAGGCCATTGTTTGCCAACAGCAGAATTGTCCGCGCACAAAGCGGCACGTCGCTCGGCGCGCGCAACACCGGCAGACGCCGCACGAACAAGAGCAATGCCGGCACCACACTCAAGAGTAACAGCGCCAGGATGAACGCGCCGCGCGCCGGATCGGCGGCGAAGGCGTGCACCGAGGCGAGCGAACCGGAACGCACCAGAAAGATACCGAGCAGACTCAGCGCGAAGGCGAGCAGGATCAGCGCCACCGTCCAGGCCAGCAGGTGCCCGCGTTTGAGCGCCACCGGCAACGTATGCAACAGCGCAGTCGCCACCAACCACGGCAACAGCGAGGCGTTCTCCACCGGGTCCCAGAACCACCAACCGCCCCAACCGAGTTCGCGATACGCCCACCAACTGCCGAGCGCGATGCCGAGCGTCAACGCCATCCACGCCAGTGCCAGCCAAGTGCGCAGCCAACGCAGCGCGTGCGCCTCGACGCGTCCGCCCAACAATGCCGCCACCACCGCGGCGAAGGCCACGACGAATCCCACATAACCGAGATAAAGCATGGGCGGATGCAGCACCAAGCCCAAGTCCTGCAACAGCGGATTCAGATCGCGGCCGTCGGTGAGCGCCGGATCGAGGCGCAGAAACGGATTGGAGGTGAACAGAATGAACGCGATGAAGCCCGCGCCGAGCAGGCCGAGCACCGCCAGCAGACGCGCGACGAACGGCGCGGCGAAGGCGCGGCTGGTGAACGCCGCGAGCACACCGCAGCCGGACAGCAACACCACCCACAACAACAGCGAACCCTCGTGCGCGCCCCACACCGCGGCGATGCGATAGAGAAATGGCAGGCGCGTGTTGGAATGCGCGGCGACATAGGCGACGGAAAAATCGTTGCCGACGAAGGCCTGTGCCAGACAGCCGAACGCCAGCAGCACCAGCAGGGCTTGCATCACGCTGGCCGGACGCGCCAGCGCCATCCAGCGTGCGCGCTGTTGTGCGGCGCCCGCCATTGGCAACACGCCCTGCACCAGCGCAACGACGCCGGCCAGAATCAGCGCGAAGTGGCCGAGTTCGGGAATCATGGCGCGGGGCGCGGCGTGTTGCTCTGCGCGGTCTTGAGACTGCCGGCGACTTCGGGCGGCATGTAATTCTCGTCGTGTTTGGCGAGCACCTCGCTGGCGACGAACGCGCCCGCGTCGTTCAAGCGCCCGCGCGTGACCACGCCTTGCCCTTCGCGGAACAGATCCGGCAGGATGCCGCGATAATGCACGTTCAAAGTCTGGCCAAGATCGGTCACGCGAAAGCGCACCGTCAGGCCATCCGCTTCGCGCACGACACTGCCGCGCTCCACCAAGCCACCGAGGCGGAACTCGCGTCCGCTGGGCGCCTTGCCCGCCAGCACTTCGCTGGGGCTGAAGAAGAACAGCAGATTTTCCTGGAAGGCGCGCAAGGCCAGCGCGGTGGCGATGCCCACGCCGAGCACGACGATGGCCACGGCAACGACGCGCCGACGCCGCTTGGCGTTCATGTACGCGTGCCCCGCGCACGGCGGGCGGCTGCACGCAAGGCCGCGCGTCGCGCCTGCAACGGCGCCCAGACATTCCACGCGACGACGATCGACGCTACGAGATAACTGGTCCACACATAGGCGCCATAGCCGCCCATCGCGAAAAATTCGTTCATGGCGCACCCTCCAGCAGGGCCTGCACCCAGGCGCTGCGGCGTTCGCGGGCGAGCAGTTCGGCGCGCGTGCGCAGCAACAGCGCGATGACGAACACCAGCAGGAACGCCGCGCTCATCAGCAGCAGCGGCGCGAGCATGCTGGCGTGAATCGACGGTGCATCGAGCTTGCTCACCGTCGGCCCCTGATGCAAGGTGCTCCACCAGATCACCGAATAATGAATGATCGGAATGTTCACCACGCCGACCAAGGCCAGCACCGCGCCGGCGCGCGCCGCCTGACGCGTATCGGCAATCGCGGATTGCAAACCGATATAGCCGAGATAGAGAAACAACAGAATCAACTCCGCGGTCAACCGCGCGTCCCACACCCACCAGGCGCCCCACATCGGTTTGCCCCACAGCGCGCCGGTCACCAGCGCCAACAGCGTGAACGAAGCGCCGATGGGCGCCACGCCGGCGGCGACCGCTTCCGCGAGTTTGATGCGCCACACCAGCGCCATGAAACCCGCGCCGGCCAAGATCAGATAGGCGAACATCGACAGCCACGCGGCCGGTACATGCACAAACATAATGCGATAGCTGTCGCCCTGCTGATAATCCGGCGGCGCCAGCACCAGACCGCTGTACAAACCCAGCGCGAACAAGGCCGCGCACAGCACGCTCAACCAGGGCAACACGACCCCGGAGAAGCGGTAGAAGCGCGGCGGTGCAAGCAGACTGGCAAGCGCGTTCCCGGCAAACATATTCATGGCCTCATTCGGCTCCGATACGCAAGGCCGCCGCGATGGCGAACGGCGTCAGCGTCGCCGCCAAGACCAGCAGCGCGGCGAGAAAATACAAGTGCGCGGCGGGCGATGCACCAACCGCAGCGGTCGCCACACTGCCGGCCGCGAAGATCAACACCGGCACATACAAGGGTAACACCAGCAGCGTGAGCAAGAATCCACCGCGCCGCAGGCCGACCGTGAGCGCGACACACACCGCGCCGAGCAGACTCAACACCGGCGTGCCGAGCAACAGCGATACGACCAGCACGCTCATGGCCTCGTCCGGCAAGCGGAACAGCACCGCGAGCAACGGCGCCAACAGCACCAGCGGCAGCGCGCTCACCAACCAGTGCGCGAGCACCTTGGCGCCGACCAATGCGGACAGACTGCCCGGACTCAACAACAGTTGATCGAGACTGCCGTCGGCGAAATCGTCGCGGAACAGCGTCTCCAGCGCGAGCAGCGCCGCCAGCAGCGCCGCGACCCAGACGATACCCGGCGCGAGGCTTTGCAGACGTTGCGGTTCGGCGCCCACGGCCAATGGAAACAGACTCGCGACCAGCACGAAGAACAACACCGGCAACAACAAATCGCCGCGTCGCCGCCAGGCCAGACGCAGATCGCGTTGCAGCATGGCGCGGACGGCGGTCATGGCGATCCCGTGGCCAGCCGCACGCGCCGGCAGGGCACTTGCAAGGCGCGGTGCGTGCTCACCACGGCCATGCCGCCGGCCTGGACGTGCGTGCGCAACATCTCTTCGACACGCACGATACTGTGCTGATCCAAGGCGGTAAACGGTTCGTCGAGCAACCACAGCGTCGCCGGTATCGACAACAGCCGCGCCAGGGCGACGCGGCGGCGTTGTCCCGCCGAGAGTTGCGCGACCGGATCGTCGGCGTGCGCACTCAAACCCATGTGTTCCAGCACCGCATCGGGCGTCTGCTTGGGCGCGCGTCCACTCAAGGCAATGGCGAAGGCGAGATTTTCGCGCGGCGTGAGCTCCGCCTTGAGACCGTCCTTGTGCCCGACATAGGCAAGCTGCGCGCGATACGCCTCGCGCAGTTCGCGGATATCCGCGCCCTTCCAGCGTACCTGTCCCGCGCTCGGTTCCAACAAGCCGGCGAGAATGCGCAGCAGACTGGTCTTGCCCGTACCGTTGTCGCCTTCCACTTGCAGGATTTCGCCGGGGGCCAACGCCACGTCCAGCGCGGTGAACAACTCGCGTTCGCCGCGCTCGCAACCCAACGCTTCCGCACTCAACCAGGCGCCGGCACTGTCCGGCGCGACAAGGCGGAGATGCGGACGCGGTGCCATCGGCATCACGGCGCCTTGGGTGTGGCGTCCTGTGTCGGCGCGGGCGCAGCTTTCTGAGTGGACTCCGGGGTGGACTCCGCGTCGGACCCCGCGGCGGGCGCATCTTTTGCCGGCAGCTTGCCGGCCGTACCCACGACCACGGTCGGATCGACTTCGTACATCGCCGGCAGCGAATGCGCGATACCCTTGTGGCAGTCGATGCAGGTCTTGCCCTTGGTCAGGCCCTTCGAGTGTTGCGCCACCGCACGCCGGCCCTGGTAAGAGAAATCCATGGACTCGTAGTCGTGGCAGTTGCGGCACTCGCGCGAGTCGGTGCGCTTCATCGACGCCCACACATGCTTGGCCAGTTCCAAACGCTTGGCCTCGAACTTCTCCGGTGTGTTCACGCTGCCCATGATCTTATGGTACAGCTCGTTGGACGCCTGGATCTTGCGCACCATCTTGTGCGTCCATTCCTTGGGCACATGACAATCCGGGCAGGTCGCACGCACGCCGGTGCGGTTGTTGTAGTGAATGGTGTTCTTGTATTCCTGATAGACGTTCTCTTCCATCTCGTGGCAGGAGATACAGAACGATTCTTTGTTGGTGGCCTCCATCGCGGTATTGAATCCGCCCCAGAAGACGATGCCGGCGATGAATCCACCCACCAGCAAGGTGCCCAGCGAAAAACTCACCGAGGGACGCAGCAGCGCCTTCCAGAGTCGGGCGATCAGACCAGCTTGGTTTCCTGTATCGGACATGGCTTGTTCTCGTCGTTAGGGTTTGCGACCGATCGCTCCGGCCTTATTGGCCGGCACCGGAACCGGAAATCGCCGTGACCGGCTTGAAGGTGTTATCCACCAGCGGCGGCGCGTTCACCTGCGGCACATGACATTGCGTGCAGAAGTAGCGCCGTGCCGAGACGTTCGCCAACACATTCTTGTCGCGGTCCTCGAAATGCGTCTGACTGATCTTGGTGGCCATGGACTCCTTGGCGTTCGCCCAACTGTGGCAGCTCAGGCATTTGTTCGATTTCTTGCTGATGATGTAGCCCTCGACCTTGTGCGGAATCAGCGGCGGTTGCTGCACATAATCGCGCGGGAGCACATTGCCGTCTTTGGCATACTGCTTGGCCTCTGGAACGGGCACCTCCTCTTCAAGGCCGACGTTGCCGCGTTCCGACACGACACCCTCCCCGACCGCAGTGCCGACCGTCCCGCCAAGCATCCACAATAGCGCGAACGCCGTGACGATTTGCTTTTTCATGATAAGACCTCCGTTTTTCCGGCCAAGGGTTTCACCGATTTCATAACGTGAGTGGTGATGGAATTGTTGAAGCGCAAACCAAATTGGAAAACGTCTCTGGAGCAAACATCGATGCAGCGACCGCAGTTGGTGCACTGCGCATCCAGAATCATCGGGCCACGGCCGTCGGCCTCGCCCTTGAGGGCCGGGCGGATCACCTGCGGCTCGGGGCACACAGCATAACAGTCCATGCAGTCGTTGCACTGCGCACGGCGCGCGGCGGACACGCGCAACGGACTGACATGACCCAACAGACTGTAGAACGCGCCGACCGGACACAGATGCCCGCACCAGGCACGCTTGCTCACCAGCAGATCGAGCAGGAACACGCCGAGCACCACCGCCCAGCCCAGCCCGAAACCGAAGATCAGACCGCGGTGCAGCATGGACACGGGATTGATCAGTTCCCAGACGATGCTTCCCGTGACCGCCGCGAGCAGGAACGTCAGGCCGAGCATCCAGAAGCGGCTCTTGCCCGACAGCCGTGTCGCGGTGTTGATGCCGAACCGCCCGCGCAACCACTGCGCGGCATCGGTGATGCTGTTGACCGGACACACCCAGGCGCAATACGCGCGCCCGCCGACCAACAGATAAAAAACGGTCACGATCAGCGCGCCGGTAAGTGCCGCGGTCGCGGGCAGATGTCCGGCGGCCAGTCCTTGCAATAGCACATACGGATCGGTCAGCGGCAAGGTATCCAACGTCAGACTCGACGCCAGATTACCCTTCACCCACCAGACATCCGCCACCGGCCCAAGCAGGAACAGACCCAATATCGACACCTGACTCGCGCGGCGCAGCCACAGCCAGCGATGCGACCGCCACCAGCCTTTGACGTGCAGCGCCTCCGCGCCGATGGTCCCGTTCGTATCGGCGCGGCTCATCGCTGTCCCTCCACGCCGCGCTTCAAGGTCTTGAGCGGATCGGCATCGTAGGGTACGGAGGGCGGCGGATTACCCTGTTCCAGAATCACGCCCTTGCCTTGATAGTCGTACTGCACGCCTTCCGGCAGATTGAATTCGCGCGGCCGATCCGGTTCGACCAGACTGCCGCCGGCCTTGCGCTTCTCTTCCCAGCCGAGCCGGTAATGCTCGCCCGGCGCGCCCTTGGCCAGCCGCACCGGCAACACCTTGATCGCTGCCTCCGGCAATACGCAGGATTGTTCGCATTTGCCGCAGCCGGTGCAATGTTCCGAATGCACCACCGGAATGAACCGCGAATGATGGCCGCTGCGCACATTGTGTTCGGCTTCCAGGGTGATGGCCTTGTCGATCGACGGACACACGCGATAACACACATCGCAACGCAGACCGAGAAAGTTCAGGCAATTCTCCTGATCGGCGAGCACCGCCAAACCCATGCGCGCGTCGTCGATGTTCTGGAGATTCTTGTCCAAGGCGCCGGTCGGACACGCCACGACACACGGAATGTCCTCGCACATCTCGCAGGGCACCGTGCGCGCGGTGAAAAACGGCGTGCCCGTCGCCACCGCCTCGCCCAGTTCGGCGAGTTTCAAGGTGCCGTAGGGACAATCGCGCACGCACAACCCGCAGCGGATGCAAGCGCCGAGGAAATCGTTCTCCGCCAACGCGCCCGGCGGTCGCAGCGCTTCGGCCGGCAAGGCCGCCGAACGTTGCGCATACAGACCAAGACCCAAACCAAACAACGCCACGCCACCCGCGGTGCGGGCCATGTCCACCAGAAAGCGGCGGCGGGCGGCGTTGGTTGTTTGCGCGTTCATGGCATTAAACATTCATAAGTCGGTTGCATAGGGTTTCTGTAGGAGCTGCCTTGGCTGCGAATCTCCGGGCTGTTCACGGCCAAGGCCGCTCCTACACCCATGACGAGAGTTCAGCTCGCCGCTATCACGCCTCCACCGCCACCACTTTCACCGCGCACTTCTTGTAGTCGGTTTCCTTGGACAGCGGGTCGGTGGCATCGAGCGTGACCTTGTTGATGAGTCGACTGGCGTCGAACCACGGCACGAAGATCAGACCCGGCGGTGGCAGATTGCGGCCGCGCGTCTCCACGCGCGCGACGATCTCGCCGCGCCGGCTGACGACCTTGGCGGTCAGGCCGCGGCGCAGACCGCGCTTCTTGGCATCGTCGGGATGCATGAAAATCACCGCGTCGGGGAAGGCCTTGTACAACTCGGGCACGCGCCGTGTCATGGAACCGGAATGCCAGTGCTCCAACACGCGGCCGGTCGACAGCCACAGATCGTATTCGGCATCCGGGCTTTCCGCGGCCGGTTCGTAGGGCGCGGAAATGATGTTGGCGCGGCCGTCCTTGTTGCCGTAGAACTTGATGCCCTCGCCTTTGGCGACGAACGGATCGTACCCTTCGCGATAACGCCACAAGGTTTCCTTGCCGTCGACCACCGGCCAACGCAGGCCGCGCGTCTGGTGGTATTGCTCGAACTCGGCGAGGTTGTGGCCCTTCTTCGGCCCTTGCGTGCCGAAGATTCGGTATTCCTCGAACAGGCCCTTCTGCGGATAGAAACCGAA
>JACREG010000176.1 GCA_016218375.1 Gammaproteobacteria bacterium
CGCCCGAGCGCGCGACGTTGGAACAGCGTATTGCGCAGAATGCCGACGATCTGGAGGCGCGCGACGTGCTCGCCGCGCAGCTGGCGATGGCGGGCGATACCGAAGGCGCGTTGGAACAGTATCTGGAAATCCTGCGCCGCGACCGTCGCTACCGCGACGACGCCGGACGCAAGGGTTTACTGGCGCTATTCGAACTGCTGGGCAACAGCGGCGCGTTGGTGAATCGTTATCGCTCGCTGATGTTCACGCTGCTGCATTGAACCGTATTTTGTAGGAGCGGGCATTGCCCGCTCCTACAGATATCAATTCACCCGAACCTACGGCTCCATCTTGCCTTCGAGCGCGGCCTGAATCTGCTTGGCCGGCATATAGCCTGGGACCATGCGGCCGTCTTCGAGGATGATCGCCGGCGTGCCTTGCAGGCCGAAGGCATGCACCAGCTCCATATGCTTGTCGATGGGATTGGCGCAGGTCTTCTTCGGCAGTTCCTTGCCGGCCTTGGCGTCGGTCAGTGCCTGTTGGCGATTCTCGGAACACCACACCGACACGGCTTTGTAATACGACTCGGTGTTCGGCCCGGAACGCGGGAAGAACAGATAGCGCACGGTGATGCCCAGCGCATTGGTCTGTTTGATCTCGTTGTGCAGCTTGCGGCAGTAGCCGCAATCGACATCGGTGAACACAGTGACGGTGTGCTTGGGCTTGGCCGCCGCGAAGATCAGCATGTTGTCCTCGCCGATGGCGTCGATCGACGCCTTGCGCAACTCGCCTTGACGTGCCTCGGTCAGATCCTTGCGCCCGGCGATGTCGAGCACATGGCCCTGCACCAGATATTTTCCGTCCTCGCTGATATAGAACAACTGCGGGCCGAAGGTGACTTCGTACAGACCCGGGACCGGGGCGGGCTGGATTTTGTCCGGCACGCTGCCGGGCAGCACCGTATCCAGTGCCTTGCGGATGACCGGGTAGTCGTCGGCGGCGAAGGCGGCGGATATCAAACAGAACCAAAGCACTGCAATGCGTTTGAGAGATGACATGGATGACCTGTATGCCCCGTGGGCTCTTGTCTGTGAAGGTGCCATTGTCCCGGATTGTCGGGATGGCGGCAAACGGTTGCATGAACCGGGTGAGCCGTAGGCCCGATTCAGGCGCAGAGCGCCGCATCGGGCAATATCCGTTGCCATAGACCGGAACCTCAACGAAAAGTTGCCCGCTACCCCCGCGGATGATGCTCGGCATGCAACCCCTGCAAGCGCTCGCGGGCGACATGGGTGTAGATCTGGGTGGTGGACAGGTCGCTGTGACCGAGCAGGAGCTGCACCACGCGCAAATCGGCGCCGTGGTTGACCAGATGGGTAGCGAAGGCGTGGCGTAGCGTATGCGGCGACAGCGGCACGCGAATCTCGGCCTTGCGCGCGTACGCCTTGATGCGATACCAGAACGCCTGGCGGGTCAGCGCCTCGCCGCCGCGGCCGGGAAAGACGAAATCGCAGACCTGGCCGTGCAACAACGCGGGCCGTGCCTCGGCGAGATAGGTTTGCAGCCAATTCAGCGCCTCCTCGCCCAGCGGCACCAGGCGTTCCTTGTTGCCCTTGCCCAGCACCCGCACCACGCCCTGGCGCAGATTGAGCTGTTCGACCGTCAGCCCCACCAGTTCCGACACGCGCAGGCCACAGGCATACAACACCTCCAGCATGGCGCGATCGCGCAGGCCCAGCGGCTGCTCGACGTCGGGCGCGGCGAGCAGCGCCTCGACCTGAGGCTCGCTCAGCGACTTGGGCAGCGGCCGGCCGAGCTTGGGTGCATCGATACGCGCGCTGGGGTCGGTCTGGAGACGGTTCTCGCGCACCAGATGCCGGTAGAAGCGCCGCAGACTGGACAGCAAGCGCGCGGCGCTGCGTGCCTTGCCGCCGGTGCGATAACGGTGCGCCAGGTAATCCATGAGATGCTCGCGCGTCGCCGCGACCAGGGCGACGGCCTTGATTGAACCAGGGACTGAGCCGAGAACTGGGCCGGGATGGGCCGCCAGCCACAGCGCCAGACCGCGCAGATCGTTGCGGTAGGCAGCGAGCGTGTTGTCGCTCAGGCCGCCTTCCATCCACAGCGCGTCCAGGAAGCGCTCGATTTCCTGTGCGTCGGCGGCATCGATTTCGACTGTGGATCGATCGTTCACGCTTCGCTCTCTTGCATCATGTCTTACCCAACGGGGTAACGCCTGTATAGGAACGGCCTTGGCCGCTCCTACAGGTGACGCCGCAGCTACAAGACCTGCCACCGCCCCGATGGTACAGTAGCGCCCACGTTACCAGCCCGCCGGACCCGATGGAAACCACCGACCCCACCGCACAGACGACGGCCTTGCTGGCGCTGCTCGCGCGTTTGGTGCAGGAACTGCATCCGGGGCGGGCCGCGCCGGCGGTCACGCTCGCCAGTCGCTTGGAGCAGGATCTCGGGCTGGACAGTCTGGCACGCGTCGAACTGCTGCTGCGCATCGAACGCGAGTTGGGTCTGACTGCCGCCGAGGACGCCGCGCTGGGCGCGCAGACGCCACTGGAACTGCTGCACCTGCTCGGGGTGAAGACCGCGCTCGCGGCGCCCGCCCGCGCGGCGAGCGAAGACACAACCGCCGCCATCGAACTTCCGCACAACGCACAGACCTTGAACGACGTGCTGCGTTGGCACGCCGAGCACCACGCGCAACGCCCCTACCTCACCTTCTACGCCGGCGACGACCGTAGCGAGACGCTCACGTTCGGCGAACTCTACGCCGGCGCGGCACAGGTTGCCGGCGGTTTGATCGAACGCGAGGTACAGCCCGGCCAAGTCATCGCACTGATGTTGCCCAGTGGCCTGGAGTTCTTCTTCGCCTTCTACGGCATTCTGCTCGCCGGCGCGGTGCCGGCGCCGCTCTATCCGCCGGCCAGCCGCGCGCAACTGGAAGATCATCTGCGCCGCCAGATCGGCATTCTCGACAATGCGCAGGCGCCGTTGCTCATCAGCGTCGACGAGGCGCGCGACTACACCCGTCTGTTGCGCAGTCAATGTGCGACGCTGCGCGCCATTGTCAGCGTTGCCGAATTGAGCGCCGGCGAATCCGCGCCGCCTGCGCCGATCACCGCGGAACACCTCGGCCTGATTCAATACACCTCCGGCAGCACCGGCCAGCCCAAGGGCGTGATGCTCACCCACGCCAATCTGCTCGCCAATGTGCGCGCGATGGGCGAGGCCGCCGCAGCGACCAGTAACGATGTGTTCGTCAGTTGGCTACCGCTGTATCACGACATGGGTTTGATCGGCGCCTGTCTCGGCAGTCTGTATTACGGCATGCAACTCATTCTGATGTCGCCGTTGAGTTTCATCGCACGGCCGATCCGCTGGCTGCACGCCCTGCACCGTCACGGCGGCACGTTGTCGGCCGCGCCCAATTTCGCCTATCAGTTATGCGCCGCGCGTTTGGACAATGCGGAACTCGCCGGCATCGATCTGCATCGCTGGCGGCTGGCCTTCAACGGCGCCGAGCCGGTGCATCCGGAGACACTGGAGCAGTTCTGCCGCACGTTCGCGCCGTATGGTTTCGCGCGCAACGCGATGACGCCGGTGTATGGCTTGGCGGAGAACGCGGTGGGCCTGGCGTTTCCGCCGCTCGGACGCGGCGCGCGCGTGGACGCCATCGACCGCGAACGCTTCACCCGCGAAGGTCAGGCCGTGCCGAGTCTTGCGGCGGATGCCCTGCGTTTCGTCAGCGGCGGACGCGCGTTGCCTTGGCATCACATCCGCATCGTCGACGACGCGGATCGCGAACTGCCCGAACGTCGCCAAGGCCATTTGCAATTCCGCGGACCGTCGGCGGCGCGCGGTTATTTCCGCAACGCGGAGGCCACCGCCGCACTCATGCACGGCGACTGGCGCGACTCCGGCGACTTTGCCTATCTCGCCGACGGCGAGGCCTTCATCACCGGCCGTGCCAAGGATCTCATCATCCGCGCCGGCCGCAACATCTACCCGTACGAACTCGAACAGGCCGTCGGCGATCTGAACGGTATCCGCAAGAATGCCGTGGCGGTATTCGCCAGCCGCGGCGCGGGGCCGGCGGAGGAATTGATCGTGCTCGCCGAGACCCGCGAACGCGATAGCGTGCGCCGCGAGGAACTGCGCGCGCAGATCGACACACTCGCGCTGCAACTCACCGGCAGCCGCCCCGATCATGTATTACTTGCACCGCCGCGTAGCGTGCTCAAGACCTCCAGCGGCAAGATCCGTCGCGTCGAATGCCGGCAACTCTACGAACAAGGTGCGTTCACCGATGCCGGTGTGCAACGCCGCCGCTACTGGTACGAACGTTTTCGCCTGTTGCGACATGGGCTCGGCACCACGCTGTACCGCAGTTTGATCGCGGCAATGGAACATCTGTACGTGGTCTATGCCTGGGCATGCCTTATCCTGTGCTGGATACCGGCGGCGCTGCTGATCCTGTTGTTGCCGAACCGGCGCCTGGCGCAATACATCGCGCACACCGCCGCGCGTATCTGTTTGACGCTCGCCGGTATCCGCGTGCGTCGCGTGGATGCGACGCGCCTACCGCACGACCGACCGCTGGTGCTGGTGTCCAATCACGCGAGCTATATGGATGCGATGATTCTCGCCGCGGCCGTGGATGTGCCGCTGCACTTCGTCGCCAAGCGCAGTCTGAAGACACCTTATCTCGGCCGCTTGCTGCAACGCCTGGGTACGGAGTTCGTCGCGCGCAACGATGTGCGACAGAGCGTGGACGATGCCGAACGCTTGCTGACGCGCGTGCATCAAGGCGACGGCGTGGTGTTCTTCCCCGAGGCGACTTTCACCGCCGCGCCCGGCCTGCGCCCGTTCCGCTTGGGCGCATTCAAGGTCGCCGTATCGAGCGGCGCACCGGTGGTGCCCATCGCCGTGCGCGGCAGCCGCGCCATCCTGCGCGGCGAATCGCGCCGCCCGCGCCCCGGCCGCGTCACCGTATGGATCGGCGCGCCGATTCCGAGCGACGACAACAGTTGGGCGGGACTGGTCGCGCTACGCGACCGCGCGCGCGCGGAGATTCTCGCCCACTGCGGCGAGCCCGATCTCGCCGACCAGGTGACGATTGCCTTGCCGGAGTGGGTGCGGCCGTAAGAACGTGTCTGTCGTTACTGCAACTGTATCAATCCCTGCACGCTGACGCGTACGTCGCTGTCGCCGCCTTCGAAGCGGGGCTCGGCAACCGATTGCACGCTCATCACCTCGGCACGCATAACCGGGTAAGGTTGGATCGGCATGTCCTCGGTATTGATGCTGAGTTCGACGATGCGATAACCCGGCGTGCCGATATTCTTGCGCACTTGTTCGGCGCGTTGCTTGAAGCTGTCGAGCGCCTGGTCGATGAGCTTGCGCTCGACGGCGGCGCGGGTGTCGGGTGCGACGCTGAAACTGACGGCACTCAATTGCAGGCGTTGTTGCAGCACGCCGATGAGTTTACCGATCTGGCTGAAATCACTGCCTTCCAGAATCAGTTGTTGACTAGCGCGCCAGCCGCTCAGGGCGTTCTTGTTGTAGACGGGTTGGGTCGAGTAGCCGCCGCTACGCACGTCGATACCCTGCTGGCCTTTGCTCTGTTCCAGCGCCCAGGCCATGGTCTGGTTGATGCGGTCGGCCAGTTGCGCCGCGTCGTCGTCTTCGTCCTGCACGGCGAGCACGGCCTGCATGCGGTCGTTGGCGACCGACTCGCTGGCGGCGGCTTGGAAGCGTATCTGGTTGTATTGGAGATCGCCTTCGGTCGCAGCGGCCCCAGCAGACACGGCGGCTGCACCCCAAAAAACCGTCGCGACCAACAGCACGACCCTCCGTGTAAAGCGTGTCATGGCCCTGTCCTCCCGTGGTGAGATGCGGCGATTGTAGCACTGCGCCGGTCGACGGCACGGGCTATGTTAGACTTCGGGTACGCGCCCGCCGATACATAACGCCGGACCGAACACATGCCCAACCCAGCCCATCCATCGATCACTGCCCTGATCCTCGCCGGCGGCCAAGCCTCGCGCATGAGCGGCCGCGACAAAGGGCTGCTCGACTGCGCGGGTCGGCCGTTGATCGAACATGTGCTGGCGCGCATCGCGCCCAGCGTGGATGCGCTGCTCATCAGCGCCAATCGCAACCTCGACCAATACCGCCACTATGGGTATCCGGTGATCGAGGACGCGATCGCGGATTTCCCCGGCCCGCTCGCGGGCATTGCGCGCGGCCTGGAACACTGCACGACGGCGTGGCTGTGGATCGTGCCCTGCGATGCGCCACAGGTCGAGATGCAGTTGCTCACACGACTGATGGAAGCCTGCCGCGCGCAAAACGTTTCAGCGGCAGTACCGGTCGAAGGCAGACAAATGCAGGCGACCTTCGCCGTGTTGCGCCGCGATGCGCTGGCGTCACTGCACGACTACTTGAAGCACGGCAAACGCGCGGTGCGCGACTGGTTGAAGACCTTGCCGGCGGCCGAGGTCGATTGCGACGATCATCCGGAGTGGTTCGTCAATCTCAACACACCCGAGGAACTGGCCGCGTGCGCGGCGCGATTACAGGACAATGCATGAACACCCTGTTGCATAATCCGCCCGTGCTGGGCATCGCCGCCTGGAGCGGCACCGGCAAGACCACCTTGCTGACGAAGGTGCTGCCGTTGTTGCGCGCACAGGGGCTGCGCGTAGGCATGCTCAAACACGCGCATCACGAATTCGACATCGACCATCCGGGCAAGGACAGTTATGAATTGCGCAAGGCCGGCGCCGAGCAGATGCTGATCGCCTCCAGTCGACGCTGGGCCTTGATGGTGGAGGCGCCCGTGCCCGGCGATGTGTCGTTGTGGGATATGCTCGCGCAGTTGCAACGCGATGCGCTGGATCTGATCCTGGTGGAAGGCTTCCGCCATGAGTGTTTCCCAAAGCTGGAATTGCATCGCACCGCACTCGGCAAGCCCTTGCTGTTCCCCGACGACGACGCCATTATTGCGTTGGCCAGCGATACGCCGGTGAATACCGCGCTACCACGGCTGGATCTCAACGATCCCGCGGCCATCGCCGCCTTCATGGTGGATTTCTGCCGTAACGATATCGACCCCACTGGATTATAAAGGGTGGACTTTGAACTATGAACGACACGACCCGCGATCCTTGCGCTGCCCCTAAAGGTTTGTTGAGCGTCACCGAAGCACGCCAACGCATCGATGCGCTGATCGCGCCGATCAGGGGTATCGAGCAATTACCGATCCGTTCGGCGCTGGGCCGTATTCTCGCCGCGCCGGTGATCTCGACGATCGACGTGCCGCCCTACACCAATTCGGCGATGGATGGTTATGCGTTGCGCGGCGCCGATCTGCCGAGCAGCGATAGTGCGCGGCTGCGCGTGATCGGTCGCGCCATGGCGGGTACGCCGTTCGCCGGGCAAATCAACGCCGGTGAGGCGGTGCGTATCATGACCGGCGCGGCCATGCCCGCGGGCGCGGACACGGTACTGATGCAGGAACGCGTGCAGGTCGACGGCGAGCATATCGTCGTCAGCCAGGGACACAAGCCCGGCGAGAACGTGCGCCAAGCCGGCGAAGACATGGCCGTGGGCTCGACGGTGCTGGAACCCGGCAAACACCTGCTGCCGGCCGAACTCGGCGTGCTCGCCTCGCTCGGCATCGCCGAGGTGCGCGTGCAGCGTCTGTTGCGCGTGGCGTTCTTCTCCACCGGCGACGAGCTGAAGAGTCTCGGCGAACCCTTGGAGGCCGGACAGATCTACGACAGCAATCGCTACACGCTGCACGGCATGCTCGCGCGCCTGGGCGTGGAGCTGCTCGATCTCGGCGTGATCCGCGACGACCGCGACGCTATTCGCCGCGCCTTCCACGACGCAGCGGCGAACGCGGATGTGGTCATCACCTCCGGCGGTGTGTCGGTCGGCGAGGCGGACTTCGTCAAGCAGACGCTCGACGAACTCGGTCGCGTGGATTTCTGGAAGATCGCCATGAAGCCGGGCAAGCCGCTGGCCTTCGGCAAAGTCGGCGCCGCGATGTTCTTCGGCTTGCCGGGCAATCCGGTGTCGGTGATGGCGACCTTCTACCTGTTCGTGCAGCCGGCCTTGCAGAAGCTGATGGGCATGCGCGCGACGCCGAGTCTCACGCTGCGCGTGCCATGCGCGGTGACGCTCAAGAAAGACATCGGGCGGACAGATTTTCAACGCGGTATTCTGCACACGGATGCTCACGGCGTATTGACCGTCACCACCAGCGGCCGTCAGGGTTCGCATGTGTTGACCTCGATGAGTAAATCCAATTGCTTCATCGTTCTGCCCGCCGAGTCCACGGGTGCGCAAGCGGGCGAATGGGTCGAGGTGCTGCCGTTCGCGGGGTTGATCTAACGGGCGTCCCGGGCGGGCGTTCCGGCCCGGCGACTTGAAATCGCCGAACGCCGCACCCATGTGTTGTCGAAGCACGCGCCGCCTGCGGGCGGGTATCGACCACAACAAGAGCAACGGCCGCAACCATGATTAACCACGACTCCCACGATCAACACGACCCTATAGACGCCGAAATCGTCGACGAATCCACCGCACCGGCGCAAGGCTCGGAACTCGCTCTGCCCTCGCTGCCCAATACCCTGTATCTGCTGCCGGTAACGGAACGGCCGTTCTTTCCCGCGCAAGGCGTGCCGGTGCTGATGAACGATGAACCGTGGATGGACACCGTCAAGGCCATCGGTGCGACGGAACACCACATGGTCGGCTTGGTGATGGCCGACAAGATCGATGCCGATCTGGCCACGCCGGCGGATTTCGCCGCAATCGGCACGGTCGTACGCATGCACCATCCGGTGCGCAACTCCGGCAAGCTTCAATTCATCGCCGAGGGATTACGACGCGTGCGCATTGTCGAATGGTTGTCGGACAAGCCGCCGTTTCTGGCACGCGTCGACTATCCCGACGATGTGCTCGGCAATGAGGACGAGTTGCGTGCGTATGCCATCGCCATCATCAATACACTCAAGGAACTGGTGCCGCTCAATCCACTCTACAGCGAGGAACTGAAATTCTTCCTCAACCGCTTCAATCCCAACGAGCCCTCGACGCTGACGGATTTTGCCGCCAGCCTGACCACGGCTCCGGGCCGCGATCTCCAGGCGGTCTTGGAAACCTTTCCGGTCTTGGAGCGCATGAAGCTGGTCTTGATCCTGATCCGCAAGGAACTGGAAGTCGCCAAGCTGCAAACGCAGATCCGCGAGAAGGTCGAGGAAAAGATGTCCGAGCAGCAGCGCAAGTTTTTCCTGCGCGAACAGCTCAAGGCCATCCAACAGGAACTCGGTATTGC
>JACREG010000181.1 GCA_016218375.1 Gammaproteobacteria bacterium
ACATCGCCGCCGGCATTCCGATCGCCGCCGGGGTGCTCTATCCCACCTTTGGCGTACTGCTGTCGCCGATCATCGCCGCAGCGGCGATGGCGCTGTCGTCGCTGTCGGTGATCGTCAACTCGGCGCTGCTCAAGCGCCGCGTGCTGAAGGTGGCGTGACATGAACCGTGCGACCCGCAATACCTGGCTGTGCGGATTGTTGTCGGTGCCGCTCGCGGGGTTGGTACTGCTGACTTGGGGCGTAACGTTCTGGACACTCGCGCTGGCCGCCGTCGCGCTCGCCTGCCCGCTCAGCATGCTGTGGAGCTGGCGCATGGCACAACGCGCGCTCGCACCGCTCGACGCGCCCGTGCCGCACACGCGCGGCATGACCATGGACTGGGCCGTGCCGATCTACGATTGGTATTGCCCGAAGCTCGGTCTGGGACCGGCGTTTCGCCGCGAGACACTGCGCCACGCGGCACTCGCACCCGGCGAACGCGTACTGGACGTGGGCTGCGGCACCGGCGTGCTGACGCGACTGGCCGCCGAGGCCGTCGGTGCGACGGGCTACGTGGTCGGCATAGATCCCGGACCGCGCATGCTCGCCGAGGCGCGGCGCACGTCGGCGGCCAGCGCTGCGCGCATCGAGTTTCGACTGGCGGCCATCGAGGCGTTGCCGTTTGGCGATGCGAGTTTCGATGCAGTGTTGTCCAGCCTGATGCTGCACCATCTGCCACCGGATATGAAACGCGCCGGTCTCAAGGAAGTGTATCGCGTGCTCAAACCGGGCGGGCGGTTGATCGTCGTGGATGTGGACCGGCCCGCGCAGCCGTTGTGGTGGCTGGCCGCGTGGCCATTGTTATTGATGTCCATGACGCGCATAAACATCCTGGGACACGTCCCCGCGTTTCTGCGCGAAGCGGGTTTTGCTTCCGTGGCATCCAAGGGCCGTTGGTTCAAGCTGCTCGCCTTCTGGCATGCGTGCAAGCCCGGCGCGAGCGTCGAGCTGGCGCGTTGATTGCCCACCGATCAGGCCACGTATGACAACTGCCCGTGCGGTAATCGACACAGATCACGAGGAAGTCCGTATGCAATCGCAAATATGGATCAAATCCGTCCGCGCGGGGGTCGGCGGCGGTCTCGCGCTGCTCGTTGCCTATTTCGTGATATTGACGCTGGTCTCCGGTTGGGATTTTGCGCGGGAGCAATTCAGCACATTCTGGTATTTCGTGGTCGCCCTCGCCGCCGGGTTCGGCGTACAGCTCGGTCTCTTCATCTATCTCAGGCAGATCACGCGCCACTCCGATGCATCCGGCAAGGTCGTGGCCGTTTCCGGGGCGACGTCGACCGGCGCAATGATCGCCTGCTGCGCGCACTACCTTGCCAATGTGCTGCCGATTCTCGCCACGACCGGCATTGTCGCGCTCGTGGCGCAATATCAAATCTCGCTCTTTTGGGTCGGACTCGCGTTCAATACCGCCGGCATTGTCTACGTCGGGCGCAAGGCAGTGCAGGCTTCTCGACACATGACTCTGATGGAGGCACGGAGATGATAATGCATTCACTGTTGAAGCTTGTCCTCGTCGCGACCGTTTCGGTGCTCGCGCTTATCCCGCGCGATGCCGTACAAGCCGCCGATCTGGAGACCCAGACGAACCGAGAGGGTTCTGTGACGGTTAAGGTCACGCCCAGGAATATATCGCCCCAAGCCAAACGCTGGGACTTCGAGATCGTATTCGATACGCACGTTGCCGCGCTGGATCAGGATATGCGCCGCGCGGCGGTGTTGGTCGATGGCTCGGGAACTGCGCAGCCACCGCTCGCCTGGGAAGGCGATCCGCCCGGTGGACACCACCGCAAAGGCATTCTCCATTTCCAACCGCTGCCGGGATCGGCTGAGTTCCTTGAACTGCGCATCAGTGGGATAGGCGGCGTAGACGAACGCGTATTCCGTTGGCGGATGGGCGAATGACAGCCGACCCCGGCGTTAGCTGCCATGTGGACGGAGCAAACCAAGCCGCATGAATTGGAATGAAGCGCGTAAAGGAGGTGCGGATCATGACCTACATAGCCATCAAACGTCTGTTGTACATTCTGGCCACAACGTTGGTGTTCTCGGTTTGCGGGGGCGCGCTTGCGACCCCGCAAACCGATGAGAACGCACATTACAAGGTAGTGGACGGTGTAGCGATATACCTCGGCGTGATGCCCGCGGAGATCATTCAGGGACATCCCAAGGATCATCCGGAAACGCAGATGCACGGCGGCCCGCCCGATACGGGCGGTCGCTATCATGTGATGGTGGCACTGTTCGAGCAGTCTACCGGCAAGCGCATCGCCGATGCGCAGGTGACGGCCACGGTAAGCCCACTGGGATTTTCCGGCAGCGAAAAGAAACTCGAACACATGATCGTTGCCGGGGCGACGACCTATGGAAACTACTACACGATGTCGGGCCCGGGCCCCTACCGCATCGAAATACGAATCAAGCGACGCAACGCATCGACTGCGATACACGTGACGTTCGAATACCAGCAACCGCGCGGATAACCCATGAACAGGAGGAATACCATGAAACACGGAATCATCGCGATGTTTATGACCATAGCCCTTTTCAGTGCGTTCACGCACGCGGCAGAACAGAAATATCTACCCATGCCACCGGCCTTCTCCGTCGAAGCAGACCCGGCGGCGGTGTTACGCGCGTATCCGCTCGGCGTCATCACCAAACAGGCGGCGTTCTCCCACCACGGCCAGGCGACACGCAGCGTAAAACTGCCGAATGGCTACGAAGGCTGGATCTATCAGCTTGGCACGGAATCCGGGCTGCGCACCTACACGCTGGAATTCGACGCGCAGGAGCGGGTCATCGATGTGCTCTACAACGAACGTGGCCGGCACAATGGGATGACGGCGCTGCAAATCCAGGCCCAGGCGAATAAAGTTTTAGGTCCGGATGCAGAGCCGGCGCCGTTCGAGAAACATCCGCCGGAGGAATACCGACATTGATCGAGCATTACCTTAAGGACTGGAGACAGACATGACGTCCGCACACAGACCACAGAGCAGCGGCGGGAAGCCCTGGAGCAACTGGGCCTTCATCGGCTTCCTGCTGATCGCGGGATTCTTCCTGCTCGCGGAGCATCGGGCGCATGTGTTCGGCGTGCTGCCGTTCGTGCTGCTGGCTCTGTGTCCGTTGATGCATCTGTTCGGGCATGGCGGCCACGGCGGGCATGACCACGGCGCGGACAAAAAGGACAAACCATGAACCCGGACACCGCCACGCCCGCGTACGGTCTGTGGTCGCTCGTGATCGTCAACTCGCTGGTGTTCATTGTCTTCGCCTTCAGTTTCACCAAGCCGCACACGCAGCGCGATTGGCGTTCGTTCGGCGCATTCTCGGCCTTCGTCGTCGCGCTGTTCAGCGAGATGTACGGGTACCCGCTCACGATCTATCTGCTCTCGGGCTGGCTGCAAAGCCGTTATCCGGACGTGAACTGGTTCGCGCACGACTCCGGACATCTGTTGGAGATGCTGTTCGGCTGGAAGACCAATCCGCATTTCGGTCCGTTCCATCTGCTGAGCTTCGCCTTGATCGGCGGCGGTTTCTGGTTGCTCTCCGCAGCCTGGAAGGTGCTCTATGCCGCGCAGCGCACGCACACGCTCGCCACCACCGGACCGTATGCCGTTATGCGGCACCCGCAGTACGCGGGCTTCGTGCTCATCATGTCCGGTTTTCTGGTGCAGTGGCCGACGCTGCTCACGATCGTCATGTTCCCCGTGCTCGTCTATATGTATGTGCGCCTGGCACGCCGCGAGGAACGAGAGGCAGCGACCGAATTCGGCGCCGACTACGTACGTTACACCGCACGCGTGCCGGCGTTTATCCCGCGACCGGGTGCGGTCGGCAAGGCGCAATAAACGGACATCTGCGAAGCAACCGCTATGCTGGACGACTTCACCCACGAACCGCGCATCGCCTATTTCAGCATGGAGATCGCGCTGCGCAGCGAGATGCACACCTACAGCGGCGGTCTCGGCGTGCTGGCGGGCGACACCTTGCGCTCGGCGGCGGATCTGGAACTGCCGATGGTCGCCGTGACGTTGATCAGTCGCGAAGGCTATTTCCGCCAGCGCCTCGACGACCAAGGCCGACAAGCGGAAGAGCCCGATCCCTGGGCATTGCAGGATTGGGTGCAGCCACTGGACGCCAAGGTGGCGCTGACCATCGGCGGTCGGCGTGTCTGGGTGACGGGCTGGCAGTACATCCTGCAGGGACACATGGGCGGGCGGCAACCGGTGATCCTGCTGGACACCGATCTGGAAGAGAACGCGCCCGAGGACCGCAGCATCACCCATCGGCTCTACGGCGGCGATATCGCTTATCGGTTCAAACAGGAAATGGTGCTCGGCATCGGCGGCGTGCGTCTGTTGCAGGCGCTGGGATTCGAGATTCTGCACTATCACATGAACGAGGGTCATTCGGCGCTGCTGGCGGTGGAACTCCTGCGGCGCTACGCCTATCCCGCCGAGGATCTGCGTCCGGGCGAATCGCCCTACGACGTACCGCGGGTGCGCGATGTGTGCAGCTTCACCACCCACACGCCGGTGGAAGCGGGTCACGACCGTTTCGCCTATGACCTGGTGCAGCAGATCGCCGGCACACTGATCGATCTCGGCGCGCTCAAACGTCTGGCCGGAGACGACGTACTCAACATGACGCGGCTGGCGCTCAATCTCAGCGAATACGTCAACGGTGTCGCCAAACGCCATGCCGAGGTGTCGCAGAAGATGTTTCCCGGCTATCGGGTGCATGCGGTCACCAACGGCGTTCATCCCTTCACCTGGACCAGCGAACCGTTCCGTAAATTGTACGACGCCCACCTCAGCGGCTGGTGTCACGAACCGGAACTGCTGATCCGGGCCGACTGTTGTCTGAGCGACGACGCCGTATGGGGCGCGCACTGTCAGGCCAAGCAGACGCTCATCGAACGCGTGCGCACACTGACCGGTGTGGCGCTGAATGTGGAGCAACCGATGCTTGGATTCGCGCGGCGCATGACCGCCTACAAGCGTCCCGATCTGCTGTTCTCCGATCTGGAACGCCTGCGCGCCATCGCCCGCGAGCAGCCCTTTCAAATCGTCCTAGCCGGCAAGGCACACCCGCACGACGACGGCGGCAAAGCGTTGATCGAACGCCTGCACACCCACGCCCGCGCGTTGGCCGGTGTCGTGCCCACGGTCTTTCTGCCCGGCTATGACATGGGACTCGCACAGTGTCTGGTGGCCGGCGTCGATGTCTGGTTGAACACGCCGCTGCGGCCGCTGGAAGCCTCCGGCACCAGCGGCATGAAGGCCGCCTTCAACGGCGTACCGAATCTCAGCGTACTCGATGGCTGGTGGATCGAGGGTTGTATCGAGGGCGTGACCGGCTGGGCAGTCGGCGATAGCCAGATGGGTGACAGCGGCGGCGCCGATGCGGATGCCCTGTATCGCAAACTCGCCGAGGTCGTGCTGCCGCTTTATCACCGCAACCGCCCGGGCTGGATCGCCGTGATGAAGGGCGCCATCGCCAAGAACGCCGCCTTCTTCAACAGCCATCGCATGATGCGTCGTTACGCCACGGAGGCGTATATCCGTTAGACCGACATGGCATCCATATTCAGATGGAGGTCGAAATGAATCGCCGCGTGAAAGATCCTGTCTGTGGGATGGAGGTCGATCCCCATGACCATGCGCTGGTCTATCTGCAAATGCATTTTGCATTCTGCTCCCGGCAATGCCGTGAACGTTTCCTGGCCAATCCGCATTTGTATATCGGCAGTCCAGGGCATCCTTCGCCAAAACAGGAAGGCCTGGAAATCGTCAAACGACGGCGTCTGCGCGTGGCGACGCCCCTGTCACCGGACGCTGCCGCCCTGCTCGTCGAGGCATTGCAGACGCTGATGGGCATACGCGCGGTGCATGCGGAAGGCGATCGAGTCGAAATCACCTACGACCTGTTGCAAGCCACCCAGGAACAGATCGAAGCGAAGATGGCCGAGGTCGGCGTGCGCTTGGGCGAAGGCTGGGCGGACCGGCTGCGCCGGGCATTCGTGAATTTCGAGGAAGAATCCCAGGTGGGAGGTCTCGCGGGCAGTGGCACGCATTGCGGAAAATGAATCCGGCATCCGATCATCCGGCGTTCGGCGCCAGGCTTTCGATATCGGCAGCACATCAGGAGCGCATCATGGAATGCTTAACGCAAAACGGGTTCTGGGTGGTGATATTCGCGGCCTTCGTCGCGATGCATCTGTTCGGGCACGGCGGGCATCCGCCGGGCCACGTCCGCTAGTGTCATACCCATGAGTGCAGAGGTCATCCGGATCGCCGGCGCCGGGCCGGCAGGCTTGGCGACGGCGATTACACTCGCGCGTGCCGGGCGGCGCGTGCAAGTGCACGAGGCTCACCCGACCGTGGGATATCGCTTTCAACGCGATTTGCAGGGGCTCGAAAACTGGACCACCGAAGAGGATGTGCTCGATACCTTGCGACGACTCGGCATGGCGACCGATTTCACCGCGCTTCCCTGCCGCAAGGGTACGGTGTTCGATGCCTGGGGTCGGGCGTATATCGTGCGTAGTCACGCACCGCTTTTCTATATGGTGGAGCGCGGCCCCGGACCGGGATCGCTGGACTCGGCGCTGCTCGCACACGCACAAGGACTCGGTGTAGAGGTGCGTTTCGACAGTCGCCTCGATCAGGTCGACGGTCCGGGCGTACTCGCGTTGGGACCGCGAACGGCCGACGCCATCGCGGTGGGCTATCACTTCGATACGTCGATGCGCGACGGCTTCTGGGTGATCTGCGACGACGCGCTCGCGCCCAAGGGCTATGCCTATCTATTGGTGATGAACGGTCGTGGCACGCTGAAGAGCTGCATGTTCACCGGCTTCAAGCAGGAGCATATCCATGTGCAGCGTACGCTGAAGGCGTTCGAGCGGCGGGTGGGCCTGAAGATGGAAAATGCCCAGCCGCACGGCGGTGTCGGCAATTTCCGCATCCCGGCGAGCGCCGTTTCCGGATTTCACCCGGTGGCGGGCGAGCAGGCCGGTTTTCAGGACACCCTGTGGGGCTTCGGCATGCGCTTCGCCATCGTCTCCGGCGTGCTGGCCGCGCGCAGCCTGATCGAGGGAATCGATTACGATGCCCTGTGGCGGCGCGAGTTCGAGCCGTGGTTGCATGTCTCGCTCATCAACCGCGCGCTCTACGAGAGCCTCGGCAACACCGGCTACGGCTGGGCGTTGCGCCGCCAAGCGCAGGTCGGCGATGTGCGACGCGTGTTCCGCTGGCTCTACCGGCCGGCGTGGTACAAGCGGCCGCTTCTGCCGTGGGCGCGCGCCCACTACCGCAGCCGACGACACGACGCGAGCTGCGACCATGTCGATTGCACCTGCGTCTGGTGCCGTTGCGGAAGTGAATATGCCTGAGCGGGATCAAGCCACGGCATTGCGGGGGGCATCATGTTGATTCGTGACGTTCCTGGCGGCCTACGCCATCCACGTCGCCACGTTTTTCTCCGTCTGGTGCTTCTTTGCCGCGCTATTGAGTTTCATCGTCTACTTTTACTTTAGACAGGTACGGTCCGGCGTGCCTGTCATGTAATGCGCACACAACGCAATGCTCGTGCTGCCATAGAAGGTGGTCCCAATGAACAGCCAAGACGAACTCAACACTACCATCAAGGCTCTCGTCCAAGACCGCAAAGGCATCCTCGCGGCGGATGAAAGCGTCCCGACCATCAGCAAACGTTTCAAGGCGGTGGGTATCGAATCGACGGAAGAGACGCGGCGTGCTTATCGCGAACTGCTGCTGACGGCGCCGGGCATCGGCGAGTTCATCAGCGGCGTCATTCTGTTCGAGGAGACGCTGGGGCAAAAAGCCGCCGACGGCACGTTACTGATCGAGGTTGCGCAACGCGCGGGGATCGTGCCGGGGATCAAGGTGGACAAGGGCACGATCGCGCTCGCCAACGCGCCCGGCGACATGGTCACGCAGGGGCTCGACGGTCTGGCCGAGCGTCTCGCGCACTACAAAATACAGGGCGCGCGCTTCGCCAAGTGGCGCGAGATCTATCCGATCACGCCGACCAATCCGACGCGGCTCGGCATGACTGCCAATGCCGAGGTGTTGGCGCGCTACGCGGCGATCTGCCAGGAACAAGGCATCGTTCCGATTGTCGAGCCGGAAGTGTTGATCGACGGCGAGCATTCTATCGAACGCTGCGCTGAGGTGACCGAGGCGGTGTTGAGCGAAGTGTTTACGGCGTTGTGCCGGCATCGCGTGAGTCTGGAGCGCATGTTGCTCAAGCCGAATATGATCGTGCCGGGCAAGGCGCATCAACCCAAGTCGCCCGCGCACGATGTGGCGCGGATGACGATCGAGGTATTCCGCCGCGTAGTGCCCGCCGCTGTGCCGAGCATCAATTTCCTGTCCGGCGGCCTGAGTCCCGAAGACGCGAGCAGCTACCTCAACGCCATGAACGCCTTGTATCCGCACGCGCCCTGGGCGCTGAGTTTTTCCTATGCGCGCGCTCTGCAGGAACCGGCGATGGCGGCCTGGCGCGGCCTGGCGGAAAATGTCGGTGCGGCGCAGCACGCCTTTTGCGAGCGCGCCCGATGCAACAGTGCCGCGCGCTGCGGACAGTACGGGGACGCGATTCAACCGCCGGTCACGAAGGGTGTCGCCCCGTTACCGGAGCTGGACGAAAACGGCCTGCTGAAAGATCCCGGGACGTGGAACGAGTCGGTTGCGTCTGCGCTTGCGGCGCAGAGTGGGCTCGGTGAGCTGACCGAGGATCATTGGAAGATCATTCGTGCCTTGCGCGAGTACTACGGCAAATTCGGCGTCGCGCCGGCGATGAACCAGGTCTGCCATGCTTACGGCCGGGATTGGCGCTGGGCACACGACCTGTTTCATACGTGTCTTGGCGCGTGGCGGGTCGCCGGCCTGCCCGATCCGGGCGAAGAGGCCAAGTCGTATTTGAACGATATGTAGTGCCTATCGAACACTGCGGAAAAAACGGTGTTCTGGATAACCCTTGATTCTTTAGTGAAGGCGGCTGCCGCACGCTATTTCCTGGACTATCTTTACCTCTGTTCTTACCTAGAAGTAAATGCACGAGACAGAATTCGACGGTCAAACATCCAAGTGAAGCGACGCCCCGTGCGGAACACCGCGGCAATCAACGGGACCATCCTCCCTTGTCAACAAGGAGCAAGGCCATGAAGACTTCAAGGGTACGCAGTGCAATCGGTTCGACACTACTGGCATCGACATTGGCAGCGGCACTCGTCGCCATGAGCGGCAACGCCATCGCGGAGAATAATTCGTCCGGCCCGGGCACGATGGGCGGCGGCATGATGATGAGCGACGGCGACACGAAGAACATGCAGGAGCAGATGCGCAAGATGCAGATGCAGATGGACGAGATCCGCAAGACCACGGACCCTGAAAAACGCGACCGCCTGATCGACGAACACATGCAGAGCATGCAAGAAGGCATGAAGATGATGCGCGGCATGGGCGGCAGCATGATGCACGACATGATGATGGGCGGCGAAATGCCCTCCGGTAAATCCATGCAGGGTGGCGGCATGTCGAAGTCCGGCGACATGATGGGGCGCATGAATATGATGGAAGAGCGCATGGACATGATGCAGATGATGATGGAACAGATGGCGCAGTCGCGGCAGTTCGAGCGACGCAATTACGGTCCACAGAAATAAATCTCTGACAACCACGCAGCGGCGTGCGTATTTGAAATACGCAGGTCACCCCCTACGGGGTGACCTGCGAGGACCGGACTTAGAACGTTACTCTGCCGTACACCGTGCCGTTGGTGTAGGTGCCGCCGTCGCGCAGGTTCTTATAGGTCACTTGCGGATACCAAGTGCCTGCGGTGGACGGTGTAGTGAAGATGACGTCGAAGCGCTGCCCCGGCGAGATGTCGAGGCTGGTCACCGACTGCGGCGTGGCCAGTGCGCGACCGTCCTGCGTATAGATCGTGAACGGCTTGGCGTTGCCGCTACCGTCCTTGACCGTGAACGTGCTGCTCACGGAATGGATGCCGATCAAGCGCAGCGCCACTTTCTTGCTCTTTGCCGCCGTCAGACTGATCGCGGGCGCACCCGTGGTCTTGCCTTCGTTGCCCGCGATCATGTAGTACTTCGGGTTGTAGTCGGCGAACACCGTCGAATCGCCGGTGGCGGTGTGATAGGCCGGGTCCACCGTGCTGAGCACGTAGTTCTGCACGTAGTCGTAGGCCGTCGCGGTGTTGTGCGTGAGTTGATTCAGCCAGGTGCCGGAGGCGTTCTTGGGCCGCACGATCAGCGGGCCGTACATACCCATCTCCAGATGTTTCACCGTGTGCACATGGCAGTGATACATGTAGCTGCCCGCCATGTCGCGTGTCGGTGTCCAGGTGTAGGTATCGCCGTTGACGTCATTGTAGGTCTCCGGCACACCGTCCTCGCTGGTCTTCACGTCGGCGCCGTGCATGTGGATGGTGTGGCCGTTGTAAGGCGCGCTGTCCTGCGGCGTCATCATGCCCATGCTGAGCGTCAGGTTCAGCGTATCCGTGGTGGTGGTGCCATCCGGATAGACACCAACCTCCACCGCCGCCGCCGGCAGCGCCCCGCTGAACGTCCAGAAGGTGACCCGGACGCCATCGCTCATGGTTTTGTTCAGGGAGCTGACATTACGAGTCACGTTGATATTGGCCGCCTGCGCGGTGGTATACGCCAGCGGCGCGCACAGCAGCGCGGCAACGAGCGACAGTTTCATTCTGTTTGCTGGAAACATAGTTGTTATCCTCGATTCAAGTGGCCGGATGCATCAGTGCATCATAATCATGGTGGCAACACCGTTCAGGTACACGCCGTTGGCGGTCTCCATCTGCGCGGTGTGAACGTGCATCGGGTATTCGCCGAGCTGGTTCAGCACATACAGCACATCCGCGGTACCCATCGGTGGGATGTTGATCGCGTCCACCAGCTTGTACGGCGAAATCTGCCGCACCCCGTTGATCGTCAGCACCTGCACGTGATTGCCGTGAAAATGCAGCGCGTGGCTGAACTGCCCGCCGTTGACGATGCGCACCAGTGCACTGGTGCCCACCACGCCGTCGATGGTGGTGTTCGGATCGCCCATGGCATCGAAACCGCCCAGGCCATTCATGAGAAAGTAGTTGGGCTTGTAGATCGAGGTGTTGACCGTGCCGCCACTGCCCGCCACGTCGTTCCAGCGAACCTTGTCCATTTCGCCGATCACCCAGGTGCGTTGGAAGCTGTAGCTCGGACCGTTGGTCCAGGCCTTGTTGCTGCCGTCCGCCGGGCCGACCAGCAGCGCACCGTACAGACCCATCTCGCGGTTGATGGCGCTATTGAGCGTGTCCGAATACAGATAGCTTCCCGCGGTCGACGCCGTGAAGCTATACACGCGGTTGCCGCCGGGCGCGATCGCGGTCGCGTCGGTGGTGACGCCCTGGATGACGAAGTTGTGGTTGAGGGTGTGGTTGTTGACGACAGTGATGTTCACCGTGTCGCCTTCGTAGGCCGTCAGCACCGGACCGGGGATCTTGGGCGATCCCGCAACGTCCGAATAACCCCATGCCGACAGCGTCGCGCCGCCGGCCCCGTTGATGGTGTGACTTCCCGCCGTGATGTAGAGCGTGTAATTACGAACCGCAGCTTCTGTCGCGCCTACCGCGAACAACAAAATCGCGGCCATGATCCTTCCAAGCAATCTGCATTGCCATGTCATCGGGGCACCCTCCAAAGTTATTGTGCGATACGACGAACAACCTTGGCTTCGTGCCCACACGACCTCCTCGCTTACGCTAATCGGTTCGTCATTTTTCGGCCGCTCCCCTTCCAGCCTCTGCAAAGAGGGCGACCGTGCGTACTAATTACGCCTTGGAGACCTACGCGTCTGTAACATTTGTTACAAATTGTTCTGGATCAATTCGGCCTGCCGCATGCAGGCACAACATCACTCCCGAATCATTCCCGGCCCATTCCCGAGCGGGGTACTCGGTTATCCGAGAAATTTTATTTGAACCACTCCAGACCTTGAGCAGAGATAAGATGGATGCATCCCCTCGACAACCGAATGCAGCGCTGATGCTCGAACTCCTTGAGGATGCGACTGACCACCTCGCGACTCGTGCCCACTTCCCGCGCGAGCGCTTCATGCGTGACCTCGATCGGTTTGCCGCGCGAACGTTCGAACATCTGCCCGAGAAGACAGGCCAAGCGCAGATCGAGGCGGCGAAACACGACATCCACGACCAAGCGCATGACCTCGTCGAGCCGGCTTGAGAGCGCCCCCAGCACATACCTGCAGAATCCGGGCGAAGCATCGATGGCGGACTGGAAATCGGAACCACTGATCGACAAGCCTGTGACCGGCTCTTCGCAACGCGCCTCGACCGCGCAACGTTGCCCATGCAATAGGTTGGCGAGGCTCAGGATACAAAGTTCGCCGGCGTTGACGCGGTACAAGGTGACCTCCCGGCCATCCTCCGAGCGCTTGTACACGCGCAAGGTGCCCTCGATAGGCCAGAGAAAATCGACACAAGGATCGGCCTCGCGGAACAATACCGTGCCTGCGCCGAAATTGACCGGGCGCGCCTGCAACAACAGCGCACGGAAGGCATCGTCAAGATGATCCGCCAGCTCTGGATATCGCTCCAGCAAGCGGGAAAGACGGGGATCGCCGTTCATTTATAATTCTCTAATGCGCTGCGGTCGATCCCACAACCAGCACGGCCAAGGATTTGGCCAGCGACCCTGCTGGTAAAACAATACGGGTACTTACTGTCTAGTGCATGACTGGCTCATTACATTCCTGTAATCGAACTGCATGCCGGACACACGCTGCACCGGCCGCAGATCGCCCTGTTCATCCCGCGCTCTTCGTGCTGACTCCACGCCGCCGCCACACCAGGAAAGCCGCCGGGATCACCAGCAGCGTGAGCACGGTGGAACTGAGCATGCCGCCAACCATCGGCGCGGCGATGCGGCGCATGACTTCGGAACCGGTGCCGGTGCCGAGCATGATCGGCAACAGGCCGGCGATGATGGTCGAGACGGTCATCAACTTGGGACGCAGGCGCTGCAATGCGCCTTCCACCACGGCGGCACGCAGATCGGCCGCATCTGGCGCGGCCTTCTCCGCACACACGCGTGCCCAGGCCAGATTGAGATACAGCAGCATCACCACGCCGGTCTCCACCGCGACGCCGGCCAAGGCGATAAAGCCCACGCCCACCGCGACGGACAGGTTGTAATCCAGCCAATACAACAGCCAGAACCCGCCGACCAGCGCCAGCGGCAACATGCCGAGCAGAATAATCACCGCCATGGCATCGCGGAAATGCACATACAGCAGCAGCACGATAATGGCGAAGGTCACCGGGATCACCAGCGTGAGGCGTTCCTTGGCGCGTTGCATGTATTCGTATTGCCCCGACCAGCTCACCGCATAACCGGGCGGCAACTCGACGCGTTCGGCAACGGCGGCTTGCGCCTCGGCGACGAAGGAACCGAGATCGCGTCCTTCGATATCGACATAGATCCAGGCATTCGGTCGCGCATTCTCGCTGCGGATCATGTCGGGGCCGTCCTCGATGCGCACCGCGGCGACATCCGCCAGCGCGATCTGCGCGCCCATCGGCGTAACCAGCGGCAGCAGACGCACGCGTTCCAACGAGTCGCGGATATCCTGCGGATAACGCAGATTGACCGGATAGCGTTCCAGGCCTTCGACGGTGTCGGTGATATTCATGCCGCCCAGCGCCATGCGCACCACGTCCTGAATATCGGTGATGTTCAAGGCATAGCGCGCCGCGGCGGCGCGATCGATATCGATAGTCAGATAGCGCCCGCCGGCCACGCGTTCGGAGAATGCGCTCAAGGTGCCGGGCACGTCGCGCACCACCTCTTCGATACGCTGACCGATATCCTGGAGCTTCTTGAGATCGGGTCCGGAAACCTTGATGCCCACCGGCGTCTTGATACCGGTGGCGAGCATGTCGATGCGCGTCTTGATCGGCGGCGTCCAACTGTTGGCCAGGCTCGGCAGCGTCACCACGCGATTGAGTTCCGCCTTGAGTGTGTCCAGGGTCATGCCCGCGCGCCATTGTTCAGGCGGCTTGAGCTGAACGATGGTTTCGACCATGGTCAGCGGCGCCGGATCGGTGGCCGTTTCGGCGCGGCCGATCTTGCCGAACACGCGCGCCACTTCGGGCACGCTTTTAATGAGCTTGTCGGTCTGTTGCAGGATCTGCTGCGCCTTGCCGGCCGACAGGCCCGGGAAGGTCGTCGGCATGTACAACAAATCGCCCTCGTAAAGCGTCGGCATGAATTCCGAACCGAGATCTCGTTGTAACGGCCACAGTCCTGTCAGTGGCCACAGCGAACTCGCGGCTATCGCAATCGCCAATACGATCACCGTCACCGGCCGGCGCAGCACCCAATTCAGACACGGACGATAGATTGCCATGTTCATGCGGTTCAACGGATTCGCCGACTCGGGGAGGACGCGGCCGCGAATGAAGTAGCCCATCAATACCGGCACCAACGTCACCGACAGACCGGCCGCGCCGGCCATGGCGTAGGTTTTGGTAAAGGCAAGCGGTGCGAACAACCGGCCTTCCTGCGCCTCCAAGGTGAACACCGGTAGGAAACTCAGCGTGATAATCAACAACGAGAAGAACAGCGCCGGCCCGACTTCACCCGCCGCCTTGGCGATCAGCGCCCAGCGATCCGTATCGGCGTTCGGGTCGTGTTCCAGGTGTTTGTGTACGTTCTCGATCATCACAATCGCCGCATCGACCATTGCGCCGATGGCCACCGCGATGCCGCCCAGCGACATGATGTTCGCGTTGATGCCCTGCGCATACATGACGATGAAGGCGGTCAGAATGCCGATGGGCAGGAAGATCACCACCACCAACGACGAGCGCAGGTGGAACAGAAACGCCGCGCACACCAGGGCGACGACGATGAATTCCTCGATCAGCTTACCTTTTAGATTGTCGACGGCGCGTTCGATGAGACTGGAACGGTCGTAGGTCGGCACGATCTCCACACCGGCGGGCAGGCTGCGCTTGAGGGATTCCAACTTCGCCTTGACGCCGTTGATGGTCGCCAGCGCGTTCTCTCCCGAACGCATCACCACCACGCCACCGACCACCTCGCCCTCGCCGTCCAGATCGACCATGCCGCGGCGCATCTGCGGCCCGAGTCGCACCTCGGCGACATCGCGCAACAGAATCGGCGTACCGTTGTCGTTCACGCCCAATGGCACCTGCTCGATATCCGCGACGCTTTTCAGATACCCGGTCGCGCGCACCATGTACTCGGCCTCGGCCAGCTCGATCACCGAACCCCCGGTCTCCTGGTTGGCGCGCTGGATGGCGCTGCTGAGGGTATCCAAAGGCAGACCGAACGCGCGCAGCCGGTCGGGATCGACACTCACCTGATATTGCTTGACCACGCCGCCGACCGTGGCGACCTCGGACACACCCGCCACGGTCTGCAATTCGAACTTCAGAAACCAGTCCTGGATCGAACGCAACTGCGCGAGATCGTGTTGGCCGGTGCGGTCGACCAGCGCATATTCGTACACCCAACCCACGCCGGTCGCGTCCGGGCCGAGACTGGGCGTCACGCCCTTGGGCAAACGTCCCTGCACTTGGCTGAGATATTCGAGCACCCGCGAACGCGCCCAATACAAATCGGTGCCGTCCTCGAACAGCACATACACATAGGAATCGCCGAAGAACGAATAGCCGCGCACCGTCGTCGACTTCGGCACCGCCAGCATCGCCGTGGTCAAGGGATAGGTGATCTGATCTTCCACCACGCGCGGCGCCTGCCCCGCGTAGGGTGTGCGAATGATGACCTGCACATCCGACAGATCGGGGATCGCGTCCAGCGGCGTCATGCGGACAACGATGACGCCCCAGGTGGTGAGCAACGCCGTGAGCAGCAGCACCAGGAAGCGATTATTGATGGACCAGTGGATCAGGTTTTTAATCATACGATCACTCCATCACCTGAACCGAATCGATCCTGTATGTGCCCGAATCGGCCGGTTCGCTGGGCACCAGCGTAAAGCGGATGCGGCTGCCGACCCGCACGCCGGTCAGATCGGCACGCTCGGTCAACGTGAAATCCATCGTCATCGCAGGCCAACCCAAGGCCTCGATGGGACCGTGGTCGATGCTCAGCATGCGGTGTTCGGCCATCACGGCGGTGACGGTGCCTTCTCCGCCAATCATCGCGGCTGCCTTCGTCGAGGGCGGCACATCCGGCTGCGCGGCACTCTGCATGCGCAAGGTGCTGGCCTTGATGTTGGCTTCCGAATCGATGAGGAACTGCCCGGATACCACTACGCGCTCGTCGCCCTGGAGACCGGACACGATCTCGATGTCGTCACCCGACTCCGTGCCGGTGACAACCTCCGCCGCGCGGAACTTGCCTTCGCCCAGCGCGACGATCACGCGATCGGCGCGTCCGGCGCGAATCAATGCCTGACGCGGCACGCTCAGCACGTTCTCGCGCGGCGCGGCGAGTATCTGCACGTTGGCATACATGCCGGGCTTGAGCTCCTCGCCGGGATTGTCGAAACGCATGCGCGCGCGCAAGGTGCGCGTCTTGGGGTCGAGACTGGGATAGATAAAGTCGACCTCACCCTGGTAGACCTCGCCAGGGCGGGACGACACCCGCACTTCCGCCGGCTGCCCTACGGCGACCCACGCCGCCTGGCGCTCATAGACATCCGCCACCAGCCAGACGCTGGACAGATCGGCGAGACTCAGCACTTCGACATCGGGCGTGACATACATGCCTTCGCGCACATTCAAGGTCGTGACCACGCCGGATTGCGGTGCATACACGCCGATCCGCGCAGTGGCGTGGCGACTGCGTTCAAGCGCCTTTATCTGTTGCGCGTCCACACCCAACAACTGCAGGCGTTCGCGCGAGGCATCGATGAGATCGGCCTGGCCCACGCGCAGCGCTTGCAGAAGTTCCTCCTGGGCATTGGCGATTGTTGGCGAATAGATCTGGAACAACACTGCGCCGGCCTGAACGCGCTCGCCGGCATAATGAATGGACAGCCGTTCGATCCAGCCTTCGGCGCGCATGTGTACATGCGACATATGATGTTCATCGTAAGCTACCGTGCCGACGGTATCGATGCGCCGGGAGAACGTCCCGCGCTTCACCGCCTCGGTACGCACCCCCAGGTTCTGCACCACGGCCGGATCGATGCTCACCACCGCCGCGTCTTTACCGGAGTCCTCCGCATACACGGGGGTGTAATCCATGCCCATGGCATCCTTGGCCGGCACCGGCGAAGTGACCGCGGGGTTCATCGGGTTGCGATAGAACAGTGGCGCGCGTTCTTCCGCGACTATTGCAGCGGACGTTACGAGACTCAGGGCGGCCAGCATGACGCACAGCCCCCGTCGCAGCGTGACAGTCGAGGATTTCATTGTTTATCTCCCGAGAGGTAGTTCAGACGCGCCTGCGTTTGCAAACGATCCGTCTGCGTGCGCAATGCTTGCAGACGACTGTCGAATTCGGCAATGGTTGCGCGCATCAGTGCGGTGAAATCGGTGACGCCGTTGCGATAGGCAGTGAGCGCGGCCTCGGCGTTGTGGCGCGCCGCCGGCAGGATGCGGTCGGTGTAGCCGCGTTCGCGTTCCTGCAAGCGTTGCCAGCGGGTGTAATCGGTGTCCAGTTCGCGTTGCAGATCGCGGTACACGCCGTCCCGCGCGAAACGCATCGCTTCGGTTTCGCCGACGCTCGCGGCCACGCGGCGATCCTGGCGCTTGCCGGGAAACAGCGGCAGATCCAGCGTCACCATCGCCGTTACCAGATCGACGCGGCGCGCGCCGTCGGCCTCGCGACCGATGCGATCGCCGTAACTGACGTTGACCATCCAACCGGGTTTGTATTGCTGCCGCGCCGTCTCGACCGCCGATTGGCCGGCCGCCACGCGCGCGCTGGCGGCGGCGATCATGGGGTGCGTTTCGAGCTGTGTCTGCAACTGTTCCTGCGGCGGCGGCGCCGGCAGTTCCGGCATGCTATCGGGCAGCGCGAGGTCCGGCGTCAGTGCGCCGGTCCAACGCTGTAAGTCGGCCAGCGCTGCATCGCGTTCCGCATGCAGTTCGCGGTCGCGGTCGTCGAGCAAGGATTGTTCGAGTTGCGCGCTCAACACATCCTGCAAGTTGGCGCGGCCAACCCGGTACAGGGATTTCGTAACGGTCGCGATATCCGCGAGCACGCGCTGGGTGTCGGCGAGCACGGTGAGCGCGGCCTGCCGGTAACCGAGTTCCAGATAGGCCTCGCGCACATCGCGCAACAGACCGCGTTCGCGCGCGACGGCCTCGGCATCGGCGGCACCGGCCATGTGCGTGGTGCGCGCCGCCTGATGTTCCAAGGTCGCACCGGGCGGAAACGCCTGCGAGACGCCGACCGTGAGCTGGGTCATCGGCTCGGGGATGCGACTGAAGGAATCCACCGGCAGACTCATGGCGCCGAGCGTCAGCGCCGGGTCGGGCAACTGACCGTCGGCGACGGCCTGCTCGCGCAAGGCCTGCGCCTGCGCCTGCGACTCGCGTACATCGACGGCATTGGTCAGCGCCAAACGCTCGGCCTCGGCCAGCGTCAACGGCGTTTGCGCCTGAACACCGCTCCAGGACAACAACAGCAAGGCGACCGCAACGGGTCGCGACAGGGAAAACATGGGCAATACTCCTCGACTGAATGACGACGGGGTCGTACAGCGTGGAGTCTAGCTAATTACGGAAGACGCAGTGACGCAAATAGAGCGGACAGGGGTCGAGTACAACGGCATCGATCACCGGCACGACAGGCGGGGACGTTGGATAAACGTGACTGAACGGAGCGCCCGGCGCAATGAGGTGCACCGGCATGTCGGTTGCGACGGCCGCGACCGGTTCGATACTAACCACCGCTGACATTTGCGCGCATTCGCCGCCGGCACAGACCGGCGCCGTGGACTGCGGACAGCCGTCGTGCCCATCGAGTGCAGAGTCGGCGGGCGGTGGCGCCTCGTGCTGACAATGCGCGGACATCGCCGGCGCCGCCTCAGCCTGCGCCAAACAATGCGGACACACCGCCGACAACCACGTCGCCACCAGCACCAACAACAGCCCATGCGCCAAGGCGCGGCTGCGGGTACGGAAGCGATGGAAGAGCTGGGTCATGGCGACTCGTGAAGATTGAACGAAATGCAGTCTAGCCCAGATCGGCCGGAATGCCCAAGGGCTGAAGGTAGAGACCGTGGGATATGGGGGAGAGTTCCGGACAGCCGAGCCCGGAGGCCCGGATTGGATTGGGAATTGGATTGGGAATCGGGCCGCCGATTGCCAATTCGCAGGAAACCCAAGGGAAGCTCACGTCGAGTTAAAGCGTATACGTGTAGTAGTCGCGATGACTCCACCTTAAATGTTCATGCACCGATCCATTACCCACAACCTCCATGGGTTCCCCCTCTGGATTTCTCCCGCCGGGCACATAAACTTTGCCTACGACCGCGCGTGCATTCGCGGCCTGACTTTTCACCTTCGATCTATTCAAATAGGAGGAAAGACCCATGGCGGGCGTATACATCAATCGTGCGAATCCCATGCTCAGGCAGGATGGCGACAAGGGCTATCGGGTGGCGTGGAAGTTGAAGTACGGTTTCCAGAAGAGTCGTTTCGACAAGGAAATGACGTATGGCGAGGCACGCAAACAGGCGGCCGAGTTGCAGGCCAAGGAACCGGAAAAGGTGTTCTGGGCCGAGATGATGATGGACCCGCACTTCTAGGTTCCGTGCGCTCGCCGCGCGAGAAGGCCGCCCCAACCGGGTGGCCTTTTTTATTGCGACGCCCCAGCCACGCCTCTACTAACAGCCGCGCCTGACCCGCGTTACACTGCCGCAAATATCGCGAGAGATTGCCGGCCATGCGCTTTCGGCCACAGAAGAGCCTGCGCTTTACGCTGTACACGCCGCGGTCGGAGACGGTGCGGGCGCTGGTGGCGTTGGCGCGTTCGGGCAAGGTGGAGCTCGATCCGCAGCCGGCCGCGAATGCGACGCTGGAAATCGCCCGGTTACAACCGATCGTCGCGCGCTTCGAGCAATTGTTGCGCGACTGCGGCGGCGACTTGCCCGAGTATCAGGCCTGTCCGCTGGTGCCGCACGGCACGCTGGAGCTGATCGCCACGGCGGCACTCGATCGTCTGACCGATTGGTGCGGCCGCATGCACGCGCTGGTCGCGCGCCAGTCCGCGCTGCACCGGGAGCGCGACAATCTGAATCTGCTCGACGAACTGCTCGCGCATACCCACACCAGTCAGCACGATCTGGCACGCCTCGGTACGCACGGTCAATTACTCTACAAAGGCTTATTCGCCTGCCCGCAAACACAGGCGCCGCAGCATGAGCTCCGCAATACGCTCGAAGAGTTCGTGCAGGGGCCGACGCATCGGTATTACTTGTATATCGGCCTGCCGGAACAGCAACCGGCCATCGAACAGGCGCTGCTATCGAACTGCACGCCGCTCACGTTACCCGACTGGCTGCACGATAATCACGATAATAACGACAACTGGCGCACACAGATTGCGCAGCGGCTCGACGCGCTCGATGCGGACATCGCGCAACTCATCGATCGACAGCAGACGCTGCGCGACGAAGCCGGAATTGTCGAGGCGTTGGGCGAGATGTCGCTGCTGCGCTGGTATCTGCGCCAAGCGCGCACGCTCAGTCAGGACGACCGTTTCTGCTACATCACCGGCTGGACCACGGAACCCGCCGAGTTGCGCACCCTGCTGGAGCGCGCCGACATCAAAGCGCTGCTGCGCTTCCCGCCCGGTGCGGCCGCGGGCCGCGCGCCCGTGGCCATGCACAGCAGCGGCTGGCTGGCGCCGTTCGAGGTCTTCATGACCCTGTATGGAACACCCAACGAAAACGAAATCGATCCGCGCCCGCTACTGGCGCTCATCGTGCCGTTGTTGTTCGGGTATATGTTTCCCGATGTCGGCCACGGTCTGGTGTTAGCGGTCGTCGGCGGCATTTTCTACCAACGCTGGCCCGAGGGGCGTTTTCTCGTTCCCTGCGGTCTGACGGCAGCGGCGTTCGGTCTGGTCTTCGGCGAGGTGTTCGGCTTCGACGATTGGATCGCGCCGCTGTGGATACATCCCTTGGACGAACCGTTGTGGATACTCATCGTGCCGATGCTGTTCGGCATCGCGCTCATCCTGCTGGGTATTGTGCTGTCCGGCGTGGAGTCGCGCTGGCGCGGCGGCGGCTGGCGTTGGTGGATGGCCGACGCGGCGATTCTGCCGTTGTATCTCGGCGCGCTCGCGCTACCTGTTTGGCATGCCGCGTGGCCCGTGCCGCTCGCTGCATTGACATGGTTTCTGTTCGGCTCGGTGCTGCGCGATTACCGCACGCCTGGCGATGCGTTGCGCGCGGCGCTCGCGCGGCTGCTGGAAAGCAGCTTGCAACTGGCGATCAACACGCTGTCGTTCGCCCGCGTCGGCGCCTTCGCGTTGGCGCATGCCGGCTTGTCCAAGGCCATCGTCTACCTGGGCGCGGGCATCGACCATCCGGTGTTGTTCGCGGTGTATCTGGTGTCGAGTCAGGCGTTGATCCTGACGCTGGAGACGCTGATCGTGTTCGTGCAAACGATACGGCTGGTCTTTCTAGAATTCTTCCTGCGCTTCCTGCGCGCCGAGGGGCGAATACTGGAACCGCTGCGCCCGCCGTCGTCGTGAAGCGTTCCGTTCAGTCCCAACGGTCGTCGCGCACCTCCACCCAGCCCGCCACGACACGCACCGGCAGGCACGCCACCGCCGTGTAGGCGGGCGGCGCGGTGACGGCGCCGGTGCGCAGGTTGAAGCGGGCCCCGTGACGTGGGCAAACGATTTCCTCGCCCTCGATTTCGCCGCTGGACAGTTCGCCGCCGTCGTGGGTGCAGACGTCTTCGATGGCGCAGTAGTCGCCGTTCAGGTTGAACACCGCCACCTCGACGCCGTCGACATCCACGACGCAACGATTGCCTGGGGGCAGGTCTTCGATGCGCGCGACGCGTATCCAGTCGGTCATCAGAGCAGTCCCAATTGCAGTCGCGCGGCCTCGCTCATGCGGCTTTGTTCCCACGGCGGCTCCCAGACGATGTCGACGTGAGCGCTGCTCACGCCGGCAACCGCCGCCACCGTCTGCTCGACCTTCGTGGGGAAGGTTTGCGCCACCGGGCAACCGGGGGCAGTGAGCGTCATGCGAATATCGACGCGACCGGCGGCATCGATGTCGAGCGCGTAGATCAGCCCAAGATCGTAGATATTGACCGGCAGTTCCGGATCGTACAGCGTGCGCAGTGCGGCAATGACGTGTCCGCGCAAGCCGTGCTGTTCGTGGCCTTCGGTGGCCAAGCGTGCAAGATCGATCATGACGGCGAAGATGTCTGTTCGGGTTGCGGACACAACGGCACGGGTTCTTCGGTGCAAACCGTTTCCGTGCGCCGTTCGAGCGCGGCCTGCAAGGTATGCCAAGGCAGCGTCGCGCATTTCACGCGCATCGGAAATTCGTGTACGCCTTCCAGTACGCGCAACTTGCCAACGCCTTCGACGGGGCCGCCCGTGTCCGATCCAATGGCCAGCATGCGATGCACCTTGTGAAACAGGGTATCGACTTCGACCAGCGATTTCCCATGGATCGCTTCCGCCATCATCGAGGCGGAGGCCATGCAAATTGCGCAACCGGCGCCTTCGAAGCCGACGTCCTGAATGGCGCCCTCCGCCACTTTCAGGTGAACTTGGATTTCGTCGTTGCACAGCGGATTGAAACCGTGCGCGTGGTGCGTGCTGCCGCGTGGGTTCTCCGGATAATGGCGCGGGTGACGGTTGTGTTCGAGGATGACCTCTTCATAGAGATCGCGTTGATTGGCATTCATGCGGCGCGCTCCTGTTCAAGCCGTGGCAGCGCGGCGGTCAGATGCGGCTCCAGCCATTCAGCCAGACCGGTATCTTTCAGCAGCCCCAGCGCCGCATCGGCGAAGCCACGCAACAGCAGCGCGCGCGCCACGTCGGCGGAGATGCCACGACTGCGCAGATAGAATATTTGCGCCTCGTCGAGCTGACCCACGGCGGCGCCGTGGCCGCATTGGACATCGTTCGTATAAATCTCCAACTGCGGTTTGACGTCGATTTCGGCATGCGGCGAGAGCAATAGATTCGCGCTGGCTTGCTGTGCGTCGGCATGTTGCGCATCCGGCTGCACCACCACGCGCGCGTCGAAAATACCGCGCCCGCGTCCGGCGGCGATGCCGCGCCAGGCCTGACGGCTGGTCGTGTGCGACGCGGCGTGTTCGATATGCAGATGCTGGTCGATATGCCGTCGCGCGTCGGCGATGAACAGGCCGTCGAGTCGACACTCGGCCCCGTCCCCCATCAGATTCACCTCGACATCCTGGCGCAGCAAACGGCCGCCGAGATTGACCGACAACGCGCGGTAACAGCTGTCGCGCGCCTGTTGCACCACGGTCAAACCGGTATGGGTGGCGGCCGCACTGTCCTCGGTCAATTTGAGATGCGTCAGCCGCGCGCCTTCGCCCAGCACGATCTCGGTGACCGGATTGTTCCAGTAAGCGAGGTCGGGCGTGCCCCGGTAATGTTCCACCAGTAACATCTCGGCGCCGGCTTCCAGCACGATGAGGTTGCGCAGGTGCAGCATGGCACCGGCCTCGCCGGCGCTGTACACCGCGAACAGCGGCGCCGATGCATCTGCCGATGTATCTTTGGTGGACACATGCAGAAACAACCCGTCCTGCCACAGCGCGCTGTTGAGTTGGGTCAGTGCCGTAGCACGCGTCAGCGTGTCGAGGTGTTGTACCACGGGCGCGCTGTCGGCCTGCTTGGCCAGACTACGCGCGTAGCACGCTTGCGGGCTGGCCTCGTTCAAGTGGCCATTACTAAAATGCATAACTTCGCCCGGATACTCCTCGGTGCCGAGTACAACATTGGACACAATTGGCGCGCCTTCCGGCGTGTGCCATTCGGTCTTTTCCAAATGTCCCAGCGAAGTGTATTTCCAATCTTCCTCATGCGAGGTCGGCAAACCGTGCGCGATAAACTGCTCCAACGCCGCGCGCCGCACCGGCATGAGGCGCAGCGAACTGCGGGTGTTGACGAGTGCCTGCGACATGGTGAAGGAATTCATAACCGTCCCTCCCGCGGCGCTTCCATCGGTACGTCTCCCTGTACATCCCCTTGCACATTCCCCTGCACATCTGGCGCAAGCCAACCATAACCCTTGTCTTCCAGTTCCAACGCGAGTCTGGCATCGCCGGAACGCACGATGCGTCCGCCCGCCAACACATGCACGTGGTCGGGGACGATGTAATTCAGCAGACGCTGGTAGTGGGTGACCAGGATCACCGCGCGTTCCGGATGCTTCAGCGCATTCACGCCGTGCGCCACGGTTTTCAACGCGTCGATGTCGAGTCCGGAATCGGTCTCGTCGAGGATGGCCAGACGCGGCTCCAACACCGCCATTTGCAGTATCTCGTTGCGCTTCTTCTCGCCGCCGGAGAAGCCTTCGTTGACCGCGCGATAAAGGAAGCTATCGTCCATGCCCAGCAGCGCCAGTTTGCTCTTCACCGTATCGAGAAAGTCCATGGCGTCGAGCTCGTTCTCGCCGCGCGCCCGGCGCAGGTTGTTGAGCGCCGCGCGCAGCAATTGCACATTGGCCACGCCGGGAATCTCCAGCGGGTATTGAAAGGCGAGGAACACCCCGGCGCGGGCGCGCTGCTCCGGTTCCAGCGCCAGCAGATCGTGGCCCAGGTAGCGCACGCTGCCCGCCGTCACTACGTAGCCTTCGCGCCCGGCCAGCACCTGCGCGAGCGTACTCTTGCCCGAGCCGTTTGGGCCCATGATGGCATGTACCTCGCCCGCCTTCACATCGAGATCGATGCCGGTGAGGATGGATTTCCCGTCGATGGATACATGCAGGTTCTCGATGTGCAACATAATGTTCTCCTTAGCCGATTGCGCCCTCCAGACTTACCGCGAGCAGCTTCTGCGCCTCCACTGCGAACTCCATCGGCAGCTCCTTGAACACCTCTTTGCAGAAGCCGTTGACGATCAGGTTCACCGCGTCTTCTTCCGACAAGCCGCGACTGCGCAGATAAAACAACTGGTCGTCGCCGATCTTGCTGGTGGTGGCCTCGTGCTCCACGCGCGCGCTCGGGTGCTTCACCTCGATATAGGGGAAGGTGTGCGCGGCGCAGTGGTCGCTCATCAGCAGCGAGTCGCATTGGGTGTGATTGCGCGCGTTCGCCGCGGAAGGCAACACCTTCACCAGACCGCGATAGGCATTGCTGCCGAACCCGGCGGAGATACCTTTGGATACGATGCTGCTGCGGGTGTTGCGACCGATGTGAATCATCTTAGTGCCGGTGTCGGCCTGCTGGCGATGGTTGGTGAGCGCCACCGAATAGAACTCGCCGACGCTGTCGTCGCCGCGCAGAATGCAACTCGGGTATTTCCAGGTGATGGCCGAACCCGTCTCGACCTGGGTCCAGGAAATATGCGCACGGTCGCCGCGACACTCACCGCGTTTGGTGACGAAGTTGTAAATGCCGCCGCGCCCTTCGGCATCGCCGGGATACCAGTTCTGCACCGTGGAATATTTGATGCGGGCATCCGTCAGGGCAATGAGTTCCACCACCGCCGCGTGCAACTGGTTCTCGTCGCGCATCGGCGCGGTGCAGCCTTCCAGATAACTCACATAGGCGCCTTCGTCGGCGATGATGAGGGTGCGCTCGAACTGGCCGCTGTTCTTCGCGTTGATGCGGAAATAGGTCGACAACTCCATCGGGCAGCGCACGCCCTTTGGCACATAAACGAAAGAGCCGTCGGTAAACACCGCCGAGTTGAGCGTGGCGAAATAATTGTCGGTGTAAGGCACGACCGAACCGAGGTAGTGCCGCACCAGCTCGGGATATTTTTGCACCGCTTCGGAGAAGGAACAGAAAATAATGCCCAAGCTCTCCAGCTTATCTTTGAAGGTGGTGGCGACCGACACCGAATCGAATACCGCATCCACCGCCACGCCGGCCAGCGCCTCGCGCTCCTGCAAGGGGATGCCGAGCTTTTCGTAGGTGCGCAACAGTTCCGGATCGACCTCGGACAGATCCTTGGGCTGCGCGCGCGTCTTCGGCGCGGAATAATAGTGGATGTCCTGATAGTCGATCGGCGGATGATGCACCGACGACCAGGTCGGCTCGGTCAACGTCAGCCAGTGGCGATAGGCCCGCAAGCGCCAGTCGAGCATGAACTCGGGCTCGTGCTTCTTGGCCGAGATCAGCCGGATGACGTCTTCGTTCAAGCCTTTGGGCACCGTCTCCTGCTCGATATCGGTGACAAAGCCCCAGCGGTATTCGTCGGCGACGCGCCGTTCGACTTCGGCATTACGTGTTTCAGGATACGCCATGGTTCATTTCTCCTTCACCGCCATGCGTTGCAGCGGCACCGTACGCAGGCGCGGCAACGCCATGTCGGCCAAGCTCACGCCTTCCAGCGCCGTGCGCACCGCGCGGCTGATGACATGCCAATTCGCGCGCGTCGCACACGCCGCTTCGAGCACGCAACCGCCCGGGACATGCACACATTCCGTCAGCGCCACCGGACCTTCGATCGCGCTCACCACATCGGCCACCGAAATCGCCCGCGGCGCATGGGCGAGCATATAACCGCCCCCCGTTCCGCGAACACTCACCAGTAACTCCGCCTGCAACAACCGCTTGAGCAACTTGGCCACCGTCGGCAGCGGCACGCCCAACGCGTCCGCCAATTGCGTCGCACTGAAGCAACGCCCCGGTTCACGGGCCAGCCGCGTCATCAGCAAGGTAGCGTAGTCGGTCAGCTTGGAAATCCGCAGCATGAGTATCCTCGTCAATAGTACTAATTGGGACTGTATAGGTACTATTTAGTTCAGTTGCAGCCGAAATCAAGTCGTGTGCGAATTTCCCTTTTAACGATAGCGGATCACCCATCTCCATCGAGACGGGTGAGGTTCAATTTGCGCACAAAGAAGGCGGGTATGTTTTACGGCGCGCGTGCGGTTTCGGCAGGAACGACAACTATTAACCCGGCATCAATGTTGATGCTGGATTATTAATGTTTACGCAATCGCATGACTGTAGCCCGGATGGAGCGAAGCGGAATCCGGGCTACTGGTAACGCTCGATAGTAATAGCCGTTATTCGCCCGTCAATCGCCGCTGTGCCTCGCGGTATTTCTCGGCAGTCTTTTCGATGACCTCGACGGGCAGTTTCGGGCCGGGCGCGGTCTTGTTCCAATCGAGTGTTTCCAGATAGTCGCGCACGAATTGTTTGTCGAAGCTCGGCGGACTCACGCCGGGTTGATATTCGTCGACCGGCCAGAAGCGCGAGGAGTCCGGCGTGAGCGCTTCGTCGATCAGCACCAACGTGCCGTTGTCGTCCAGGCCGAATTCGAACTTGGTATCGGCGATAATAATGCCGCGTTCCAGTGCATACGCCGCTGCTTCTTTGTAGATGCGCAGACTGACATCGCGCACTTGCGCGGCGATGTCGTCGCCGAGAATCTTCGCCGCCTGGGCGAAGTCGATGTTCTCGTCGTGAATGCCGACCTCGGCCTTGGTCGAGGGTGTGAAAATCGGTTCGGGCAGACGGTCGGCCATGCGCAGGCCGGCGGGCAGCGCGATGCCGCACACCGCGCTGGTCTGCTGATAATCCTTCCAGCCGGTGCCGATGAGATACCCGCGCACGATGGCCTCGACCGGCAGCGCCTTCAATCGGCGCGCGACCACGGCGCGGCCTGCGACCTGAGCGCGTTCGGCGGGATCGGGCAGTACCTGTTCCAAGGTCAGATCGGCGAGGTGATTGGGGATGATGTCGCGCATGCGCGCGAACCAGAAATTGGACACCGCGGTCAGCACCGCGCCCTTGCCGGGAATCGGCTCGGGCAGGATCACGTCGAAGGCCGACAAGCGGTCGGTGGTCACGATCAGCAGTTTGTCGCCCCCGACCCCATACACGTCGCGCACCTTGCCGCGGTAGACCAGCGGCAGACTCTTGAGGTCGGATTCGTACAGGGACGCTTGCATGGGTGGCGCTCCGGGGCGGCTGACTGTGGAAAGCGGGGTATTGTACCTGGGCGCGCGCCCGGGATCAGGGCCTTTGTGGGCGCGGCCTGAAGGTGAGGCGCTCCTATAGGAAGTAGCCTGGGTTGAGCGCTAGCGAAACCCGGGTTTCGCTTCGCTCAACCCAGGCTACGTCTCCGGCCTAGCCCCCCGCGCCCAATCTGTTTAGAATGCGGCGTTTCCCGGGTTTTGGGTCCGTCCACAAGGGCACCACGAACATGAGCGAAACACCCCGCATCGGCCTGGTCATGGGCAGCAACAGCGACTGGGACATCATGCAGCACGCCGCCGGCGTGCTCGACCAGCTCGACATCGCCTACGAGGCCAAGGTCGTCTCCGCCCACCGCACCCCGGATTTGTTGTTCGACTACGCCGCCACCGCGCGCAGTCGCGGCCTGGCCTGCATCATCGCCGGGGCCGGCGGCGCGGCGCATCTGCCGGGCATGCTGGCGGCCAAGACCACCGTGCCGGTGCTCGGCGTCCCCGTTCCCTCGAAGCACTTAAAAGGTATGGACTCGCTGCTGTCCATCGTGCAAATGCCCAAGGGCGTGCCGGTCGCGACCTTCGCCATCGGCGAGGCGGGCGCGGCCAATGCGGCGTTGTATGCCGCCGCTATTCTCGCCGTGTCCGATGCGGCGCTCGCCGCGAAGTTGGATCGTCTGCGCAAGGATCAGGAACAAGCGGTGCTCGATATGACCTTGCCGCCGCAGTCCGGATCGCATTTGCCGTGAGTGCTGTTGGCGTCATCCTGCCCGGCGCTACCTTGGGCGTGCTCGGCGGCGGCCAGTTGGGCCGCATGTTCACCCTCGCGGCGCGCACCCTCGGCTATCGCGTACTGGTACTCGACCCCGATCCGAACAGTCCCGCCGGCAGCGTCGCCGATGTTCACCTGCGCGCCGACTACACCGATCCGCACGCCCTCGCGCGCATGGGTGCGGAATGCGCCGCCGTCACCACCGAATGGGAAAACGTACCCGCCTCCACCTTGGACGCGCTGGCCGCGCATTGCCCGGTGCGCCCGAGTGCCGCGGCCGTTGCCGTGGCGCGTGACCGCATCCGCGAAAAAACTTTTGTGCGCGATTTGGGTTTGGCCACCGCGCCGTTCTTCGCCATCCGTCGCGAAGACGACCTTGATGCCGCCGTCAGCGGCCTGCGTCTGCCGGCGTTGCTCAAGACCGCGACACTCGGTTACGACGGTAAAGGTCAGTTGCCGGTCGACAATCTCGAACACGCGCACGCCGCCTTCGCCCAACTCGGCGAACGTCCCTGCGTGCTGGAAGAGAAAGTAAAACTGGCGCAGGAACTGTCGGTGGTGTTGGCGCGCGGCGCGGACGGCGACATCGCCGTCTATCCGGTCGGCGAAAACGTGCATCGCAACGGCATTCTGCACACCACGCGCGTTCCGGGTTGCATCGCAGCGGGCGTCGCGGAACTCGCTATCGGCATGGCACGCCGCGTCGCGGAAGCGCTGGACTATGTCGGCGTGCTCGCCGTGGAATTTTTCTTCACCACCGATGGCGAACTGCTCATCAACGAAAAGGCGCCGCGTCCGCACAACAGCGGGCATTACACGCTGGACGCCTGCGCCACCTCGCAGATCGAACAACAAGTGCGCGCACTATGCGGACTGCCGCTGGGTTCGACGCGCCTGCTGTCGCCGGTGACCATGCTCAACCTGCTCGGCGATGTGTGGGGCGACAGCCAACCGGATTGGCAACAGGTGTTCGCACATGCCGAAGCGAAGTTGCATCTGTACGGAAAACACCACGCGCGCCCGGGGCGCAAGATGGGCCACATCAATGTGCTGAGTGAAAACGCCGACGCGAGTTACGAACTCGCGACCGAGTTGTTCGCGCAATTGAGCCGTCGATATTAAGCACCCGTCATTCTGGCGTCCGCCAGAATGACGCAGGTTACACGGCGACTCTCACACCTGCGGCACATGCACAATCGCCGTGGTTTCTTGCAGCATGAAATCGCGGAACGCCTGCGCGACGGCGGATAAACGCTTGCCGGCCCGATGCACGATGTACCAATCGCG
>JACREG010000182.1 GCA_016218375.1 Gammaproteobacteria bacterium
AATGCTTCTTCACCCAGGCGACGCGATCGAGCACGCCCTTGGAATGGCCGTGCGCGGTATCGACAACGATGACGTCGACGCCGGCCGCGACCAATGCCGCGACGCGCTCGTCGGTGCCGGCGCCCACGCCGACCGCCGCGCCGACGCGCAATTGCGCTTGATCGTCTTTGCAGGCGTTGGGTTTGTCGGTGGCCTTCTGGATATCCTTGACGGTGATCAGACCGCGCAAGGCGAAATGGCTGTCGACCACCAGCACCTTCTCGATGCGGTGCGCGTGCAGCAGACGGATGATTTCATCTTTCTCCGCACCCTCTTTCACTGTGACCAGGCGATCCTTCGGCGTCATGACTTCGGAGACCGGCGCGTCGAAGCGCGATTCGAAACGCAGATCGCGGTTGGTGACGATGCCGACCAGTTCGCTGCCGTCGACCACCGGCACACCGGAGATGTTGTGGGCGCGGGTCAGGTCGAGCACTTCGCGGATGCAGGTCGTCGGGCTCACCGTGAACGGGTCTTTGATGACGCCGCTTTCGAATTTCTTCACCGCGCGCACTTGGTCGGCCTGCTGTTCCAGGGTCATGTTCTTGTGGATGATGCCGATGCCGCCTTCCTGCGCCAGGGCGATGGCCAGACGCGCCTCGCTGACGGTGTCCATGGCCGCCGACAGCAGCGGGATGTTCAGGGTGATGTCGCGGGTCAACTGGGTTCTGAGTTCGACATCCTTGGGCAGGACGGTCGAATGGTCGGGCAGGAGCAGGACATCATCAAAGGTGAGGGCTTCTTCGGCAATACGCAGCATGAGCGGTGAGTCCTACCTAACGGCTTGAAGTGAAGGGAGGTAATTATAGGTTGTGGGGGGCTTAGGGTAAACCGGCCAGGGCTCGGGTATCATGCCGCCCATGCCCAACTCCGCCCCCGATGACCGCGATATCTACAGCGTCGGCCGCCTCAATGCCGAGGCCCGCGCCCTGCTGGAGGGCGCTTTTCCGCTGATCTGGGTCCAGGGCGAGCTGTCCAATGTCTCCCGCCCCTCCTCCGGGCACCTGTATTTCACCCTCAAGGACGCCAGCGCCCAGATCCGCTGCGCCATGTTCCGCGGCAACAACCGCTTCCTGAGATTCCGCCCCGAGGACGGCGCCCAGGTGGTGGTGCGCGCCAACCTGTCGCTGTACGAGGCGCGCGGCGACTACCAGCTCATCGTTCAGAGCATGGAAGCGGCCGGCGACGGTGCCCTGCAACGCACCTTCGAGGCGCTCAAGCAGAAGCTCGCCGCCGAAGGCCTGTTCGATGCGGCGCACAAAGTCGACCTGCCGGCGTTGCCCCGGCGTATCGGCGTCATCACCTCGCCGACCGGTGCGGCCATCCGCGATATTCTGAGCGTGCTCGCGCGGCGCTTCCCGGCCATCCCGGTGTTGGTCTATCCGGTGCCGGTGCAAGGCCAGGGTGCCGGCGCCGAGATCGCCGCCACGATCCGCCGTGCGGATGCGCGCCGCGACTGCGATGTGCTGATCGTCGCGCGCGGTGGCGGTTCGCTGGAAGACCTGTGGGCGTTCAATGAAGAAATCGTCGCGCGCGCCATCTATGACTGCGGCCTGCCTATCGTCAGCGGCGTCGGTCATGAAGTGGATTTCACCATCGCCGATTTCGTCGCCGACCGGCGCGCACCGACGCCCTCGGTCGCGGCGGAAATGGTCAGTCCGGATCGGAACGAGTGGCTGAATCAATTGCGCGCGTTGGATGCCGAACTCTACAAGCGCCTCGCGCGCCGTATCGAACGACTCGGCGAACGCTTGGCTTGGCTGGGCAAACGTCTGCAACAGCAACATCCGGGACAGCGCCTGCGCCAGCGCGCGCAACGCCTCGACGAACTGGAACAGCGCCTGCACCGCGCGACATATAGCGCATTGCATCGTCGCACCGCGCGGCTGGCGACCGTGCATGCGCAACTCCAACGGCATCACCCCGGCGCGCGCCTGCAACACCTGCGTGATCTGCACAGCGCTCTCGCGCGGCGTCTAAACGTTGCGGTACAGACGCAACTCAAACAGTTACGCCAACATCTCGCGGCATTCGCCCGCGCATTGGATACGGTCAGCCCGCTGGCCACGCTGGAACGCGGTTATGCCATCGTTACTCTGAGCGACGGCCGCGTACTGCACGATGCGCAACACGTACGGCCGGGCGATAGCATCGAAGCACGCCTGGCACGCGGACGTCTGCGCTGTAGCGTGGATGCTATCGAACCGCCCCCAGGCAGTCGAACAGACAGTTGAGCACGTTCATGCGCCGCATCCTGCCGCTTATCTTCGTACTGTTCCCACTCCTCGCACAGGCGTTGCCGCGCGCCGAGGCCGTGCCCGGCGGTATCGCCATCGTCCCGCTCGGTGAATCCACCCACGCACCGCAAGCCCGATATGGCGGCAACCGCGTTCTGGTCAGCCACGATAACGGACAGTGGTACGCCGTGGTGGGATTGTCCCTGGCGACCAAACCGGGCCAACACACGTTGGAGATAAACCCTGGCAAGGGCTGGAGCGAACGCCGCACGTTCAGCGTCGCGGACAAGGCGTATGTAACGCAGCGTCTGACCATTCAGGACAAACGCAAGGTGGAACCGAATGCGGCGGATCTGGAACGCATTCGCCTCGAAGCCGTGCGTATCGATAAAGCCCTGAGCCGGTACAGCGAACAGGCCAGCGTGCCGACCGATTTTCTGCAACCGACCGCGGGCGTGCGCAGCAGTTCGTTCGGTTCGCGACGCATTTTCAACGGCCAGCCGCGCAAACCGCACAGCGGCATGGATATCGCCGCGGACGCCGGCGCGCCGATCCAGGCACCCGCCGCCGGAGTCGTGATCGACAGCGGCGATTTCTTTTTCAATGGCAACACGGTGTTCATCGATCACGGTCAGGGATTGATTACGCTGTACTGTCATCTGAGCCGCATCGATGTGAAGCCCGGCGATCGGGTTCAGGCCGGCGAGCGCATCGGCGCCGTCGGCATGACCGGGCGCGTCACCGGCCCGCACTTGCACTGGGGCGTGAGCCTGAACGATGCGCGCGTCGATCCGCGGCTGTTCCTGCCGCCTCCTCCGACAACGCCCGACGCACCCGCGACCGACACGGGTAGGTGAGTTTTTCCAACCGTTTGGCTGTCAGCGTTATAGGACACACCGTTGCCGATGCGTGGGACTTCTGAAATTCAGTGCAGGCGGCTGCACGGAAAACCCGTGCAGCCCGTTTCACCCTCCTGCTGCACCGCGCCTTCACTTCTTGCCTTAAATTCATAAAGTATATAAATATCATGTTGTAACGCCGTTATATGCAGGCGGGTAGTCAAGCCATATCACTGCCGTTCTTTACTCTAAATGCGAATCATTGTATTTTAGCCCGCAAGATTAGCAGTTCCTTTTAGAGGGTCATACACCATGTACCGCCTGTTCATCCGCACCCTGCTGTTGCTCGCCTTGCCAGGTTTGGCGCTGGCCAGCCCCGATCTATCGAAGCTGGTGCAATTGGTCGACTATGTCGGCGTCGATTACCGTGGCGCGGTCCAAGACGGCAAAATCGTGAACCCGGCCGAGTACGACGAGATGCGCGACTTCACCCGCGCCATCGAGGAACAGATCCAGCAGCTTCCCGAAACCATTAACACGGCGAACATACACGCCAGCGCCCGCCAGCTTGCACAGTTGGTCGAACAGAAGCGTACACCCGACACCGTGGCCGCCACGGCCGCGGAACTGCGCCACACGCTGATCGGCACCTTTGAGATCGCGGTTGTCCCACGCATGGCTCCCGATCTACCGCGCGCCCGTCAATTGTTCAGCGACAACTGCGCGGCCTGTCATGGACTGACCGGTCAGGGTAATGGCATACAGGCGCGCAGCATGGACCCGGCGCCGACCGATTTCACCAATGGCGAACGTTATGGCCAACGCACCGTCTACGGTCTGTACAGCACCATCAGCGCCGGCGTCGGCGACACTGCCATGCGCGGCTTCACGGAACTGAGCGACGAGGACCGTTGGAGCGTGGCCTTCCTGGTCGGACAGATGGCCACCACCGAAACCGCGCGCGACGCGGGTAAAGCGGCGCTTGCCGCTAAAGCCCCCGCCAGCGCGCTCGCCGATCTGCAACGCTTCACCGTCACAACCCCTGACGAGGCCGGCGCCGCTTACGGCAATGGTGGTGCCGAAGTCATGGCTTATCTGCGTGCGCATCCGGAATCCATGTTCGCCAACGCCGCACCGCTGGATTACGCCCGCGACACCCTTGCAGCCAGCCTCGATGCCTATCGCAACGGTCAGCGCGAGACCGCCTACAAACTCGCCGTCGCCGCGTATCTGGAAGGTTTCGAACTGGTCGAGCACAGCTTGGATACCGTCGACAGCGAACTGCGCGCTCAGGTCGAAACCGAAATGACCAATTACCGCAACCTGCTGCGCAACGACAACGCGATCAATGTCGTCGAAGACCAGGCCACGCGCGTGCGACAACTGCTCGACGAAGTTTCCACACGACTCAGTGCGGAAGGCTCATTGTCGACCGGCGCGGCTTTCGCCAGCGCGTTCATTATCCTGCTGCGCGAAGGTCTGGAGGCGATTCTGGTCATCGCCGCGCTGGCCGCGTTCCTCATCAAGACCGAACGTCGCGATGCCATGCTCTATCTGCATTACGGCTGGGTCAGTGCGTTGCTGTTGGGCATGGCGACCTGGATTGCATCCATGTATTTGTTCGATTTCAGCGGCGCCGGTCGCGAACTGACCGAGGGTGTAGGCGCACTGGTGGCCATGGCGGTATTGTTCTATGTCGGCTTCTGGATGCACAGCAAGACCAACGCCGTGCAATGGAAACGCTTCATCGACGGTTCCGTGCAGAAGGCGTTGGGCACGGGCACGTTGTGGGGTCTGACCGGTTTGTCGTTCATCGCGGTCTATCGCGAAGTCTTCGAGACTATTCTGTTCTACCAAGCCCTGTGGGTGCAGGCGGACATGCCGGCCCAGACCATGCTGGTCTCCGGGCTGGGCAGCGGCATTGCTGCGCTGGTCGTACTGTCGTGGCTGATCCTGCGCTACAGCACGCGCCTGCCGCTGCGCCAGTTCTTCTCCGCCACCAGTATTTTCATGTTCGTGCTCGCGGTCGTCTTCGCCGGCAAGGGCATCGCAGCGTTGCAGGAGGCCGGCAAACTGCCGCTCGACCCGATCGACTTCCCGCGCATCGATCTGCTCGGCATCTATCCGAATCTGCAAGGTCTTGCGGTTCAGGGCGGTCTGCTGATGCTGGCAGTGCTGATCCTGTGGATCAGCGGCCTGAAACAACGGAGCGCCGCGGCATAAACCAGCCGTTGCGCATCGCGCGGCAAACTCAGCGCCACACCCCATCCGGGGTGCGGTGGCTGTCCATCACCTTCATATAGTTCGCACGGTCGTAGGCGCCAGGGTCGATGGCATGCCGGCGACTGACGCTGCCTTTGAGTTGTTTCACCGAACTGTATTCGTGTTTGTCCATCCAGTGGATCAAATCGTCGCGAATGCTGCCGAGAAACTCCGGACCTTCCTTGAGCAGCACGCTGCACAGATGCGTGACATCGGCGCCGGCCATCAGCGCCTTCAGGACATCCGCCTCGGAATGAATGCCGCCCGTCACCGCCAACGACAAACCCACCTGCCCATACAATGCGGCCACCCAATGGATGCGCAACAACGACTCATAGGGCGACGACAGCGTCAGTGTCGGCACGACTTCGCGCGTCTCCAGATCGATGTCCGGCTGATAGAAGCGGTTGAACAGCGCCACGCCACGCGCGCCCGCCGCTTCGAGACTGCGCACGAAATGTCCCGGCGAACTGAACTGCGACGACAGCTTCATGGTAATCGGAATCGTCACATGCTGTTTCAGCTCATAGAGCAGCTCGACATAGCGCGCTTCGACCTCGGCCGACGATTCGTGCACATTGCTGGCAACGTAATAGATGTTCAGCTCCAGCGCATCGGCGCCGGCTTGCTGTAATTGCCGCCCGTAATGCACCCAGCCACCGGGCGTGATGCCATTGAGACTGGCAATCACCGGGATATGCAGCATGCGTTTGAGCGTCGCTACCTGCTCCAGATATTCGTCGAGTTCGCTGAGATAGGCCTCGGGTGCTGGCACCGGCAGAAACGAATCCGCCTCGCCGAAGCCGATCGCCTGTTCGTGAAAAAAGCGCGCGGCGGCCTCCTCGGAGGCGAGTATGGTTTCTACGAACAGCGAAAACATCACCAGCGCGGAGGCGCCGGCATCTTCTAGGCGCCGCGCCGTATCCAGATCGCGCGACAGCGGCGAGGCCGACGGCACCAGCGGGTTGGCGAGCGTGAGGCCCAGATACTCGGTGCTGAGATCGATCATGCTCATTCCTCCTTGGCGGCGGGTGCGGTGGGCTGTTCCACCGACGGTGGATCTGACTCGCCCCACGGCAAATCCGCCAATTGTTTGTAGTGATGATAGCGCGCGCGAACTTCCTGCTGCGAACGCGCGAGAAATGCCTCGGCCGCATCCGGATGACTGCGCCAGAGCATACTGAAGCGCGTCTCGGTGCCGATGAAATCCTTATACGGAATCGACGGCTCCGGCGAATCCAGATGCAGCGGGTTTTTTCCGCCGGCGGCGCGCGCCGGTTCGTAGCGGAACAACGGCCAATGCCCGCTGCTCACCGCGAGATCCTGCTGGCGGTGATTGAAGGACAGATCTACGCCATGAGCGATGCACGGCGCGTAGGCGATAATCAACGACGGTCCGTCATGCGCCTCGGCATCCAGGAAGCTGCGCAGCGTCTGCATATCCTTCGCACCGTAAGCGACATGCGCGACATACACATTCTCGTAACTCATCGCCAGCAGGGCCAGATCCTTCTTTCCGGTAGCCTTGCCGGCGGCGGAAAACTTCGCCACCGCGCCGCGCGGCGTGGCCTTGGAGGTTTGCCCGCCGGTATTGGAATACACCTCGGTATCCAGCACCAGAATGTTCACATTGCGCCCCGAGGCGAGCACATGATCGAGGCCGCCGTAGCCGATATCATAGGCCCAACCGTCACCACCGATGATCCATACGCTTTTGCGTATCAGATTTTCGGCGACCGTCTCCAGTTCGCGCGCACGCGCATCGTCGATATTTCTGAGCATCTCGCGCAACTGTGCCACACGGGCGCGCTGCTCGGCGATGGCCTTCTCATCCGTCTGCTCGCCGGGCCGGGCTGCAGCACGCAATGCCGCGGCCAGGTCTTCACCAAGCGATTCCTTCAAATCGCACACCAACTCGCGTGCGTACTCGGTCTGCTTGTCGATGGCGACGCGCATGCCTAAACCAAACTCGGCATTGTCCTCGAACAGCGAATTATTCCAGGCTGGACCACGCCCTTCGACATTGACGGTCCAGGGTGTGGTCGGCAGATTGCCGCCGTAGATGGACGAACAGCCGGTGGCATTGGCGACGACCATGCGGTCGCCGAACAACTGGCTGGCGAGTTTGATGTACGGCGTCTCGCCGCAGCCCACGCAGGCACCGGAGAACTCGAACAGCGGCTGCAACAGCATCGAGCCTTTGATCGTCGTGAACTTCACCTCGCGCCGGTCGTATTCAGGCAGCGTGAGGAAGAATGCCCAGTTGACCTTCTCATGTTCGCGCAATGCCGCGACGGGCGCCATGTTCAGCGCCTTGCGCGAGGCATTGGACTTGTCGCGGATCGGACAGATGTCCACACACAAGCCGCAACCGGTACAGTCCTCCGGCGCGACTTGATACATCATCACATGGTCTTGTGGATAATCCTTGCCCAGCACCTTGCGGTATTTGAAACCGGCCGGTGCATCCTGCATCAGCTCGGCGGGCACCAGCTTGCTGCGGATCACGCCATGCGGGCACACCAATGGACACTTGCCGCATTGGGTACACAGTTCCGGCTCCCACACAGGGATTTCCAGTGCGAGATTGCGTTTCTCGAACGCCGCCGTGCCCAGCGGGAAGCTGCCGTCCGCCGGCATGCAGCTAACCGGCACGTCATCACCACGCCCGGCGATCAGCTCGGCGGTGAAGCGCCGCACGAAGTCCGGTGCATCTTCTGCGATCAGGGCCGGCCGCTCAAAGAAACTGGTCGCAGCAACCGGCAGCTTCACCTCATACAGACTGGCGAGCGCGGCATCGATGGCGCGGAAGTTGAACTCGACGATGCGCTGGCCCTTGCGCCCGTAGGTTTTCTCCACCGCATGCTTGATCGCGGCGATGGCCTGCTCGCGCGGCAGCACGCCGGAGATGGCGAAGAAGCAGGTCTGCATAATGGTGTTGATGCGCTTACCCATCTGCGCGTCCTGCGCGACCTTGTACGCATCGATGACATAGAAGCGAATGCGTTTGTCCAGCATCTGTTGTTGCATGCGGCGCGGCAGGCTATCCCATACCTGGTCCGGCGACTCGGACGCGTTGAGCAGGAACACCGCCCCAGGCGCGGCCATGTCGAGCATATCGTAGCGTTGCAGGAATACCGGCTGATGGCAGGCGATGAATTGCGCCTGATGGTCGCCGATGAGATAGGTCGAGCGGATCGGCCGTGGACCGAAGCGCAGATGCGACACCGTCACCGCGCCGGATTTTTTCGAGTCGTAAACGAAATAACCCTGCGCGTGCAGGTCGGTGTCTTCGCCGATGATCTTGATGGAGTTCTTATTGGCGCTGACCGTGCCGTCGGAACCCAGGCCGTAGAACAGCGCCTGTACGCAACCCTCATGTGCGTCGGTGCGGAAATCGGCGTCCCAGGCCAGGCTGGTATGGCTGACATCGTCATGGATGCCGATGGTGAAACCGTTCTTCGGCTGCGCGCGACTGAGTTCGTCGAAGACCGCTTTAATCATCCCCGGCGTGAATTCCTTGGACGACAACCCGTAGCGGCCGCCGATGACGCGCGGCAGACGCGCAAACTTTGCATCACCCTGCATATGGACCTGCGCCAGCGCGGTCACCACATCCTTGTATAAGGGCTCGCCGTCGCTGCCCGGTTCCTTGGTGCGGTCGAGCACGGCGATGGCGCGGATGCTGGCCGACAATGCATCCAGCAATGCATTGGCATCGAACGGCCGATACAGGCGCACCCGCAGCACACCGACCTTGGCGCCCTGCCCGTTCAGATAATCGACCGTCTCGTGCACCGCCTCGGCGCCCGAACCCATGATGACGATGACGCGTTCGGCATCCGCTGCACCGTGATAGTCGAACAGGCGATAGCGGCGGCCGGTGAGTTCGGCGAAACGGTCCATCAGCGTCTGCACGATGCCGGGGAACGCGCTATAGAAAGGATTGACGCGCTCGCGGCCCTGGAAATACACATCCGGATTCTGCGAGCTGCCGCGCAGCACCGGATGTTCCGGCGAGAGCGCGCGGGCGCGGTGTGCTTGCACCTGTTGATCGGAGATCAACGCACGCAGCACGTCATCCCCCACCACCTGGATCTTCGCCACTTCATGCGAGGTACGGAAGCCGTCGAAGAAGTGCAACACCGGCACACGGCCTTGCAGCGTCGCCGCGTGCGCAATCGCAGCGAAGTCCATCGCCTCCTGGACCGAACCGGCGCACAGCATCGCGTAGCCGGTCTGACGTACTGCCATCACATCGCTGTGATCACCGAAAATCGACAAGGCCTGACACGCCAGCGAACGCGCCGCGACATGCAACACCGTCGGCGTGAGTTCGCCGGCGATCTTGTACATATTGGGAATCATCAGCAGCAGGCCCTGCGAGGCGGTGAAGGTCGTCGCCAACGCACCGGCTTGCAGTGCGCCATGCACCGCGCCGGCCGCGCCCGCCTCACTCTGCATCTCGACGATATGCGGTACCGTGCCCCACAGGTTCATGCGGCCGTCCGCCGACCAGGCATCGGCGAACTCGCCCATCGGCGAGGCCGGAGTAATCGGATAGATGGCGCACACCTCGCTCAACCGATGTGCAATCGTCGCGGCGGCCTCGTTGCCGTCGATGGTCAGCCAGGGTCCGGATGTCATGGAAAGTCTCCGTCCACGCCGAAGGGGGAATGTCCGCGGCCAGCATAGCCATGCGGCCGCCTCCGGAACCAGCGCAAAACCCGGTTCGGTTGACAGGGATCAAACCCCAGTATGCAGGGGCGTGCGCGCAATCGCCAATCCCCCACCGACACTATAGGAGCGACCGTGGCCACGCACCACCCCTCCTCGCCCGTAAGCACACGTCGCTGAACTGATATACACTTCTGCCATGACCGACCGTCCATGCCCCCGCATGAAGAACCGACCATGAAAACATTGACCGACTACGACCTGAACGAACTCAAACTGATCTACCGTCTGCTGCACCGTCATCTGCAGGACGAGATCGATCTCATGGATTCGCAGCTCATGCACGACCTGCAACGTCACCTGCAAGACAAGGCACGTGCCGACGGCGTCGACGTCTCCGTGCACGCGCAATGGGCGACCTGGTTGAATGGCGGTGTTGTGGTGCTGAAAGCGGTGGAGTGAGGGGGATTCAGCGAACTGCTGTTATACCATCGTGTAGCCCGTTACCCGCTTGCTCGCCCGTATCCGCAGTCACAGGCTGAAACCGGCATCCGCCGCCGCCAGCGGCCTTGGCTGCATACATCGCCTCGTCGGCGGCCTGCATCAACGCCTCGACGCTGTCGCCGTTGTGCGGGTACATACTTATGCCGATGCTGCTCCCAATCTGCACATTATGCGCGTCGATTTGCACGGGCTGCGCCAGCGCGCTCTGAATCTTCTGCACAACAATGGACACATCACTGCACTGATTCAACTTCGGCAGACAGATCACGAACTCGTCGCCTCCCATGCGGGCGATGCTGTCGCCTTCGCGCAGACAATTGCGCATGCGCTGAGCCGCCTCCCGCAGCACGGCATCGCCGGCCTTATGCCCGAGTCTGTCGTTGACGGGCTTAAACTTGTCCAGGTCGATGAACAGCACAGCCATCAGCGTCCGATCGCGTTTCGACTGAGCAATCGACTGATAGATGCGATCTTCCAGGAGGATGCGGTTCGGCAGCCCAGTCAACGCATCATGGCGGGCCATATGCAGAATATGCGCCTCATCCTGTTTGCGTTCGATGGCAATCGTGGCAATGCGCACGGCGAGTTCGATCAACCGGATATCTTCCTCGGAAGGACTTCTTACCTCTCCATAATACATAGCGAAGGCACCCAGCACCTCATTCTCTCCGGAGATGATCGGCACCGACCAGCAGGCACGCAATCCATAGGGCTCCGCAAACGCACGGCATTCGCTCCACAGGGGATCGCTCTGGATATCAGATACATATACCGGTTCGCGACGATACATGGACGTGCCGCATGAACCTGCGCGGGGTCCGATGCGGAATCCGCTCAGCGCATCCAGATATTGCCGCGGCAGACTCGGTGCCACGATCTGCTGCAAGGCGCCTTTCTCGATATCCAGCAATCCCACTGAACACAACATGCCGCGCGACTGAGCCTCGATGCAACGCAACAACGTCGTCAGAATCCCATCGAGTGGCGCATTCAACGCGATAAGCTCCAACACCCGTTGCTGCCCCTCGCGCAGAGACTCCGTCCGTACACGCTCGGTGATATCGCGGGCGACGCCGGTGAAGAAGCGCCTGCCGTCCTGATGATATTCGCCGAACGAAAGCTCCACCGGAACCTCGCGTCCACCCTTGTGCAGACAGGCGAAACGCATGCCCTCCACCGCATAGCGGGTTTTTCCGGAACTCAGCTCGCGTTTGAGCGCGACCATGCCCATATCCTGCGAACCGGCTACCATCAGGATGCCCAGGTCGCGGCCGAGCAGTTCGGCGCGAGAATAACCGAACATTTTCTCCACGGCGGAATTGACAAAGACAATTGAATAGTCCTCATCGACCGTGACGAATGCATCGTGCGCCGCCTCGGTGGCCGTGCGATAACGCTCTTCACTTTGCAGCAACGCCTCCTGGGCACGCTTACGCTCCTGAATCTCTTTTTCCATGCGCACACCCGCATGCTGGAGCGCGCGCGTCATCTTTTCGTTCTCGCGTAGCGCCAACTCCAATTCCTTGGTCCGCGCACGCACTTGGTCTTCGAGCAAGATGGTGGTCTGGAACAGACCGAAATCGGAACCCTGGGTGGTCATGCTGCGTTCGGCACGGTTCATCAACGCTTGAACAATCTTGTTCAGCCTGGCGATTTCACTGCGCACGTCTTGTGTTAGAGAGCGGGTCGTTTCAGACATTAGCCAATTCCTCACTGCCGATGGCAATGCCGGTAAGAGTTTGATTGACATGGACGCCGTTATACTGCTCGCCATAGGTGCCGAATCCCACGGTATGGTTGTCCCGGAAGATTTCTTCGACACGCCCTTTCATTCCGGATTGAGTGATTTCCAGATTGCGCAGGACGCAATCGCAACCTAGCACGAACTGCAACGGCCCGATGTCCTCACGCAATTGCGCGAAGGTCTGCTTGAGATTTTCCACCAGATCCACGCCCTGTGCCACCCGGAATACCAGGCCTTCCTCGATGGCACAGTAGAACGTCAGGCTGCCATCGGGATTGGTCTTCTGAATGGAGCGTACATATTCCGCGCCGTCGATGAGCACCACCACCGGCGAGGTGGCGAAATGGCTGGGGTCCAGGCTGCGCACATCGACACCCACCAGACGTGCATACTCTTCGGCCGCCGGTAGGCCGTTAATCTCCTTGACGATACGATTGGCCGTATCGGCGCGGGTAATCACCAGTCGCTCGTCCGTGGCAACGAAATGCTGGGTTTTGAAAATCCTGAACGGCAGCGTGGTCGATACGAGCGTCAACACTGCACTATCGGTATGAAAGCAACCTTCGTAATACACATGCGTTTGGTTGAAGTGCAGACCGTTGCCCGCGGAACCGCCGAACAACGGGATTTTCCCCAACGCCGTCTGCAATACGCGCGTAACCAGCTCTTCGCGCGTGGCCAGTCCGTCGATCAGCATGAATGCAAAACTGTTGTCCAGATCCGCCTGTGGTGCCACCGACTCCAAACGCTGCAACAGCGTCTGTGCGAATGCCTGCCCGCGGACCGGACCGAATGTACGCAGACCATCCAGACGGGCCGTCACGGCGGTACAGGTAACGGATGAGAAACTGGCGCCTACAAGCGTATGTTCAAGATAACCCAGCGGCCCGATTTCACCCGCCGTCGTACAGCCCACCACGGAAACCCCGGCGAAATTCTGTGCCATCTCCGCTGCCAACACGTTCAGATCGTAATCGCTGGAGCAAAAGAAGATCACCAGCCCCATATCTGGCTGCGCAACGGCCCGATGGAACTCGCATACAGCGAGACGTGCATCGGTCGCGGCTGATTGAGCGGTGCGGATCGCGGGCCGGACATTCATAACGGCCTCCTCCTGGATATTTTCCGGGGCTTCCCTACCACGGAGATTTACCTAGATTACCGATATGCGGCGGCCCCGACATCCTGGAGCCATACAACGACAGCTACAGTCGTGACGCGCATCACATCTCGCGCCTGCTTAAAGTATCGGCGTATTCCCAGGCGACTTAACCATGATGCGATATCTGGATTTCCATCCTACGCCCGTATCGAATTTGATCTACCTATATGAAATCCAATGGGCTTTATAGTCTATATCCTTACCCAAAAAGTGCCATTCGACACAAAAAAAGAACGCCCGGATTACCCGGGCGTTCCCATGAATCGATAGTGGGATCGATATTGAAGCACTGCTTGCATCCCAGCAGAGAGATGCCGTCAAGCGCCGGTCATGGATGCCTCATCATCGCCATCATCGTCGGTACCGTTATCGTCGTCTGAGACTCCGTCATTGTCGTCATCCACGTCATCGCTATTATCGATGCCATCGTTATCGGAATCCGTATCCATACTGTCATCGACACCATCTTCGTCTCGATCCGACGTTTGCAGTTCGTTCATGTCTAAGACGCCGTCGCCATCGTCGTCATCGTCCATATTATCGACGATGCTATCGTTGTCGTCATCCTGATCTCGGGTATCCAGAATACCGTCGTTATCCTGATCGTTGCCCGGAAAGTCCAGCGCATTTACGACACCGTCGTTATCGGCGTCCTTATCGGCGACATCGGGGACTTTGTCGTTGTCATCGTCCTTATCGGCGGCATCGGCGATGCCATCGTTGTCATCGTCCGTATCGGCACTATCGACAATTCCGTCATTGTCGTCATCCATGTCGATATCGTCCGCGATGCCATCGTTGTCGTCGTCATAATCGTCGAGCGCCGCTGCGATGTCGGCAATACCATCGCCATCGTCGTCCTTGTCCCGGGCGTTCACCAGACCGTCGTTGTCTAAGTCTCTGTCTTTGGCATCCACGATACCGTCATTATCGTCGTCGCTATCGTTGCAATCGGAAGCATCCGCGATGCCGTCGTTGTCATCGTCCTGATCCACCGCATCGGTGATTCCGTCGTTATCGTCATCGTTATCCCGGGCGTCGAAAATGCCGTCATTGTCGCCATCGCTATCGACACGATCGACGATATCCGGGATGCGATCATTGTCATCGTCCTTGTCTCGCGCATCCGGGACGCCGTCATTGTCGTCATCCCTATCGGTCGCGTCGGCAATACCGTCATTGTCATCGTCCATATCCAAGCTATCGGCTATCCCGTCGTTATCGTGGTCATAGTCGGCATAGCTCGCGACATTGGCGGTACGGTCTCCGCACAACGCGGACGCAGAGGCGTACTGCGGCAGCAGCGTGGCCCCGGAACCCAGGAGTAAACTGCAAATGGCAGCGCGCAGGCTCACGGTCAATACAGAAGTCTCTTTAGCCATGTTCAAATCTCCCAAGATCGAGTCGAATGACGGTCTTGCCATTGGGTAGCCCAGGGTCTTTCCAAACCTGACTGTGCTACCGAATAGCTGTCTTAAACACATCTGATGAATAAAACTTTCAACAACTTACAGCCGCCGGGCTTTATTGATGCGTCTTATATTGGGATTATTTTCCCATTTATAACGATTGTCAAGCAAGGCGTATGGATTTGGGCTGTTGGTCACAACCCGTTTGGGGAACAGAAATCTCCATGACCTTGGAAGCGGCCATGCCGAACGGCTGTGGAGAGATGGACAGGGTAGAACGAAAAATCGATGCGGGGTTTGCGGTGCGCGAGGGCCTTCTCGCCCCCCGACACCGCGCGCGTTACACGACTACCCCGCTGCCCTCTCCGCATGTCCCTGCATGCGCGCGGCGAGCATGGCGATGTCGTGCAGCAGTTGTTCCTGGGCGCCGCGGGTTTGCAATTGGGCGAGTTGCACCAAGAGTTTTTCCTTGCGCTTGGCGACCAGGCGGGCGACGGCGAGAAGTCCGGTGAGAACATCCTGTTTGCGCTCGCGTGCGAGCGTGCGCGTATCCGGGAGTTGGTTGAGCATGAGTTCCAACCAGCGTTCGGATTGTTCGCGCGCGGCCTTGCGGGTGAATTTGCGCAGCAGATCGCCGAGCACTTGCGCGTCGTGGTAGTCGCCGAGCAAGTCTTGCAGCCGTTGCAGGCGGCGCACCACCGAGTCGCTACCTTTGAGTTCAGCGCGCAACGGCGAGAGCAGATAACGGATGCGTTTGCCGCAGATGCGCGCGGCGTGCAGTTGATCCTCGTCCTCGCGGGTTTCGATATGACGCAGATGGAAGGTCAGATCGGCGACCAGCTCTTCCAGATGCGCACCGCACAAATGACCGAGCGTTTCCGCAGCGTCTTCGTTGTCGTCCGGGATTTCATTGCGCGCCAGCACGGTACGCGCCTGCTGTTCTAGTTCGGTAAATTCGTCCAGCACGTCGACGCGCAATACGCGATAGGCCTCGGCCTTGCGCAGTTCCAGTTGCCGCAACAGCCAGCGGCAGCCGAGTCGCGCATCGCCGTTGATCTGGCGTTCGTTGCGTTGCAGCCAGTCCAGTTGCACCTCGGCGTCGCGGGCGTGGTTGGTGTCGCGCGCGAGCTGGCGCATGTATTTGCGCAGCCGTTTGGGCAGATCGGGAAATGCTTCGGGATAGGCGCTGAAGGTGCTGCGCAACTGACGCAGGCCGACGCGGAAATCGTGCAGCGCCTCGTCGTCGGGATTGCGCGTCAGACGCAGGAAGGCCTCGTGCGCCTTGTCGAGCTGCACCGAGGCGACGATGGCCGCAGCCTGCGACACCGGCAGACTCAGCAGCGGGCGCACGGGGCTGGCGGATAAGCTGGCGGCGGGGAGCGCGGCTGCGCTGCGGTTCAGAGCCTGTTCCGTCGTCTGGGGCATGATGGCCTCCTCGAAGGCTGGGCGATGCGGGGCGCGATTCTAACCCGTGCCGGACATCGGGGCTACCGCAGGCTACGCTCCGTCACAACAGCGGAACCAAGGCCGGCCAGACCGTGTCCAGTAAGCGAGGTTGGGCCGCGGCGCGCGGGTGGATGCGGTCGGGCTGCATGAGCGCCAGATCGGTGGCCACGCCGTCGAGCAGGAACGGCACCAGGGCCACATCCTGTTCCCGCGCGAGCTTCGGGTATATCGCGGCGAAGGCGTTGGTGTAGGTCGCACCGTAATTGGGCGGCAGGCGCATGCCGAGCAACAGCACCTGCGCGCCGGTGCCGCGCGCGGCCTCGATCATGGCGCGCAGATTGGCCTCGGTCTGCGCGAGGCTCAAGCCGCGCAGACCGTCGTTGCCGCCGAGTTCGAGCACCACCAGCGCGTAGGGCTCGCGCGCGAGCAAGGCCGGCAGACGCGCGCGGCCACCGGCGCTGGTCTCGCCGCTGACGCTGGCGTTGACCAGCCGATGCGGTTTGCCCTGCGCGCGCAGCCGTTGCTGCAACAGCGCGACCCAGCCGGCGTCGATTTCGATACCATAGGCGGCACTGAGGCTGTCGCCGAACACCAGGATGCGCGGCGGCGTGGATTCTCCTCCAGCATCGGCCCATGTATCGACAGGCGCCGCGAACGGCAGCCCACCCAGCAGAGTGCAGAGAATGAATCGCCAGCAGAACCTGCTCATGCGCGCGCAACACCTCGGCAAGACCGTCCCGACGCAGGCCGGCTCGTTGATGATCCTGGACAATGTCGACCTTGAGATCAACCGTGGCGACAGTCTGGCCATTGTCGGCGCCTCGGGCTCGGGCAAGTCCACGCTGCTGGGCCTGCTCGCCGGACTCGATATACCGAGCAGCGGCGCGGTATGGTTGGAACAAACCTGCCTGAGTACGCTCGACGAAGACGGCCGCGCGCGGTTGCGCGCCACGCACATGGGCTTCGTGTTCCAGTCGTTCCAATTGCTGCCCAGCCTCACCGCGCTGGAAAATGTCATGCTGCCGCTGGAACTCGCCGGCGTGCGCGATGCGCGGACACCCGCGCGCGACTGGCTGGAGCGCGTCGGCCTCGGCCCGCGCCTCGAACACACGCCGCGCCAACTGTCGGGCGGCGAACAACAGCGCGTCGCCATCGCGCGCGCCTTCGTCACCCGCCCTGCCCTGCTGTTCGCCGACGAGCCCACCGGCAACCTCGACAGCGCCACCGGCGCGCGCATCATCGATCTGTTGTTCGAGTTGAATCAGGCGCAACACACCACGCTGGTGCTGGTCACGCACGATGTCGAACTGGCGCAACGCTGCACACGTCATCTGCATCTCGACGCCGGCCGGTGCGTGGAGACACGCGCATGAGACACACTCTGCGCTTGGCCGGACGCCTGCTCAAACGCGACGGGCGCGCCGGCGAGATTCAGGCGCTGTTGTTTGCGCTGGCCATCGCCGCAGCCACCACCACGGCGATCACCGCCTTCGCCGAACGTCTCAAACTCGCCTTCGGCGCACAGACCGGCGAGTTGCTCGGTGCGGATCTGGTAGTGGAAAGTTCGCGGCCAATCCCTGAAGCGTGGCTCGCGCAAGCCGATGCACGCGGCCTGCGTCACACCAACGCAATCGAATTCGCCAGCATGGCGGTGGCCGACAACGGCCTGCAATTGGTCGGCGTCAAGGCCGTCGGCAACGACTATCCGCTGCGCGGGTCGGTGCGCGTCGCGGCCGAACCGTATGGCGTCGAAACGCCCGCACCGCACATGCCTGAAACCGGCACGTTATGGATCGAGTCGCGGCTGTTCGCGATATTGAAATTAAAACTCGGCGACCGGCTGCGCATCGGCGACGCCGATTTCCGCGTCGCACAGGTGCTCGGCTTCGAGCCCAGTCGCGGTGGCGACATCCTCAATCTTTCGCCGCGCGTGCTCATGCAGCGCGACGACCTGCCGCGTACCCAGGTAATCCAGCCCGGCAGTCGCGTGAGTTACCGCGCACTGTTCGCCGGCAAGGTCGAACGCATCGCCGCGTATCGACAGTGGTTGGAACCGAAACTCGGCGAACCGGATCGACTGATCGATGCCCGCACGGGCCGCCCCGCCATCGGTAATGCGTTGGACAAGGCGGAACGTTATCTGGGCTTGGCATCGTTGGTCGCGATCGGACTGGCCGGCGTGGCGGTGGCGATGGCCGCGCGCCGCTACAGTCTGCGTCACTACGACACCAGTGCCATGCTGCGCTGTCTCGGCGCGGTGCAACGCGACATCGTCGCCGTGTATCTGTGGCAGATGCTATTGCTCGGACTCGCCGGCAGCGCGGTCGGCGCGGCGTTCGGTTGGCTGGCGCAGATCGGACTCGTGCGACTGCTTGCGGGACTACTGCCGTTGACACCCCCGCACGCGGGCGCGTGGCCGTTGCTGCTCGGTGTCGCCACCGGTCTGGTCACACTCGCAGGTTTTGCACTGCCGCCGGTCATGCGGTTGCGGCAAGTACCGCCGTTGCGCGTGCTGCGCCGCGATCTCGCGCCGCTGCCACCGCGCGCCTGGTTGGTGTATGGCGTGGCACTCCTCACGCTGTTCGTATTGATGTGGCGTTACACCGGCGATAGGCAACTCACGTTGTTCATCGCCGGTGGCGCGGCGGCGAGCATGCTGTTGTTGCTCGGTGTGGCACTGCTGTTGTTGCGCATGGTCCGGCGACTGCGCCAAGGCGCGGGCACGACGTGGCGTTTCGGTATCGACAGCCTGTGGCGGCGCGGCGCATCCAGCATCGGCCAGATCGCCGCGTTCGGTCTGGTCATCCTGGCCATGAGTCTGACTACCTTATTGCGCACCGATCTGCTCGCCAGTTGGCAAACGCAATTGCCGGACGATACGCCCAACCAGTTCGCCATCAATATCCTGCCCGAGGTGCGTGCGGCGTTCGCCGAATTTCTCGCCCAGGAGCATATTCGCAGCGCGCCGATGTATCCCGTGGTGCGCGGACGACTGATCGCCATCAACGGTACGCCGGTGCGCCAAGCGGTGACTAAAGAAGCACAGGACAGCAACGCCCTGCACCGCGACCTGAATCTGACTTGGAGCGCGACGCTGCCGGCGGACAATCGCATCGTTGCCGGCGAATGGTTGAACGTAACGAGTCCGAAACGCGTACCGGTGTCTGTCGAGGCCAAACTCGCCGAGCGTTTGGGACTCAAGCTCGGCGACGAACTGGAATTTCTCATCGCCGACCAGACGCTGCGCGCGAACATCGCCAGCTTGCGCAGTGTGGATTGGGATTCGTTCCGGCCGAACTTCTACATGATCTTTCCGCCGGGCGTGCTGGAGTCAATTCCCGGTTCGGCCATGACCAGTTTCTATCTGGCAGCGGAACGCCAGGCGGTGTTGCAACGGTTGGTCGCGCAGTTCCCCGCCGTGACCGTGCTGGATGTCGGCGCGTTGTTGGCCGAGGTGCGGCGCATTTTCGAACAAGTCACGCTGGCGGTGGAATACATTCTGCTGTTCGTGCTGCTCGCCAGTCTCGCCGTGCTGTTCGCGGTACTGGCATCGAGTCACGACGAACGTATTCAGGAAGGCGCGTTGCTGCGTGCGCTCGGCGCCAGCCGCCGCCAAGTGCGCAGCGGCCACTTCGCCGAATTCGCCCTGCTCGGACTGCTCGCCGGACTGCTTGCCGCGGCCGGCACAGAACTGATCGCGTGGCTGTTGTACACGCGCATCTTCCATCTCGACTACGTCTGGCATGGGGCCGTGTGGCTCGCCGCGCCGCTGTGCGGCATGCTGGGTATCGCACTGGCCGGGTTATGGGGCACGCGCACGGTGCTGTCGCAACCGCCGGCGGTATTGTTGCGGGAAAGTTAAGCGGCGATGGATGACCGAAGCGGTCTGGCATCAGTCGTCATTCACGTTAGGCGCCATTCACGTTGGGCAAATAGGGCGCGAACAAATAGCGGATTTCCTCCAACGATTCGTCGATCGTCTGCGGCAGGGTCTTGGCGAACATATCGAGAATCACGACGGCGTTGACGGCCGCATCCTTTTCGCTGGCGCTGCGCATGCGCATGGCCATGTGCGTGTTGACCACATGCAAGTTGCGATAAATCTGCGTCAGCCCCGACAGATCCAGATCGGCCTCGTCGCCCTGCTTGAAGCGGAAATACTGCGCCAGAAGATACATGGACGTGGCGCGATAAATCGTTTCCTCTTCGCTGGCGAACGGCAGATGAAAACGCGCCATCGGTTTTAAGAAGGCGGTATGCGGGCAGCCGCTGGTGGCAAGCGCCAGACCGAGCAGCGAACTGAGGGCGCGTTGCAGACTGGTTTCCGCGGTAATGAGGCGCTCGGGCGTGCGCACCTCGACTTGGACATGCTCATAGGAAAACAGATCGTTGCCGGCAGTCACCCATTCGGCGATGGCACACGCCGCCGGACAGGTCGGGTGCACGACCGCGTCGAGCGGACAATGGGGGCAACGGTGGTTGTCCATGGCGGTCCAGTCCGGCGCCGCTGCAGTATCCCGTCCGACCGGGTCCAAGCTGTGCCCGTCGAGCCGCAGATCGAAACACTTTTCCGTGCCATCCGCGAAACGCAGTCGGTATTGAATCAGCAAATCGGCCATGATGGTCCGTTCGGCGTGGAAGGTAGCGGAACTATAAACCAGCCCGCTACGATTAAGCGATGCCCATGTCACTCCGTTCTACATCTGCTCTGCGCCGGGCCCCTCGGCACAGCCGCGAGCATAAAGTCGGCGCCGCCCTATTTCCGGAAATGTAGACTGGTAAACATTTTTATCTTTGCATTTGCCTAGACTTGGCGAACGTTTTTGCTATTCACTGCCAACGTAGTATCACGCACTCCAAGGAGCCCACGATGAACTTCAATCGCACTTCGCTTCTCACCGCCTGTATCGCCCTGGGTGTAGCTGTCGCCGCCGAACCCGCCCTGGCGGCAAACCCCGTGACGACCAAGGCCAACCCGGCCAGTACAGGTTATCCGAACGGCCGTCCCTGGCAGGCGATGCGCCTGGATTTCCTGACCGTTAAGCAGATGATTGAAGATCTCGATTTCAAATTTGACAGTCTGACGGGCGACGCCAGTCTCGTTCAGGAAGAGATCGGGTTCATCCATGACGACATCGCCGCGCTGAAGAACCGTCTGGATGTGCAAATCAGCGTGGCGCCGTCCGCGGAACGGAATGCCGACAACGACGCGCCGGTCACCGTGTTTGTGCATGTCACACACAATGGCGAAGCCGTTACCGGTCTGACCGCCGACAACTTCAGCTACAACAATGCATTCCCCGCCGCCGGTGCGGTCTTCTGTGGCGCGGCCTGTTTCAGCGCCGGTGACGCCGGTGTGTATGCGATCACGCTGAATGGCGATTGGAGTGCTACGTCGTATGCCGGCGCGCTGGCCGTAGCGAGCACGGTGGTCGCCGCCGATGGCGAAGACATCATCTCGAACGGCAGCTCGCTGGTGAGCTTCGATATTCCAGCCGCCCCGGCCGCTCCGGAAGTAGTGCCCCCCGCCTCATAAACCCCATAAGGGTTTATTCAAGGGGGAGTTCAGGCTCTAGCGCGTCTTCGAGGGTGATCGCTTCGAGATCGTCCAACCCTGCGTCGTCGTCCTGAGGCGGGTCATCCACAACGTCTTCGGGAGGGAGTTGTTCGTCGATGATCTCCACGGGAGGCGGTATATAACCGTCTGATACGAAACCGTCGTAGCTACTACCGCGTACCCATCTTGTGATGCATCCTACTTGTGTGAAAATGAGACAGTATGCGCCCTCGGGACATACTCGGGGTTCGGGCGGCGGACAGTAGTAACCATAAGACACCGCAACATCCTCATCGAATGTCGCTTGATAGACTGGGTTGTGGAACTGGTATGTCCCCGCTCCGAAGCTGATCGGACCGATAGTATCGAGCACTGCATCGAAACCCGTGCCATCCGCCGTAAAATATGTGGTGAAAAAATAGTTCACGGTATAGTCGATACCATTCGCCTCAAACAACGCGTCGAAATTCAGATTCACCACAGCCTGCGCGTGCAGCATGGAATCTGCGGTCAGGGTCGTGTGAAACTGTGGCCAAGCATCGTACATGCCCGCCAAATCCGCCTTTCCGGAGGCAATAAACATCGTCAGGGTCGTAAGCTGGGTAATATTGGCGGTCACATTACTGCTGAATTCTGGCGCATAGGAATACCATACACTGCCATCACCGGCCTGGGCACGGATAATGAACGGTGCTTGCAGGCCTTCAATATCTGCTATGTAACCGCCATTGTAGGCGATGGGCACATTGACTGTAATGCCCGTGGCATCCTGGATATATACGTAGCCATCGAGGGGCCGGCCGATAGCCGCCACACCGCCTAGCGTATAGAACGCTGTGAAATCAGGCGGCTCCACAGCCGGATCGGGCGATTCTGTTTCCTCAGGAGAACTCGGTTCAGCCGGGTCTGCTTCTTCAGGAAGACCTGGCTCTGCCATCGTTGTTACACCACTCCCATTAGGACTCGTCGCGGCCGCTCCCCCGCCGCCGCATCCGGACAGCAGACTCAAACAACACAGCGTTGTAACTGACCATAACAACGCAAACAGCCGGGAACGGAAGGACGCGCGAGGTGGGTGATACATACAGACTCCTTGTTTGTTGTTATCCCAGGCCATGAAGGCCCTCGACACCCACTCCATACCTTCCTTAGGGGGTGTCTTCAGATAGAGGCAGTCTGCCCGTGGGCGGATGCCTCGTCAATACTGCCCGGGGCGGCCGGCTGTAGGATTTTCTCCATTCTGCACCGGCCGATGATTTTGTTTTATAGCTGGTGTTCAGAACGTTTGATATGAGATGCGGCGGCCGGCTCGGCCGGACGACCTCTCGATGGAATGGTTAGGCGTTGCCTTAGATTGCACGGAGCCACTTCCCAAATGCTGCGTTTGTATTGAATGGGAAGGCAGCAACGGCAATGTTGACGTTGGCCTTCGCCTCTCTGAAAGTATTCCGACGCAACCCGTCATACCCAAAGGTTGCATCGGCTCCAATTGCCAGGGCTTCGATCCATTCGATGATGTGTTTGACATCTCGTTCGAGCTGGGCGGATTGAATCGAAAAGCCCGAAGCTTGGCCGTGCATAAGCTTGTTTCGATACTTCTTGATTCGAGCAATCTCACTCTCAAGTTGCTGATGGCGTTGACCGATGAGAGTTGGCACTGGCGTGACGCCAAGAGCCGCAATTCCACGAATGAATGTATCTGGATAGAGATTGTTGCTCTGAGCCAGTATACCGATGACTGAATTGATCGTTTTGCTCGTAATGTTGGGATGCTGGTAGACCAGAAAGCAGAACAACCGGCGAAGCTGCTTTTCGTACTTGACCCAAGATAGCAAAAATGAATCGACTCGGCGCGTCTCGGCACCAGAATGCCAGAGCGCCTCGACGGTGGCGAACTCTTGCTTGAGCGTCGGTGGAACGGTGAGCTTGAGCATGACGGCAACGACTAACAGCGCATTAGGCGGATTACGCAGTATTGTGTGTTAGGCTGCTGCCGCCTATCACCCGAATGACAGAACTGGCACCCGCATTGAGGATTGCTCATCCCACTGGCTCCCCGAAGTGTTCTCATTTTGCCCAGCTTCTCACCCAGCCACGCTGAAATGCAATATGCCGCCGAAAGATAACCTCACCCCCCCGACCAAACATCACCACCGAATCGCCCGCCGATCCCATCCCGGTCTGACAGCCGACAACTCTAGCTACAGCAATGCATTCCCGGGTCGCCCCGGCACAGTGATGCCCGCCTGCGCCCGGACCGCGCCGCTGCACGTGGCCCGGGTGTGCCTGCCGGCGGTCACTGCTTCACGACAGTGAGCACCGTCAGAAAATCGGGATTCGCATTCCGGTAGAGAGCGACCGTATAGATATTATGGGCGCCCCGATCCATCTGCCCGAATTCGATGGTGTGCAGCCCCACCCCGCCAAAGGTGAGACTGCCCGACACCGCGCAAGCAGCGGAGGCCCGCACCCTGCCGCCGGTCACCGGAACCGTGTAACGACCGACACTGTCCCTGCCGATGCAACTCGACCCGCTGGTCACCACGGTTCCGGCCGAGTTGAGAACAATCTTGCACCTGATGTAATCCTCGAAACCGTTGGTGTTCGAATTTCCGGTAACGCCCGTCGCGTACCATGTGCCGGCGAGATTCGTTTGGGCACAAGCAGCGCTCGCATCGGTCGACATTGCCGCAGCCACTGTAAGCACCCACGCACCTAACGCACGTACAACATAATGACGATTACTGTTCATGACTTTCACCTCCGCTAAGCTTTTACTCTTCCCTGACGCACACTCCCGCCGACACTCCGAGTGCCGGCTCTCTGTACTCTGCTTTGTAAAGATTAGTCCGTAGCCGCCGTGACTGTTGGGCCATCACCCCAGCGCAATGACATCCATCAATCTGCCCTGAGTAATTACTGATGTGGCCTAGATCACGCTGCAGGATGGATGTCCCTGCTCACCGCGCGAACAGTCGTTGGGGATCTTTGAAGGATTTGAATTCCAGACCGTTGCCGGAGGGGTCGGCGATGAATAGCGTCGCCTGTTCGCCGATTTGGCCGGCGAAGCGGATGTGCGGTTCGATCAGAAACGCGATGTGTGCGTCGCGCAGTCGCTGCGCCAAGGTCTGCCACGCGTCCCAATCCAGCACCGCGCCGAAATGCCGTACCGGCACGTCCTTGCCGTCGACCCGATTGGTCGGCTCCGCAGCGGGCGGCGTGTCGACGAGATGCGCGGAAATCTGGTGGCCGAAGAAATCGAAATCGATCCAGCGCGTATCTTCGCGCCCCACCGCGCAGCCCAACAGGCCGCTGTAGAAGGCCCGCGTCGCCTCGATATCCAGGACGGGAAAGGCGAGGTGAAACGGCGGCATTCGGCTATTGGCCCAGTGATTGGCTTAGAGATACGAGATGTGCGACACATCGGCCATGAAGTGCCGGTAGTCGCAGGTTAACTCTTCGCCGGGTTGGATGTCGCGCGTCGCCCAGCCTTCGTACACGACCGAAAAGTCCACGTTGGGTTCGCGCGAGTGGTTCATGTACTTGCCCATAGTGGTCTCGTAATAGAGATCGCCACCGAGTTCGGGCTCGTACATGTGAATTTCGATTTCCTGCTGGCTGGAGGGCGGCAGCTTGGCAAACTCCTCCGGCGAGATGCGGATATCGAACACCGGATGGAACGCCCACACCTTAGTGCCCTGGGGGATGTGCTCTTTGGCGAACACGCCAAAGCCATGAATGCCACTCTTTTCGAGATACGTCGGTACGATCAACATGCGCGAACCTTTGGCCTCCGGCCGGTGGTTAATTTCGCGCAAAAGCTTCGGACAAAGCGCGGCGAACGTCAAGTCATGGCGACGCGCTCGGCGGCGGCGCGCATGGCGCCCTTACATGTCAGTATCTTTAACTTATCTTGAGCCTCACCGCCCCTGCTCCCTTCGATACCCTGTCTCAGGTCGGAAAAATTTCTGTAAGGATTTTCAGTCTCCCGCGACTAATGCACGAGATGACTCCCTCGGAGGATCGACGGTGAGTCACTCTCATGGAACTTTCCAAAGGATAAGCTACTCTGTGGAGGCGCTGCACCGTTGGTAAAGATGTCCAGTAACCCCCGAAGATCCCACCTTTAAGGAGAAAACTGTCATGACAAGTCATAAACCCGCCGGTGTCCTGCTGGCCGCTGCCGCTGCCGCATTGTTCAGCACCGCCAATATCGCTAACGCCGCGGAGGAAAGTACGGCCGCCGATCAGGTCAAGTGTTCCGGCGTCAACGCCTGCAAGGGCATGTCGGAATGCGCCACTGCTTCGAGCTCCTGCAAAGGCCATAACAGCTGCAAAGGGCAGGGCTGGATGCACATGACCAAAGCCGACTGCGATGCCCAGGGCGGTACCGTCATGGAAGACACGAAGTAATCAAGTCCGGACCGGGCATCCGCAAGGATGCCCGGTTTTCCATCACAGGAAGAATCCCCATGCACGAACCGCATTCCGAGCAGCGTCCTTACCTGGGTTACGGTCTGGGCCTGCGCCCCAACCATTACCTCGACATCCTGGCGCAACGCCCCGCCGTCGATTGGTTCGAGGCGTTGACCGAGAATTACCTCGTGCCGGGAGGGAAACCACTCTACTTTCTGGAACGCGTGCGCGAACACTATCCCGTGGTACTGCACGGCGTCTCACTTTCGATCGGCGCCAGCGAACCGCTCAATCTCGATTACCTGCATAAAGTGAAATCCCTGGCGAACCGCATCGACGCCGCGTGGATATCCGATCACCTGTGTTGGACCGGCGCTCACGGCATCAATCTGCACGATCTCATGCCGTTGCCCTACACCGAAGAAGCCATCCAGCATGTCGCCATGCGCGTCATGCAGGCGCAGGACATCCTGGGTCGGCAACTTCTGTTGGAGAACGTTTCCAGTTATGTGACTTACCGCGCCTCTCAACTCAGCGAGTGGGAGTTTCTCAGCGCAGTGGCCGAGGCCGCCGACTGCCTGATCCTACTCGACATCAACAATATCCACGTCAGCGCCTTCAATCATGGCTTCGATCCGCAGGAGTATCTGAATGGCATCGATCCGTCGCGGGTGCGCCAGTTTCATCTGGCCGGCCATCAGAACCACGGCGATTACATCATCGACACCCACGACGAACCGGTCATCGATGCGGTCTGGGAACTGTACGCCGCCGCCCTGCGCCGCTGCGGACCAGTTTCGACCATGATCGAACGTGACGACAACATCCCGCCCCTGTCAGATCTGGTTGCCGAGCTCGATCAGGCGCGGCGCATCGGTACCCGCATCCTCGCGCGCGAGGATGCCGCATGACGCCCGACGGACTGCGCGATCTGCAAGCCTGTTTTCAGGCCCATGTACTGCACGGTGACGACGGCATGCTCGCACAGGTCGATGCCGGTGCCCGACCGAGTGCGTCGGCACGTCTCGCGATTTATGCCAACGCCTACCGGCTGCGCTTGCTGGAGGCGCTCACGACCGACTTCCCGGCCCTGCACACCCTGGTTGGCGACGACGTGTTCGACCAGATCGGTCGCGCCTATATCGACGCCTATCCTTCCACGCATTATTCCATCCGCTATTTCGCAAGAAACCTGAGCACCTTTCTCGCGGAGACGGCACCCTTTAACGCAACATCCGTGCTGGCGGAAATGGCCGCACTCGAATGGGCGCTGACACTGGCCTTCGATGCCGCGGACGATCCCGTACTGAATGAGGCAGTACTCGCAGCGCTTCCTGCCGAAGCTTGGTCCGGCATGCGACTGCGCTTGCACGCGTCGGTGCAACGCCATGACTTCGGCTGGAACGTGGCGGAACTGTGGAGCGCCATCGATCAGCAACAACCCCCCGAACCACCGGCCGCTTATCCGGAGCAACGCGCCTGGCTGATCTGGCGCCGTGCGTTACAGACGTATTTCCGGCCAGTCGACGCTACCGAAGCCTGGGCGTTGGATTATCTACACACAGGCGCCGATTTCGCCGCGCTGTGTGACGGGCTGTGCGCGCATGTGGAGCCGTCACAGGTTGGCCTGTTGGCGGCCAGCTATCTGAAAGGCTGGATTCAAGCGGGTCTGATCGCGGAGATTTTCTGCTGAGAAGTTCATACAAGGCACGACGGCCGTAAGCGCAGACGGAACCGGTCTCCATCAAACCGACATTGGGCACCGCCCGGTCCGTTCTGGATTGTCTGTCAGGTGTTGCTCACTGCAACGACAAATGTCCAGTGAACGCGTGACACTTCCTGGGTTTGTCACCCACCTTCAGAAATATCAGCGCCCCATACAGGCGATATCTCAATCTAGCCTGGTGAACACGAACGGAGGAGCCGCATGACAGCGAATGACAAACCGGTCCTCAGGGTCACGGTATTTTCCGACTACATCTGCCCCTTCTGTTATCTGGGCTGGCTACGCCTGGAGAAACTGCGCGGTGATTATGATTTGAGGATCAATTGGTGCATGACCGAGATCCACGCTGACAACCCGCCGGAAGGTTGCCCGCCGACGGACACGGGTTACACCCCTGCGCAATGGGGGCGAATGGTAACCGACCTCGATGTGTTCGCCGCGGAAGACGGCGTTCGTTTTGGAGGCCTCGACTACACAACCAACTCGCACCGTGCGCTGTTGCTCGCCGAGGCGGCCAAAGAGGAAGGCTCGGAGGCGTTTTACGCTGTGCACCGCCGACTGTTCGAGATGTATCTCTGCGAGGGACGCAATCTGGCCGACAAGCAACTGTTGCGCGAACTCGTCGGCTCGCTGGGCCTGAATCCAAGCCTACCCGATCGCGCCTGGAACGAACCACGTTATGAGCGAAAACTTCAGGAGTACGCGCTTGCCGCCCGGGAGCTCGGCGTCAGTGCAACGCCCACGTTCTTTTTTGGTCCGCAGCCCCTGCTCGGCTTGCAGACGCTCGATACTCTGCGTTTAGCTGCACGCGCTTCCCTTGTCGCAGCCACGACTGAAAGTCTCGACACACCACCTTGAACATCGAACGTCCATATATCTTGGCAGAATCGTTCTGGCTGCTAATTTCCGACATCATTCCGTTCCAACCTCGGCTGAGTATAGATTCAACGACAACCCAATACCTACCGCAAAGACCACGGCATAGAGAGCGAGCATCAACGGTACTGCCCTCTTATCCATGTTCAGCGCTCCACAATCTCTACCCCACCGTCATACGTCTAGCGAGAAGATGATCGATGCTCAGTTTCCCGGGACCGGAGAAGAGCAGCGGCATGAACAGCACGAGATAGATCAGCGGCAGCTTGAAACCGTTGTCGCAGACGTTGTAGCCAAGACCCGCGTGGACGCTGGCCCAGGCCACGACGGTCAGAATCACCAGCGAGGCGCTGAAGAAGCGCGTGCCCAATCCGATCACCAACGCCACGGCACCGATCAACTCGCTCCAGGTGGACAGGAACCAACTGATCTCCACCGGCACGAGGTCGAAGGGGAACGGGAACCTGTCGTGAATGTCCGCAAACCAATTCTCGCCATTATATTTCTCGACCCCGGATTCCCAGAATTCGTAGGCCAACAACAGCCGGATACCGAGCTGCGGCAGGAACTCGCCGATGCGGTTCAGGAAGCCAAACAGATCCCGTGCCACGCAGACAGAGCACGCATTCAATAATCGCATCATTTTATTCTCCCGATTCAATACACAGCGCCCGAGCCGCGCAGCTTATCCAACAGCGCACTGCCCATTTCGATAATAAGTTCCGGATGACTGTGATCCAGCTCGCGTGCTATTTGACGCATGATCGCATCTCCGCTTAAATCCGTGTCGCGGAGCAATCCAACCACCCGTGCCGAGACCGGGTTGAGTTCCATGAACCGCACCACGTCCTCGCGGTCGCGATACAACAGATACCCGTAGACTTGCCCATCCGGCTGCGTGACTTTGAAGCGCGGACCGATGCGGTGCACCGGATAGCGATAACACGCCAATTGGGCGGTGTGATTGAGGATCGGCCGTACCGACAGGAGATCCCTGTCCGGATCGACAGCGACCGGAGCGGCGTTTTCGGGACTGATCGAGACCGCCAATTCCAACCACTCGTAATGCATGAATTCGTACAGATAGGGGCGCTGCGGGAACAGGTCCTCGGCCAGCGGTTCGAGCCAGGCGAGAAATTCATCGGGGATATCCCGGAACAGCGGCGATGCGCAGCGGTGTTCGATAAAGAAGCGTCGCACTGTTCTGCGCCAGGCCCGTGCGCCGAGCAGTGTGCGGGTGATCGGGAAACAGGCCAGCAGAAAGCCTTCCAGATTATTGAACAGCAGTTCTTCGTAGACGCGCATGCGCCGGGCCGGCACGCCGCGTGGCCGCGATTGGTTGCGCGGATCGCGGATGCGCGCGGCGAACGCCGTCTGGAAGGTGCGGAAATCCGCGGTATCAGGCGACGCGCTCATGCGACACCTCCCGACGCAAACATTGCAGGGCGCGGATGTGGCGGACTTCGTCGAGCAGTTCGCTCAACGGCGGCAGATTGAAATCCCGTTCCAGCAGCGTCGGCGGCGTGCCAAGGTGGGCGTAGGTTTTGTCCAGCAGCCGCCACACCGGATCGATGACCTCCGCACCGTGGGTGTCGATGAGCAGATCCTCGGCCTCGCGGTAATGGCCCGCGACATGCACATAGGCCACACGTTCGGCGGGCAGCGATTCAATGAAAGTCCACGGGTCGAAACCGAAGTTGACGCTGTTTACGTAGACGTTGTTCACGTCCAGATGCAAATCGCAGTCGGCCTCGACCAGGACAGCGTTGATGAACGCACTCTCGCTCATCTCGGCGTGCGGCGGCGCGACATAGTACGAAGCATTCTCCACCGCGATGCGCCGCTCCAGAATGTCCTGGGTACGACGGATGCGCGCGGCGACGTGATGCACCGCGTCGTCGGTGAAGGGGATCGGCAGCAGATCGTAGAGATGTCCGGTATCGCTGCACCAGGACAGATGTTCGGTATAGAGCGCGATGTCGTAGTCGTCGAGGAACTGTTTGACACGGCGCAGGAATGCTTCGTCCAACGGTGCCGGACCGCCCAGCGACAAGGACAGGCCATGCGCGACCAGCGGACGCTGCGCGGCGAAGTGGCGCAGGTTTTTCTGCCACGCGCCGCCCATGTCCAGCCAGTTTTCCGGGGCGAGTTCCAAAAAGTCGATGGCATCCGGAACGCCGGCCCTGAGGGCGGGAATAAGTTCCCGCCTCAGGCCGAGCCCCGCGCCATGCAAGCGTGTATCGCGCATGTGCGGCGTCCTCTGGGATTACTGCGGCATGTCTGCCGCAGGCTTGCCCTTGTTGGCACCGCACTTACCTTCGCCGCACTTGCCGTCTTTGGCCTTGGTGGTCGCGGCCTTGTTGGCACCGCACTTGCCGTCGGCCGCCTTGGCTGCATCTTTGTTGGCACCGCACTTGGCCTCTTCGGCCTTGTTGGCGCCGCATTTGCCGTCGGGCATTTTTTCGGACATGTGACTATCGGCGACTTGATAACCGCGATCGAGCACCTGCATGCCGAAGGGATTTTCGCTCGCGACAGCCAGACCGGACGAGCCGAGGACGGCGGTCAAAGCCAACGTGATAGCAGTCTTGGAAGTATTCATGGTACGGATCTCCTGAGTAAACGTCATGTCATACGCCCGGAATGGGCCGCTCACGACGATGGTCTCGGAGAACCGGGTCGATCAGTGCGAATGTCCGTCCCGCTCGGCGACTGCCTTGCGGATACGATCCTGTGCCGCGGGGGAAAGGTCTGGACCTTGCGTATCCGTTTCCGCGCGTCGGGCCAAGGTACGCAAGGCCCGCCGCAGCAAACGGATCTGCCGCTCGAAACGCCGGCAGTTGTCGCAGATCCAGAGATGCAGACGCAAACCCCAGCGTTCCCGGAAACCCAATCGGCGTTCCTGGGCTTCCGATACCAGTCGGCTGGCATCTTTACACGTCAACATCTTCACGACCCCCGGGCCTCACCGACCCAGTTCTTGTCGAGACACTGCCGGAGCCCCAGTCGGGCCCGATACAGCATCGTCCACACGTTGGTCGGAGTAATCGCCAGATCCTTACAAATATCTTCCGTGCCCTCTTCGAGGAGTTCCCGCAGCATGAACAGACGGGCCAGGCGTTTGGGCAGACGGTCGAGGCAGTATTGCAGAATGGCCCAGAACTGACCTTTTTCCAGGGCCTCCTCTGGATTGCCCCAGTCCGAGATCATGGCACTCCAATGACCGTCGGCCAGGAAACTCTCCTCGACCAGGCCGTCGTAGTCGTCGCCACCGGGTTCCGGATTATCCAGAACCACTTCGCGCGCCTCGTGGCGGAACTGATCCAGGATTTTGTGTTTGAGGATGCCGATCAGCCAGGTGCGCATCGACGATCCGCCGGCGAAACGCTCGCGCGCCTGCAACGCCGCCAGGAAAGTTTCCTGCACCAGTTCTTCCGCTTTGTGTTCGTCGCGCAGACGTATCAGGGCATAGCGATACAGCGCACTGCCGTGCTCGTCCACCCAGTGTTCCGGCGAATCCTTATCGGTTTGCATCGATGCCATCCCAGCTCGAAATCAAGGGTCGATCCTCAGCCCTTCTTGATATGCCGCACCAAGCGTTTGCGCTTTTGCTGTTGCCGCGGCGTGAGTGTGTTGCGGCGATCCTTGTAGGGATTTTCGCCAGTGCGGAACTCGATGCGCAACGGTGTGCCGACCAGATCCAGCACTTTGCGGAAGGTGTTCGCCAGATAACGCTGGTACGCCTCGGGCACGCGCTCGGTCTGGTTGCCGTGGACGATAATCACCGGCGGATTTTGACCGCCCTGATGCGCATAGCGCAGTTTGATGCGCCGGCCCTGCACCAGCGGCGGTTGATGCGCGAACACCGCTTGCTCCAGGATGCGCGTGAGCTGCGGAGTTGGGAATTTGGTGGTGGCGGAGCGATAACAACGCTGCACGGCGCCGAACAGATCGCCGACGCCCGAGCCGTGCAGCGCGGAGATGAAGTAGAACTCGGCGAAGTCGATGAACGGCAGGCGCCGGTCCAGTTCCTGACGAATCCAATCGCGTTCGTCGGAGGACAGGCCGTCCCATTTGTTGATCGCCACCACCAGCGCGCGCCCGGAGTCGGCGGCATAACCGGCCAGCGTCGCGTCCTGTTCGCTCAAACCCTCGTGCGCATCCAACACCAGAATCACCACATGCGCCGCCTCCATGGCCTGGAGCGCCTTGATGACGCTGAACTTCTCGATGGCCTCGCTGACGCGCGCGCGACGCCGCACGCCGGCGGTATCGATCAGCGTGTAGCGCTGACCGTCGCGCTCGAAGGGCACGAAGATACTGTCGCGGGTAGTGCCGGGCTGATCGAAGGCAACCACGCGCTCTTCGCCGAGGATGCGATTGAGCAAGGTGGACTTGCCGACGTTGGGGCGGCCGATCAGCGCGATGCGGATGCCGCTGTCCTGTTCCGACGGGAGTGCTTCGCTCGCTTCTTCCGCCGGCAGACTCGCGAGTACGCGCGCAGCGAGTTCCTGCACGCCTTGGCCGTGGGCGGCGGAGATGGCGGCCGGCTCGCCCAGACCGAGACGATGAAAGTCCGCGGTCACCACCTCACTGTTGCAACCGTCGATCTTGTTGACGACCAGAATGACCGACTTGCCGGCGCGCCGCAGACGTTTGGCGATGGCCTCGTCGGTCGAGGTCAGGCCATCGCGCGCATCGACCATGAACAATACCGCGTCGGCCTCTTCCACCGCCAGCCAGGATTGCTTGGCCATGAGTGCGTCGATGCCGGTCTCGTCGCCGGATAGACCGCCGGTATCGACCACCAGATAAGGCTGTCCGCCGAGTTTGCCTTCGCCGTATTTGCGGTCGCGCGTCAGCCCCGGCACATCCGCGACCAAGGCGTCGCGGGTGCGCGTGAGGAAATTGAACAACGTGGATTTACCGACGTTGGGGCGACCGACCAAGGCGATGACGGGAAGCATTAAGGAACCTCGGATGTATCGTCATTGCGAGCGAAGCGATCTCCCGTCATTCCCGCGTATGCGGGAATCCAGTGCTTTCCGGCTTTTCTGGATGCCCGCCTTCGCGGGCATGACGGCGTAATAATGCCTTGGCCAATTATGAGATAGGCTCTAATCGCCGATCTTATACGCGGTCAGTGTGCCGCCATTGCCGTAGACATACAGCGTATCGCCGTCGACGATCAGCGGCGCGAGCACGCCTTTGCTATCGGCGCGCGCGCGGCCGACCAATTCGCCGTCGCTGCGCGCGAGCAGGTGCACATACCCTTCGAAGTCGGCCACCGCCACATAGTCGCCGAATGCGACCGGCGCGGTGAGGGTGCGGTTCGAGAGCTTGTCCTGCTTCCACACCGACGTGCCGTTGTCGCGCTCCAGCGCCCACACATGACTGGCAGCGTCGGTCACGTAAACATTGCTCAAGTCCACGCCCAATCCGGCGGCGGACGACATATCGCGCGCCCACACTTCGCGACCGCTCTCGCCTTCCAGCGCCACGACCCGGCCTTGGTAGGACACGGCATAGATGGTCTTGCCCCAAATCTGCGGCGCGGCGTCGATGTCGACCATGCGCTCCAGTTCGGAACGGCCGTGCGGCACCGCCACGCTGGTTTCCCAGGCCGGCAATCCCTTTGTCATATCCAACACAGCGAGCTTGCCGTTGTCGGCCGCGGCGATCACCACGCCCTGCGTCAGCAACGGCGAACTGGTGCCGCGCAAGGACAGCACCGGCACACTGCGATCGAACACCCAGAGGCGGCTGCCGTCGCTGGCCTTGAGTCCGGTGAGTTTGCCGTCCACGCTCTGAACCACGACGGTGCCCTGAGCGGCGCCGGGCACCGACAGCACTTCGCTGGAAACCCGCGTGCGCCACACTTCATGACCGTCGCGCCAGTCGAGTGCCACCACCTCGGCATCGCTGCTGCCGACCAGCACCAGATCTTCGCCGACACCGACGCCGCTGGAGACCGCGATGTCCGCGTCGGTTTCCCATAATTCCTGGCCGTTGGTCGCGTCGTAGGCATGCACATGGCCTTTACGATCCGCGGCGAACACCCGTCCACCGTCCACGGCGGGACGCAGCCGCAGGAACAAATCGTCGGTATCGGCACCGACATCCTTGCTCCAACGTTCTTCGAGTTTCACCGTGGCCTGGATGTCGGTGAGTTCGGCCGGCGGCTCGGCGTTGTCTTCGCCGCGCAGCCAACTGCACCCGCTCAGCCCGATTGCCGCGAGCGCCAGGATCGATACCGACATCGATACGCGTAGCCACGGCTTCATGATTTTTTCCCGGTGGGTCCGGCGGCGACCGTACCGCGCAGGGCATCGTCGCGCTTGGCCTCGATCAGCGCGCGGCCGGGCAGTTCCGCCGGCATCGCCGCCAAGGCACGTTCGTAGGCCGCATGCGCCTCGTCGAATTTGCCGCGCACCAGGGCGATGTCGCCGCGCAATTCTTCGTACAAAGTGGTGAAGCTGGGATCGGCGCTGCCGGCGATCAGTTTGTCCGCCGCATCGACGTCGCCGTCGGCCAGCAGCAAACGCGCCAGACGCAGTCGTGCGGTGCGCTTCAAACCCTCGCTCTGCGCGTGATCCAACGCCCATTGCAGATGCGCGCGGGCCGCCTTCGCGTCGCCCTTGTCGATTTGCAGCTTGGCCATGTGCAACGAGGCGAGCACGGCATATTCCGAACCGGAGAAATCCTTGATGAGCGTGTCGTATTGCTTGATGGCCTCGTCCAGGCCTTTGCCGCTCGCCGCCTGGAATTGCAGATACAGATTGGAGGCCGCCTCGTGACTGCGCACGCCGTATTCGTTCCAGGTCTTGACGCCGAACAGCACCGCCAAGCCCAGCATGATGCCGGTCACGAGTGAAATGCCGTTGTCGCGCAACCAGCGCTTGAGCGCTTCGGCTTGTTCTTCGTCGGTTTTGTAGACGTCCACTCGGACTTACTCCGTTGGTTAGATTCTTAAATGTGTTTAATGTGGCCCTGCACTGCATCAACGCTCCAGCAATTCCCGCAACCGCGCGATGGCCTCGGCCTCGCTCAACGACACCTGCGCCGCATCGCCGCGCAGCGGCTTGATGCCGAGCCGGCCGTTGGCCACTTCCTCGTCGCCGAGGATCAGCGCCCATGCGGCGCCGCTGCGGTCGGCGCGTTTGAACTGGCTCTTGAAGCTGCCGCCGCCACAGTTTACCTGGAGGCGCAGGCCAGGCACAGCATCGCGCAGGCGTTCGCCGAGCACCGGGCCCTGGCGTTCCGCGGCCGCGCCGACCAGCACCAGATAGGCATGGGCGGTCTCGGGCTGCGGATGCACGCCCAGATCGATGAGCAGCGCGATCAGACGTTCCAGACCCAGCGCGAAACCGAACGCCGGCGTCGGCCGTCCACCCAGGAACTCGACCAGTCCATCGTAACGGCCGCCGGCGCACACCGTGCCCTGCGCGCCGAGGCGGTCGGTGACCCATTCGAATACGGTACGACCGTAGTAATCGAGGCCGCGCACCAGCCGCGGGTTCACGCGGTAAGCAACGCCGGCCGCATCGAGCATGGCGCGCAAGGCAGCGAAGTGTTCCTGCGATTCCGTATCCAGATGTTCGGCCAGTTTGGGCGCGGCTTCGATCAGCGCCTGCATGTCCGGATTCTTGCTATCGAGAATGCGCAACGGGTTGCTGCCGAGCCGTCGTTGGCTGTCCTCGTCGAGGCGTTCGCGGTGGGCGCTGAAATACGCCACCAGGATGTCGCGATACGCCGCGCGCGCGGCCGCGGTGCCCAACGAGTTGAGTTCCAGATGCACCTCGCGCAGGCCGAGCTGTTTCCACAGCCGCGCGGTCATCAAGATCTGTTCGGCGTCGATGTCCGGACCGGCCATGCCGAAAGCCTCGACGCCGATCTGATGGAACTGACGATAACGGCCTTTCTGCGGCCGTTCGTGGCGGAACATCGGCCCCATATACCAGAGCCGTTGCGTCTGATTGTGCAGCAGACCGTGTTCGATGCAGGCGCGCACGCAGCCGGCGGTGCCTTCCGGGCGCAGCGTGAGACTGTCGCCGTTGCGGTCGTCGAAGGTATACATCTCCTTCTCGACGATGTCGGTGACCTCGCCGATAGAGCGCTTGAACAGCTCGGTCTTCTCCAACAGCGGCATGCGGATTTCGCTGTAGCCGTAGGCCGCGAGCACGTTGCGCACCGCAGCCTCGACCTGCTGCCACACGCCGGTCTGTTCCGGCAGGATATCGTTCATGCCGCGGATAGCCTGCACGTTCTTGGACGGCTGCGACATGAGGCTCAGAGTTTCCCGTCGATCTCGAAACGCGCGATGTTCTCGCGGTCGTAGCGGCGATGATCGAAGACCTTGCCGTCGACACGTATCTCCACGCCCGCCGCGTTACCCAGCAGCACGGTGACCGGCGCCTTGCCGGTGACGTTGCGCGTATCGCCTTTGTGTAACAGGCCGAGCACCAGTTTGTTGCCGTCGGCCGCGCGCACTTCGACCCAACTGTCGTCGGTGATCCGGATGTCGAGCCGCACGTCGCCGGGTGCCGTAGGTGTGGCCGGATTCACCCCTGGATTTACATCGGGATTCGCGGCCGTTGCGGCGTCAGCCGGCTCGGTTTCGCCCGATATCGCGGCGCCGAAATCGGTATCGCCGGGTAAGGCGGGCTCGGTTTCCGTGGCGGGCGGCGGCTCGGTCGCCGGCGCGGGACGCGGTTCCGGCAGCGGCAATTCGAGGCTACCGGTCGCTGTCGAGGGCGTTTCCGCGGGCGGCGTCTCAACGGCTGGAGTTTCCGCCGTACCCGTGTCCAAAGGCAGCGTCTGCGGCGCGTCGATATCGGGCAATTCGGCGCCCGGCGCTGTCGTTTCGCCAGACGTGATCCCGGTCGCCGTCTCCTGCGGGGCGTCGCCGGAGAAGCGCGCGATCAACTGTGGCCCCCACTGCATTCCCAGCCACACCGCCACCAATACAACGATCACCCCGAACAGGCCGCGCCATGGCAGCGCCGGCGCCCGGAAGGCAGGACGTACCGGCACTCTGGACATACCGACCGCGCGCGGCACGGGTTCCTGGGGTGCCTGCGCCCGATAGCCTTCGAGGACCGCCGCCTCGCTGACGCCCACCAGCCGCGCATAACCGCGCAAATAGCCGCGCACGAAAATCGGCGCCGGCAGTTTGCTTTGATCGCCGCGCTCCAGCGCCTCGACGATGCGCAGATCCAGATTCATCAGGGTGGCGATGGCAGCGACCGTGAGATTCCTGGACTCGCGCGCGCGCTTGAGAATTTGTCCCGGTGCCGTAGTCAACGGCTCAGTTTCCGGCGTTTCGCTCATCCGGTCATTGTCCTAGCAACTGTTTCGCCTGCGGCGAATCGGGGAAACCGTTTTTCAGCAGCATGCTGTAACTCGCCTCGGCGTTTCTGTCGCCCAGCACGCGCTCGGTCTGGATGCCCAGCCACAGGCTCTCGGGGCTGGGCTTGGCCACTTCGTGCAAGCGTTGCAGATAGGCGCGCGCATTCATGTAGTTCTTCTGATTCACGCTCAAGCGCGCCATTTGCAACAGCGCGGGCGGAAATTTGGGGCCCACTTCCAGAGCCTTGCGCCAATACTTTTCGGCCTTGGCGACATCCTTGGCCTTGAAGGCACACGACCCGGCATTGGTGTACGAGAGCTCCGGCGTTTCATACAGCGGATTGGCCGCCGCCGCGAGGTAATGCTCTTCGGCATCGTCCCAACGCTGGCTCCGGCAGAGGAAGCTGCCGTAGTTATTGTGCGCCTGGGAGTCCTTGGGGCTCAGCGACAGCGCGCGCTTGAAATGGTCGTCGGCCTTGTCGGTCTCGCCGAGATTTTCATACAGCACGGCGATGGCGTTGTGCGCGTCCGCCAGATCGGGATCTTGCGCCAGTGCCTTCTTCAGCATTTCGAGCGCGATGGCCTTCTTGCCTTCGCGCATGTACAAAACGCCGAGTTCCATGTTTGCTTGCGCCGGACTCGAGGTTTTCTCGTCGGGCTTGACGTTGGTCTGGTTGCAGCCGCCCAGTGCGACGATCAGGCAACCCACCGCTATCCATCCACAGCGTTTCATCATGAGGCCACGTCCTGTACATCCACACCGATGTTGCGCAGGCGTCGCCGCGTGCGGTCCTGGAACTGTCCGGCCAATTGTCCGCAGGCGGCGTCGATGTCGTCGCCGCGGGTTTTGCGGGTGATGGTCACCAGCCCGGCATCGACGATGATCTGTTGGAAACGCGCGATGCGTTCCGGCGAGCTGCGTTGGTAGTGCGTGCTTGGAAACGGATTGAACGGAATCAGATTGACCTTGGCCGGCACGCCGCGCAGCAGTTTGGCCAATGCGTGCGCATGCGCGTCGCTGTCGTTGACGCCATCGAGCATCACATATTCGAAGGTCACGCGGCGGCGCGTACCGTCTTCGACATAGCGCTTGCAGGCCGCCATCAGTTCCTTGATGGGGTACTTGCGATTGATCGGCACCAGCTCGTCGCGCAGCGCGTCGGTGGGCGCGTGCAGCGACACGGCCAACGCCACGTCGCAGGCCTCGCGCAGGCGATCCATTTCGGGAACGACGCCCGAGGTGCTGAGCGTGACGCGGCGCTTGGACAGGCCGAAGGCCAGATCGTCGAGCATCAGTCGCATGGCCGCGACGGCATTGTCGAAATTCAGCAGCGGCTCGCCCATGCCCATCATCACCACATTGCTGATGGCGCGGCCGTTCTCGTTGCAACTGATGCCGTCGGCGCTGAGCAGGCGGCTGGCCACCAGCACCTGACCGATGATCTCGCCGGTGGTGAGATTACGGTTGAAGCCCTGCTGCGCCGTCGAACAGAAGCTGCAATTCAGCCCGCAACCGACCTGCGAGGACACGCACAGCGTGGCGCGGTCGCCGGCCGGGATGTAAACCGCCTCGATACAATTGCCGTCGGCGAGCCGCAGCAACCATTTGCGCGAACCGTCGTCGGACTGCTGATCCATGGCGACTTCGGGCAGCCGAACCTCGGCGGTTTCGCTCAGCCGCGCGCGCAAGGCCTTGCTGAGATCGCTCATGGCGGCGAAGTCGTCGACAGTGCGCTGATAGATCCATTGCAGAATCTGCCGCGCACGGAACGGCTTCTCGCCCATATCGGCGAAGAAGTTCTCCAGCCCTTGGCGATCGAAATCCAGCAGATTGATCTTGGCGATGTCCATCATCTCAGCCACTCGAATAACCCAAAACGTTTACCGCAGAATACGCGCCAACGAGACCCAATTGGACCCCGTGTTAGATCCCAGGGAATTTCGGACGAAGAT
>JACREG010000179.1 GCA_016218375.1 Gammaproteobacteria bacterium
CGTGCTTTTGCGCGTGTGCGGCTGCTGCCCCCGGCCGCGGGTTGCGGTACCATGCGTTCGGCCAGCGGATGCTGGCGCAACCATGGCGCCCTGCACATGAAAACCGCCGTCTATCCCGGCACCTTCGATCCCATCACCAACGGCCACACCGATCTGGTGCAGCGCGCCGCGCGGCTGTTCGATCGGGTGATCGTCGCGATTGCCGCCAACCCGGGCAAGGCGCCGGCCTTTCCGCTGGAGCAGCGGGTGGCGCTGGCGCGCGAGGTGCTGGCGGAATTGACTAATGTCGAGGTGTGCAGCTTCGATAATCTGCTGGTGGATTTCCTGCATCAGCGCGGCGCCGATGTGATCCTGCGCGGCCTGCGCGCGGTGTCGGATTTCGAGTACGAGTTCCAGCTCGCCAGCATGAACCGCCAGCTCGCGCCGGACATCGAAACCGTGTTCCTGACGCCGGCCGAGCAATACGCCTTCGTGTCTTCCAGTCTGGTGCGGGAGATCGCCGCCTTGGGTGGGGATGTGTCGCCGTTTGTCCACGCCCAGGTTGTGGCTGCATTGCGCGCGCGGGTTCGGTAACATTACTCACAGCTAATATTGATGCGGGAGTGCCCGCGGGGAGACCACCATGGCCCTGATGATTACCGACGAATGCATCAACTGCGACGTCTGCGAACCGGAGTGTCCGAACGGCGCGATCTCGCAGGGCGAGGAGATCTACGTCATCAATCCCGATTTGTGCACCGAATGTGTCGGCCACTTCGAAACCTCGCAGTGCGTCGAGGTGTGTCCGGTCGATTGTATTCCGCACGATCCCAATCGTGTGGAAACTCCCGAGCAGTTGCAGGCCAAATACGAGCATCTGATGACCGCGAAGGCGTGATGCTGCACAGGCGTAGACAACGCATGGAAGGGCCCCGTCGCGGGGCCCTTCTGCTTTGGGCCCACCTGTTTTGGGGGCTGCTGTGTGTGGGCGTGACCTCTGCGGATACCGACGCGCAACCGCCAACACCCACGGGCGCGGCGATTGCCAGTGCGCATCCGCTCGCGACCGCCGCCGGTTTCGAAATTCTGAACGCGGGCGGTAACGCCTTCGATGCCGCGGTGGCGGTGAGCGCCGCGTTGGCAGTGGTCGAACCCTACAGTTCCGGTCTCGGCGGTGGCGGCTTCTGGTTGTTGCACCGCGCGTCCGATGGCTTCGAGACCATGCTCGACGGCCGCGAACGCGCGCCGCGGGCGGCGACGCGCACGATGTTCCTCGATGCGCAGGGCGAGGTGATTCCCGATCTGTCCATGGACGGCGCGTTGGCCGCCGGCATCCCCGGCGAACCCGCCGCGCTCGCGCATCTCGCCGAAAAATACGGGCGCTTGCCGCTGCGCGTGGGTCTGGCGCCGGCGATCCGCTACGCGCGCGCAGGCTTCGCGGTCGATGCTGTGTATCGACGTCTGGCCGAGTTCCGCGTCGACGCCTTGAACGCCTCGCCCGAGGCCGCGCGGATTTTTTTGCGGCAGGGCGTCGTACCGCCGGAAGGGTATCGGATAAAACAAGCCGAGCTGGCACGCACCTTGGAAGCGCTCGCGGATAACGGGCATGCCGGGTTCTACGCCGGCGCCATCGCCAAGCGTTTGGTCGATGGCGTGCATGCTGCCGGCGGCCTCTGGACGTTGGACGATCTCAAGGACTATCGCGTCGTCGAACGCGCACCGCTGCGCGGCGAATATCGTGGCATCAAGATCACCACCGCCGCGCCGCCGTCCTCGGGCGGTGTCGTGCTGTTGACCGCGCTGAACATCCTCGGCGGTTACGATCTGAACGCGCTCGATACGGCGACGCGCATCCATGTCACTGTCGAAGCGCTGCGCCGCGCCTACCGCGACCGCGCCGACTATCTCGGCGATCCGGATTTCGTGGCCATGCCCATCACGCGGTTGATTCATCCTTACTACGCCGACGGTCTGCGTGCGTCGATTCGCCTCGATCGCGCCACGCCCAGCGCGAACCTGCCCGCCGCGCAGCCCGACGTCGACGGCCCGCACACCACGCACTTTTCCATCATCGACACCGAAGGCAATCGCGTCGCCGCGACACTGAGCATCAACTATCCGTTCGGCGCTGCGTTGGTCGTGCCCGGCACCGGCGTATTGTTGAACGACGAGATGGACGACTTCTCCGCCAAGCCCGGCGTGCCTAACGCCTATGGCCTGGTCGGTGCCGAGGCCAATGCCATCGCGCCGGGCAAACGCATGCTGTCGTCGATGACGCCGACCTTTCTGGAAAGCGCCGACCGCGTCGCCATTCTCGGCACGCCCGGCGGCTCGCGCATCATCAGCATGGTGTTGCTCGGTACGCTGGACTTCGCGGCCGGCAAGCCGCCGCGTGAGTGGGTCACGCGCCCGCGCTTCCATCATCAGTATCTGCCGGACGTGATTCAGTTCGAACCCGCGGCCATCGACGCACGGACTCAAGATGAGTTGCGCGCCTTGGGCCACACGCTCGGCGAGCAGGAACAGCGCTACGGCAACATGCAGGCCGTGCAATGGAATAAACGCAGCGGGCAGGTCGATGCGGCCAGCGATCCGCGCGGCGTGGGCTCGGCCGAGGCGCGCAGATTGATAGTCGGGGAAGACGTCAGTCACATTCGATAGGAAACGGGTGCAATGCAAAACCTCTGGAACGATGATGAAGCAGCGCAATTTCCCGGCGATCTCGGGCAGCGTATTTACAGCTCGCGGCTGCTCGGGCGCGACACGTCGCTGGTGCTGCACGGCGGCGGCAATACCTCGGTGAAGATTCGCGAGACCAACCTGCTTGGCGACGCGGAAGATATCCTGTATGTGAAAGGCAGCGGCTGGGATCTGGAGTTTATCGAGGCCGGTGGCTTTGCACCGGTGCGCATGGCGCATCTGTTGCGGTTGGCGCAGTTGCCGACCTTGAGCGATCCGCAGATGGTCAACGAGCTGCGCACGCACATGACCGATGCGAGCGCACCGACACCGTCGGTCGAGGCGATTCTGCACGCCATCCTGCCGTATAAATATGTCGACCACACTCATGCCGATGCGGTGGTGACGCTGTGCAACACGCCGAGCGGCGAACGACGCATCCGCGATCTATACGGCGAGCGCGTGGTGGTTATTCCCTACATCATGCCCGGCTTCGATCTGGCGCGGCTGTGCGCGGAGATTTTTCCGCGCGAGGCGAACAGGCAGACATTGGGCATGGTGTTGATGAATCACGGCGTCTTTTCCTTCGGCGCCACGGCGCGCGAAGCCTATACGCGCATGATCGAACTGGTCGGCATGGTCGAGGACGCGCTCAAGACGCGTCAGGCTTGGGCCGTGAATTGGGCGCCACGGGTGCCCGACGTACCCGCTGCGCAACCGTTGCGCGCAGAGCTGGCGATGTTGCGGCGCGAAATCGCGCAGCAGGTCGGTGCGCCGGTGATTCTGCACAGTGTGCGTGATGCGCAGGCATTGGGTTTTGCCCGGCGTGCCGATGTCGATGTCCTTGCGCAACAGGGGCCGGCGACGCCGGATCATGTCATTCGTACCAAACGCGTGCCCCTGTTGGGGCGCGATGTGACCGGATATGTCGAGGCCTACCGGAAATACTTCGACGCGCATGTGGGCGAAAGCGCCAAGACCATGCTCGACCCAGCGCCGCGCGTGATCCTCGATCCCGAGCTCGGTCTATGCGCGGCCGGCCGCAGTGCGCAGGACGCCTTCATCGTCCGCGATATCTACCAGCACACCATCGATACCGTCGTGCGCGCGACACAACTGGAACGCTATCAGGCGTTGCCCGCGCGCGATTACTTCGATGTCGAATACTGGGATCTGGAGCAGGCCAAGCTGCGCAAGGCGGGCACGCCGCCCGTGTTCACCGGCGAGATAGTACTCATCACCGGCGCAGCTTCCGGCATCGGCAAGGCGTGCGTCGAATCCTTTCTCGCGCGCGGCGCGGCGGTGGTGGGGTTAGATATCGCGGCATCGGTCGCCGCGGTTTCCAGCAAGCCGGCTTATCTCGGTCTGGTCTGCGATGTGGTCGAGACCGGCGCACTCGAACAGGCACTGGAACAGGCGGTACGCCAGTTCGGCGGTCTGGACATGCTGGTGCTCAACGCCGGCGTGTTTCCCGGCGGCTGCGCTATCGCCGAATTGGCCGATGCCGAATGGACGCGCGTGCTGCGCGTGAATCTGGATGCGAATCTCGCCTTGCTCAGATTGGCGTATCCGCTGTTGAAACTCGCGCCGCGCGGCGGGCGCGTCGCGGTCATCGGTTCGAAGAATGTCATAGCACCCGGCCCCGGCGCCGCCGCTTACTCCGCTTCCAAGGCCGCGCTCACCCAGTTGATGCGCGTTGCCGCGCTGGAATGGGCCGGCGACGGCATCCGTCTCAATGAAGTGCATCCGGACGCGGTGTTCGACACCGGTATCTGGACTGATGAGGTGCTGGCCGCGCGCGCCGCGCATTACGCTATGACGGTCGAACAGTACAAGCGCCGCAATCTGCTCAAGACCGAGATCGCCAGCCGCGACGTCGCCGAACTGGCCGCGGAACTCTGCGGCCCGTTGTTCGCCAAGACCACCGGCGCGCAGATCCCCATCGACGGCGGCGATGCGCGGGTGATATGAAATCGTATCGTGTGTGTGACTGTGCTGGGTCCGATGCGTGTGGTCAGAGGCGTTTTCGGCCTGTATTCTGGGCGTGTTGCCGCATAAGGTGCCCGTTATGAATTACACCCTCTTGCTTGCCGTCGACGGTTCCGACGGATCGTTGCGCGCCGCCCGTCATGTGGCCTATATCGCGGGCGCGATACAGGAATTGAAGGTGCATCTGCTCAACGTCCAGCCCTTGGGCGACGACTGGATGGTGCGGCGCATGCTCAAGCCCGAGGAACTCGCCACGCTGGAACAAGATTGGGGCGGGGCGGCGATGGCGCCGGCGCGCGCGATTCTGCAAGAGGCTGGCATTGTCTGCACGGATCACATCGTTCAAGGCGAGGTCGCCAAGACGATTGTCCGCCTCGCCGAGGAGCTTGCCTGCGACCAGATCGTCATGGGCACGTGGGGCCGTTCCGCGTTGGGCGATCTGTTCATGGGTTCGGTCGCCGCCAAGGTGCTGCACCTCGCGCGCGTGCCGGTCACCTTGGTCAAATAGCGCGCAGGCATCATGATGCATAGACGTTGGTTCTGGACGATCGTTGGTGTGTTGGCCGCGTTTCCCGCGCATGCCGCCTCGACTCTCGGGGGGCCGACGCTGCTGGGTATCCCGGTGGACTTCGTTTTGTTTGCGCTGACGCTGTTGGGTGTGGCGCTGCTGCACCGCCATACCTTGTGGGTCGCAGTCAGCGGGCTCGTGGCGATCTCGTTGTACAAAATCGGCTTTACCGGCTTCAACGAAGGCGCCGGTGTGTCGGGCTGGCTCGCGCATATGCATCACGAATGGGTGGTGCTGACCAACTTGTTGGGGCTGTTGCTGGGGTTCGCGGTGCTGGCGCGCCAGTTCGAGGACAGCGGTGTGCCGCAGGTGTTGCCGCGGTTCCTGCCGGACGATTGGAAGGGCGCATTCGTGCTGTTGGCGATGGTCTTCGTGCTGTCGGCGTTTCTGGATAACATCGCTGCGGCCCTGATCGGCGGGACCGTGGCGGCCAGCGTGTTCAAGCGCCGCGTGCATATCGGCTACCTTGCCGCCATCGTTGCCGCCTCGAATGCCGGCGGTTCGGGCAGCGTGGTGGGCGATACCACCACGACCATGATGTGGATCGACGGCGTCTCGCCGCTGGATGTCACGCATGCCTATGTGGCGGCCGCGGTGGCGCTGGTCATATTTGGTTTGGTCGCCGCGCGTCAGCAGCAGGCCTATCAGCCGATTCAGAAGGATGCCGGCGCCAACGCGCGGGTCGATTGGACGCGTGTGGGCATCGTCGTCTGGATTCTGGCGGCGGCTATCGCCACCAATGTGTTCGTTAATACCCAGTATCCGCAGGTCTCCGATGCCTTCCCGTTTCTCGGCGCGGCCGTCTGGCTGGCCATCGTGCTGGCCGCGCCGGTGCGGAAGCCCGAGTGGAGTTTGTTGCCCGAAGCCCTTCAAGGCAGCGTATTCCTGCTCGCGCTGGTGACGTGCGCGTCGATGATGCCGGTGGAGGAGCTGCCCGCGGCGTCCTGGCAAAGCGCCTTCGGCCTGGGCTTCGTCTCGGCGGTCTTCGACAATATCCCGCTGACCGCGCTGGCGCTGACCCAGGGCGGCTACGACTGGGGTGTGCTGGCGTATGCGGTGGGGTTTGGCGGCTCGATGATCTGGTTCGGCTCCACGGCCGGCGTGGCATTGTCCAACCAGAATCCGCAGCCGAAGACGGTCGGCGCCTGGCTGAAGGGCGGTTGGCATATCGCCGTTGCCTATAGTGCCGGCTTTTTCGTCATGCTCGCCGTGGTGGGCTGGCAGCCGCATCCGCCGCATAAAGCGGCGCAGGCCTATCCGCCGGGCGGGGCTGCACAGATCATGGACAGATAGTGGGCGGATAAGGGCGGGGACGGCGTCCTTCCGATAGCTGGGGGGTATTTGGAGATAGTTGTGGTATTCCGGTTGCTTTCCTGTATAGTGACTTGCGTTGCAGTACAGCCCTTGTAGTTTGTTCGGAAGTCCCTCCAGCTTTATTTGGTGTCTCTCCCGTAATGTCTCTTCTCCAGGAATGAACTGCACATTCATCGCAATTCAACTTCTATAGAGGTATTTCCGTGGTTACAGGAACAGTAAAGTGGTTTAACGACTCCAAGGGCTTCGGCTTCATCACCCCGCAAGACGGCAGCAAGGATGTGTTCGTGCATCACTCCGCCATTCAGGGTAGCGGCTTCAAGTCCCTGGCCGAAGGCCAGCAGGTGCAGTTTGAGGTGGAGCAGGGCCAGAAAGGTCCGTCGGCCGTGAAGGTTCAGCCCCTCTAAGCAGCAAATCCTGCGCAACCAGGATGTAGACAAAAGACCCCGCCTCGGCGGGGTCTTTTTTTGTCGCAATGTCGGGTGTGCAATGGACTGATTGCAGATTTGTTTACGCCGCACTTGCCCTCGGCAAGATCACCGCGCGCGCGTCTTCGAATTGCGCGTCGGCTTCGGTGATGACACTTTCCATGATCTGGGTTTGCAGGCCGGTGAGATCCCAGGCGGAGGATTCCATCGGTGGAACGCGGCCGTTTTCGGTGGCGGGATCGTGCACGGCGCAGGCGATGACATCGGCGAGATGAACGAGAGACGCTTCCAGGAGATGCTGTTCGGCCTGCTGCGGGATGTGGTGGAAACGAATCGCGTTCACCAGGGTTTCGGGCAGGTGCCAGGCGCGCATGAGTTCGCCGCCGACTTCGCTATGATCGAAGCCGAGCAATTCCTGTTCGATGACATGCAACGGCGCGATCTCCTCGCGCGCACGGCGCAGGGCGATGGCGGAGATATCGGGAGCCTGTTTGTAGAGGGCGAGTGCGCCGATGTCGTGCAGCAGACCGGCGATGAAATAGCGTTCGGTGTTCGGTGCGCGCATGCGGCCGGCCAGAATGCGGGCGACCACGCCGGTATAGAGGCTGTGTTCCCAGAAACTGTCCATGTCGACGAGATCGTTGGGGATGCCGCGGAACGCCTTGACGACGCTGGTGGCGAGAATCAGATCGAGCAGTTCGAGGGTGCCGATGACGGTAATGGCGCGCGATACGGTGTCGATGCGTGAGGGGAAGCCGTAGAACGGGCTGTTGACGATCTTGAGCAGGCGCGCGGTCAACGCCGGGTCTTCGCCGAGCACTTGGCCGATCTCGGCGGCGGAGGTTTTGGGATCGTTGATGAGATCGATGGTGCGCATCACCACTTCCGGCAGCGAGGCCAGTTCCAGCGAACCTTGTACCAAGTCTTGTGCGCTCGTCATTGTTCGGCCTCCCCGTGTTCAGGTGTGAAGCGCTTGTGGCACAGGCGCCGTAATTCCTGGATCAGCGGATGCCCGGCATCGCTGATGCGGAAACGTGCTTCGATGTGCGTCTCGATCATTGCGGCATCCGCGACAGTGGCCGGCAGTGTCGGATTGACCGCCACCCGCAGCACTTGGTTCGCGAGCAATACCTGCAAATGTTTGTCGCTCAGCACCGCGCCGGCGCGCAGCAACAATTGTCCTTGGGCGCCGAGAACGTCCTGGCCGAGCACCATGCCGGCACGCACTTCTTTTAAATCGAGATTCGGCATCGAACGTTTATCTCCCCTTCCCTGAGGTGGAGTCCTGATTGGGATTGATTCTACACAACTCGCCAGAATATAAAAAATTTTTGTCCGCCATAATTAACCGCATGAAACTGGGTGGGTTTTTAGGCGGGGGTTGGGATTCGGCCGGGTGTTGGGTCGCTACGCTATACTGCGTTGACCGATATCAAAGGATGCGCGTTTACAGCGGTGCCCGGGCTTTGTCAGAATAGCCGCGGCTTTTGGACTCCGGCGCGCGGCAATGCCGGACGCTTATCAACCATCGGAAGTGGAGAGTATGTAATGAACAAATTGATTTCTGCGGTAGCGGTGAGTGTTGCGGTGCTGGTCAGCGGCGCTGCCGTGGCGGGCGATGCCGCGGCCGGCAAAGCCAAATCGGCGACCTGCGCGGGCTGCCACGGCGCAGCGGGTGTCAGCGCCAATCCGCTGTGGCCGAACCTGGCCGGTCAGAAGGAGGGTTACATCGCCAAGCAGTTGAAGGCGCTGCGCGACGGCACCCGTACCGATCCGATGATGTCGCCGATGGCCAAGCCGCTGACCGACGACGACATCGCCAATCTGGCTGCATACTTCAGCGGCCTGTCCTGCAAGTAAGCGTCGGCTGCTTGCGCTCTAGGAAAGCCTGGGCCTGGCCCGGGCTTTTTTATGCGCGCGCGGCAGGCTGCACGCCGTGCAGCAGATACAGTGTGAGCGTGAACAACACCAGTGCGCCGGCCTGATGCGCTGATGCCAGCGCCACGGGGACATGCAGCAACAGCGTGGAAATGCCCAGCGCGATCTGTACGCCGATCATGCCCAGCAGCAGATGCACGCGCCGGCGCAGCGTGCCGGGCAGCGCGCGCGCGGCCAGCCACAGCGTCACGCCGCCAAGCAGCACCCCTGTCGCCAACGCGCGGTGATCGAACTGCACCGTGGCGATGTTCTCGAAGAAATTACGCCAGCGCGGCTCGAAGAAAAAAATCGCCTCGGGTACGAGATGTCCGTCCATCAGCGGGAAGGTGTTGTAGGCAAAGCCGGCCTTGAGACCGGCGACCAGGCCGCCGGAACTGATGGTGACGATCAAGAGCAACAGGAACAGCCGCGCGCTGGTGCGCAGCAGACGGTCCGATATTGCCGTGCCCTGCGCGCGTGCCGGCTGGAGCAGATCCAGCGCCACCCAGAAGATGAAGCCGTAGATCAGAAAGGCCATGACCAGATGCGCGGTGAGCCGGTATTGGCTGACATGCGGGTTGTCGACTAATCCGCTGGCGACCATGTACCAGCCGAGCGCGCCTTGCAATCCGCCCAGCACGAACATGCCGACGAGTTTCGGCACCAATGGGCGTTGTATCCAGCCGCGCCAGAGGAAATACAGAAACGGCAACAGGAATACCGTGCCGATGGTACGGCCGAGCAAGCGGTGCGCGAACTCGAACCAGTAGATGGATTTAAAGTCCTCCACATCCATGTGCATGTTGACCTTCTGATATTCCGGCGAGGCGCGATATTTCTCGAATACGGCAGCCCAGGCCTCCGGGTCCAGCGGCGGCACCACGCCGAAAATCGGGTCCCATTCGACCATCGACAGCCCGGAACCGGTCAGGCGCGTGACGCCGCCCAGCACCACCATGGCAAAGATCATGGCGCAGCACAGCAGCAGCCAGCCGGCGATGATGCGTTCGCGAGCAGTGGATGTATTGGACATCCCACATTCCTCTAGTGTTGTTATGCGCGGATTGTACGCGAAGGTGTGCGTTGTTGGCGCGGGGGCTGGACGAAGCAGGGGACAGATTTCGAATCTGTCCCCCAGTTGGAATCAATTGAGTCGAATTGGATGGGGCGTTGCGCCGCCGCTGTCAGTCGAAATCGCTGAAGAAATCGTCCTCGGTCTGTGCGGCTTCGTGTTCCAGATAGGCCTTCTTGGTGGCCTCGGATTCGAAGTAGATCTTGAGTGCGTAGTCGCCTTGGCCCTCGATCAGGAAAGGATGGGCTTCGGGGTTGATGACCTCTTTGCCCGTGACGGGGTCCGTGGTCGTGACGATCATGGCTTACTGTCTCCTGCGCCGGCTTGGCGCACTGCATGGAACGCTCCACGGCTCCAGTATAGGCCAGAGATACCGGTTAGATAAAATGGATTTTGCGAACGGCGTTACAGGAACAGCGTCAGTACGCCGGTGTAACCATACAGACGGTTGTTGGAGATCTCGCCGTTGGCGAAAAAACCGACCAGCGGAAAGTCGCCAAGCGCGCTACGAATGGCGCGCAGTTCCTCGGAGTCGTTACCGAACAAGTTCTGGCCGCGGCCGAGGCAGGAATAATACTGGCCACCGCGCGGTGGACGACGCCCGCAACGCTTCTTGAGATCGTCTAGCATGCGGTGCATGTCTTCCCAGGCGCAGCGGCCGTCGCGGCGGCAGAATTGCAGCGGCTGGCCGGGCTCGATCAGATCGCCGATGGCCAGTAATTTGTTCTTGGTGTCCACGCCGATCAGGTTGCGCACCAGATAGTCGCCGCGGTCGGAATCGGCGATGGGCAGGCC
>JACREG010000178.1 GCA_016218375.1 Gammaproteobacteria bacterium
ATCCACACTTCCCGCTTGACGGAAAAAAGTTTCATAACTGACGCCGACTGCGATTGCCAGCAACAGCGCGCCAACAACAGCCACTTTCCCCAACGGCCAACGCAGCACAAACATGCCGTAGATCACCAGCGCTGCCAGCAGACCCGCCCACGCGGCACGTCCCTGCGATAGCGCGACATACGTCAGCACCACACCAACAAGCGATAGCCCGATCCAACGCCCCCAGCGCGGGTTGCGCATAACGACGAGGTAATACAGCGAGAACGGCAGCAGGAAGGGCAGGTTATCCTCCACCATATGCGAGGTCGGGAGAAAAGCGGGGTCTTGCATTTTGAAAGGCAATACCGCGAGCAAGGCCGCGAGCAGCAGCAAACCGGCCACGCCCAACGCTGCAATGAGGCGCCGCAAGGCCTCGGGCTGCCGCGCCAGCACCACCAGCGTGATATAGAACGCCAGCGTATGCAGCGCGAATTTGATCCACTCATGGAACCCGGCACGCGCCTCCAGGGCGCCGGGTATGCTCAGCAGATAGGCGAGCAACAACGCCGCGTACAACAGCAGTGCCGGACGCTCCACACGCATCCGGTTGCCCGGCACGGCGAGCAGCGCCCAGAGCAGATAGACCAGCAGCAGCACATTGATGAGCGCGCGGCCGCCGACCTGCGCCGCCGGCGTCAGCAGCGGCAGCAGCCAGCCATAGCCGAAGAACCCTGCTTGTATACGCTCGCGCATGCCCCTACCCATCGCTATTTTAAAACCCGCGCATCATAACAGAGCCCGCGTCCGCGTCGGAAATCCGCCTATCTGCTACACTACCGACCGTTGCTGAATAGAGGTACAGGCATGAGCATTCGGGTCGAAATCCCTGTCGGGGATTTCCTGGACAAATTGAGTATCCTGGAAATCAAGGCGGAACGTATCCAAGACCCCGCCAAACTCGCCAATATCCGCCGCGAGCTGGACATGTTGCGCGAGACCTGGGATGCGTCGCCCTACGCGGACCAGGACATCGCGACCGAATACGCCGAACTTAAAACCGTCAACGAGAGTTTGTGGGACATCGAGGACCACATCCGCGACCAGGAGCGCACCCACGCTTTCGGCGAGCGCTTCATCGAGTTGGCACGTGCGGTCTATCTCACCAACGACCGGCGCGCCGAGATCAAGCGTATCCTCAATCTTAAATTGGGTTCGGCGCTGGTCGAGGAAAAGTCCTACCAGGAATATCGTTAACCTCTGAGCGCATCCGCCAACGCCGCCAACACACCCGGCACTGAAATTCGGTCCATGTACGGTGTTCCATAACTCGGCACAGAGCCATCTTCCGGCAGCAGACATCGAATCATGTCCGTGTGGATCAGCGGTGGCGAAGCGCCGAACAGGCCGAACGCGGGCACACCCACCGCCGCGGCGACATTGAGAAAACCGGTATCGTTGCCGACGTAGACACGGCAATCGGCCAGCAGCGCCATGGTATCGGCCACACTCAAGCCCAAGGCATTCCGTACCGTCACGCCCTGCCGCGCGGCCTGCGCGATAATCTCGTCGCCCAGCACCCGTTCGCCGTCGCCACCGATTAGAAATGCGCTCATGCCATAACGCTGCGCCAGCGCGCAGGCGAGTTCGGCGAAACGCGGCGCGCCCCATTGCTTATAGGGTTCGCTGGTGCCTATGCCCAGCGCCACCCAGGGCTTGGCGGTCGCCGCGAACCGCGACCGGATACGCACGGTGGCGTCTGCCGCAACGACGAGGCGCGCCGCCGGCATATTCAGTCCATGCGCGCGCATCAGCAGGTCGGCTTTGTCGATCGGATGCCACACATGCTGCTCGGGCGTCAGCGACAGCGGTTTGTTGAGCAATACACGCGCGGCACCGGTCGCATAGCCGATACGCCGCGGGATGCCGGCCAACCAAGCGGCGACGGCATAACGGGCACTGTCGTGCAGAATCCAGACACTGTCGAAACGCTGCGCGCGCAACTGCCATGCCAACCGCAACAATCCGATCGGCCCCGCATGACGACCACCGCGTTCGCGCTCCAGGAACAGCACGTCACGTACCTGCGGGTCCGCGGCAAACAACTGCTCGGCGCGAGAACGCGCCTTGGTCAACACCGTGACCGTGCCGTCGGGACTGGCCTGGGCGATGGCGTGAATATGCGGCAGATGCCAGACCATATCGCCAATGCCGGGCAGCGGTTGAATCACCAGAGTACCGCTCACGGTGCGGCCACCAAGGACTGATACAGTTCCAACGTACTGTCGAGCATGCGTTGCAGCGTGAACGGATGCCCGCCCGGCACATGCGGCGTCTTACCGAGAAAGTGTTCCACCCGTGCCGTCAGTTCGTCGAGATCGCCGACCGGCACGCGGCCTTCCGGAAAGATCGCCGCGAGAATCTCGCCGACACCACCGTGATCGTAGCCGACCACCGGCACACCCAGCGCCAACGCTTCCAACACGGTGCGACCGAAGGATTCCGGTTGCTGCGACAGTGACAACACCAGATTGGAACTCGCATACACCTCGCGCATATCGCTGCGTTCGCCGGTGAAGACGATGTGCGCTTCCAGTCCGCGATCACGCACCATCCGGTGCAGACTGTCCGCGTATTTCTGCCGGCGCGGATCTTCGGCGCCGACGATCAAACCTTGCACGGGCAATTTTCGCTCGACCAGCCGCGCGATCAGTTCGATGAAATCCCTGTGGCCTTTCAGACGCGTCAAGCGTCCCGGCAAGGTCAGCACATAACTGTCGAGCAAATGCGGATAGCGTTGAAACCAGATCTGCGACCAGGATGGCGGCGGCCGGTGGCCGTGCGGATAGAGTTTGGCATCGACACCGCGCGGGATCACGGCGATGCGTGCTGGGTCCGTCTGCGGATAATTATCGAGAATGTAGCGCTGCACCGCTTCGGACACGGCGATGACGCGCTCGCCCTTGGTCATGATCGCGCTGTAGCGACTGACGCTGTAGAAGCCGTGCACGGTAGTGACGAAACGCGGTCGTGTCTGCGGGCTCATGCCGCGCCAGGCGCGGTAGGCGATCCAGGCCGGCAGGCGCGAGCGCGCGTGCAGGATATCGACGTGTTCGTCGCGCAGGAATTTGCGCAGCTTGCGGATGAAACGCAGCGTGGCCAGCGATTTCGCGCCGACCTTCCAGGCCACATGCTCGACCTTGTGCCGCGCCAGCTCGTGCACCATGCGCCCACCGGCGGAGATGACGATGGCGCGATGCCCGCGCCGCACCAGCTCGGCGCCGATCTCGACCGTGCCGCGTTCGACGCCGCCGGACTCCATATCCGGCAGGATCTGCACCACCGTTAAACGCCGCTGTACCATCGCTGCATGATCTCGCGCGCCACGCGGGCCGCTTCGCTGAAAGGGTGTTTGGGTGCGCGCAGTTCCGCGCCCGAGCGCCATTGGGAAAAACTCGTCGCCTGTTCGGTATCGATCAAACTCTGAATGCCGCTGGCAATGCGATCCTCGCCCTGCGGCGGGATTTCGATCACGCCCACCGCCGCACCGGCGGTCAAGGCTTCGTAGATCATGGAGACGCTGTCGGCGCTGACCCACACCGTACCGGCCCAGGCCAGTTGCGCGGGCACCCATTCGGCGTCGGTCTGTTCGAACGGAACGACTTCGATGCGCACCGGATCGACGATTTTGTTCAGCGCCGCGACGAAACCCGGCGGTGTGCGTCGTGACGTGGTCAAACGCCAGCGTTGCTGCGACGCACTGCGTGCCTGGATCTGCGCGATCTGTTCCAGCACCTCGCGCTCCGACCAGCGGTGATGCTTCGACGGCCCGCCGATCAGAATCAAACCCTGGCGCGGGTCTTTGGCCGCACCGGGACGCACGCGATTGAGTGCGCCCTGGGTGATGAAGACATTCTCGGCCGGGCGCGGCGCATCGTGCAGCGGGATCGCGCAGAGATCGAACCAACGGATCGGCAGACTCGGCTGCATCAGCACCACGGCACGCCCGCCGCGCGCGCGGCGTGCGGCGAGCAGCGGCACATGCGTCGCGTGTCCCGCGCCCAGGAGAATATCCGGATCGGGCAAAGTATCGCCCCAGGGAAACCACCAGATCGCCCAGGCACCCGCGGCGGCGAGACTGTTCGGCGCGACGATGTCGTGGACTTCGACGGGATGGTGCGTCTGCAAGGCCTGCACCAGACCGGCGGTCTGATTTTCATGGCCGGGTTTGCCATCGATGAAGCGCCAGACGATCAGGGGGCGGTGGACCGGAGGCTGGCTATCGGCAGTGATCATCGATGGGTAGATGCGACGTGTAGCCTGGGTTGAAAGAGTGAACGGCCGCTTTTGACGACATGAAATGGCGGCAAAAGCTTTATAACCAATTCAGTTCATTGCCGTAAGAATGCCGTGACGGCATTCTTCCAACCCGGGTTTCGCTTACGCTCAACCCAGGCTACACGCGATGCGCTTACTCGCCCTTCAAGACATAATCCGCGCCGCAATACGGACACTTGGCCTGACCGGTCGCTTCGATGGCCAGATACACGCGCGGATGCGAATTCCACAGGCTCATGCTGTCCATCGGGCAGTGCAGCGGCAGATCGGCGCGCGTGACTTCGTAGCGATTCTGCGCGTTGGGCTCGCTGTATTTCGCGCTGCCTACGGCCGCGGCGGTATTGGGGTTGGTCATTGCGTTCTCCGAAAACAGTCTGCGTAGGATGGGTGAAGGCGTTTTGTGCCGCAACCCATCATGGTATGTCCATGCCCGTCGATAATGGAGCGCACCGCACCTGATGGGTTACGCTGCGCTCCACCCATCCTACGTAGGCGCATTCACACTAGCGCCAACCACTCCGAATGCTTGGCGTGACGGCCGTGCACCAGATCGAAATAGGTCGCCTGCAATTTCGTGGTGATCGGCCCGCGCGTGCCGCTGCCGATCATGCTGCCGTCGACTTCACGGATCGGCGTGACTTCGGCGGCGGTACCGGTGAAGAAGGCCTCGTCGGCCACATAGACTTCATCGCGGGTGATGCGCTTCTCTTTCACCGGGATGCCCGCCTCGGCCGCCAGCGTGAACAGCGTGTCGCGGGTGATGCCGTCGAGCG
>JACREG010000180.1 GCA_016218375.1 Gammaproteobacteria bacterium
ACTGGCATCCAGCGGCAGCGTACAGGTATCGGTGCTGAAATCCTTGGGCAGCCGCGCCAAGCGTAGCGCCACCACGTCGGCCTTGAAGTCGTCGCGCAAATGGCCGTGCACACGCTCGATCACATCGCCCAAGCTGTCGGCGCGCATCAACGCCAAGGTCAGCAGGTGCAGATTGCGATGCAGCGCGTCGTTGTCGCGGCCGACTTGCACCAAGTCCATCAGCTTGCGTTTGTATTGCTGGTTTTGATCGCGCAACACCGCGACCTGACGCTCGATCAGCGATACCGCCGGAGCGGCCGCGTGCGGGATGCGCAGGCTGGCGACCAGGGGCAAGTGATCGTTGAAGAATTCCGGATGCTCGCGCAGATACAGTTCGACCTGTTCGGCGGATAGCGCGGTGATGTTTGGACTGGAACCCAGGAGTTGTGTGGTCATAGTTGAATCTGGCCCTCGAAGACACGGGTCGCCGGGCCGGTCATGAACACCGGTTGGCCGACACCGGCCCAGCTTATCACAAGATCGCCGCCCGGCAGGCTGACGCGCACGTCCGTGTCCAAGAGTCCTTGAATTTGTCCGATCACCGCCGCCGCGCAGGCGCCGCTGCCGCAGGCCAGTGTTTCGCCGGCGCCGCGTTCGTACACGCGCAGACGAATGTGGTCGCGCGCGACGACCTGCATGAAACCGACATTCACGCGCCTCGGGAAGCGCGCATGCGACTCGATAATCGGCCCGAGTTCATTCACCGGCGCCGTCGCCACATCGCTGACCACCAGCACCGCATGCGGATTGCCCATGGAGGCGGCGCCGATCTGGACCATATGGCCGTCAGCCTGTAAGGCATAACGCTCGGCCTGCGTGGGTGCGTCGAAGGGAATCTCCGCCGGCGCCAAGCGCGGCACACCCATGTTCACCGTGACCTGGCCGTCGTCGAGTAGCACCAGTTCCAGACGGCCACTGGCCGTTTCCACCGGGATGCGCGTCTTGGCGGTCAGGCCTTGTTCGACCACGAAGCGCGCGAAGCAGCGCGCGCCGTTGCCGCACTGCTCCACCTCGCCGCCGTCGGCGTTGAAGATGCGGTAACGGAAATCGACGTCCGCGTTCTGCGGTTTCTCGACCAGCAGGATCTGATCGCAACCCACCCCGCGGCGGCGGTCGGCGAGATGTCGTAATTGCTCGGGCGTGAGCGCAACCGATTGACGCACACCGTCGATGACGACGAAGTCGTTGCCCAGGCCGTGCATCTTGGTGAAGGTAAGAAGCATGGGTGCAAGTCTGCCTGAAACGGCGGGTGCGGCAAAGAGTGCCGTCGCACATCTTCAACGCGGGGCATGGAAGACGGGGGGCGGATTTGAAATCTGTCCCCCATGACATTCGTTACGGCGTGCAGGGACCGAGCTTCTTGCCGGTCATCGTATAAGTCATCTCGGCATCGGCGGTTTTCAGGGTGTAGCTCGCGTCGAGCTGATTGTTGGTGCGCGTGGTCGTGCCGCTGCCTTCCATCGGCTCGGGCGGACCGCATTTGATGTTGAAGCTCGTCGTATTGCCCTGGGTTTGCACATCGCTGACTTTGCAGTTGCCGTCCACCGGCGGCGTCTTGTCCTGCCCGGGTTTCTCGCACCGCTTGACCGGCGGCAGCGCCATTTTCATGCCCATCATGTCCATGCTGCCGGTGTATTCCCATTCTTCGCCCGCAGGTTGAGCGGCGAGCGGTGTACTGATTATCCCCACGCTCAAAGTCAGTAGCGCCGTGCAACCGATAAAGCATTTGCCGTTCATGTCTGTGTTCCTCTATTGAGTCAAAGATCAGAAAACACTCGAATTGAAGCCGCCGCTCACCTCGCCGCTGAAGCCCGAGCTCCAGCTCCAGGTGCTGTTCGCACCGGCCTTCATGGCCGCCTGGGATTTTGCCGCGTCGGTTTTGCCGATGGTGCTGCTGGTCTTGGATTCCACGCCGGCGTTGATGCCGACGTCGGTGAGTCCGCTGCGGTCGAATTCGAGATTGGCGGTCACGCCGACTTCGACGCCGATCTCCAGCGGCCCGCCTGACAATTTCGGTCCCAGGTCGGCGCTGGCGCCGACACTCAGACCGCCGCTCTTCATGCCGTCGGTGTCGAACTCGCCGTGGCCGCCCACCGTCACGGCGTCGATGCTCACCTGCGCCGAGGCGCTCAGCAGGCGATTGTTATTATTGTCGTCGATCTCGGTGACCCAACTCGCCTTGCCTGGCGCGAAGATGGGATTGAAATTGGCCTCGCTCTTATTGCAGCGGCTGACGATCTCGCCCACGCCCGGCAGGGTGAGTGTCGAGATGTACTCGCAGTGGATATCGTCGAAGTTCGCCAGTTTGCCGCCGCCTTTGCTTGGCTGAGCGTCTTTGAAACATATGGCTCGCGCTTCCATGCCGGGGAACAGCGCCACATGCAGATTATGCAGGGCTTGGGCGAAGCCGCCTTTGGCCGCCAGCTTGGCGGCCTCGAACAATTCGGGACTCGGCGAGGTGTATTGCGACAGGTAGGCGATCTCGTTCAGGTAGCGGCGCTGGGCCGCCAGCATGTCGGTTTGCAATTCCGCGTAGGCGCGGTTCGACGTACTCAGATAGTTATCGATTTCCGCAGCCACTTCGCCGCAGGTGAATTCGTAGGAATAGCCGCCGGCCACATTGCGGTATTGCTCTTCCCCCGCCGCGTCGATTGCCTCGATGCGCTTGTTGAGCGCCAGGCCGGCATTAGCCTCGGCGGTCATCGCCTCGGCGAGGGCCGTCATCTGTTTTTCCAGGGTGATCTGATACTGCTCGGTGACGTCCCCCATCAGCGTCGACGCCTTGAGCATGAACGGCGCATTCGCGGCGGAAAGGGCCGCGCTCATGGCGCTCTGTGAATTCATGCCGTTGGTAATGCGCTGTTGCTGCTGCCCCATCTGGGTGACCCGTTCACCGGCCTGCCGTTTGAACGTCTGCCACTCCCGGGTGGCCACCGGCAATTCCGCGGCCTTCATCGGCCAGGCCGGTATCACGAATTTCTCCAGGCCCAGTGGGTCCGGCGGCATCGGCCGGCGCCAACGCACATCATCGCGGTTCAGCTTGCCGCCCGATTTGCGCAACTGCTCTTCCTTGTCTTTGCTGAAGCCGCCCTGCAAGGCCTTGTGCAGCGAGGCTTGCGCGGCCTGATGATCGCCGCGCGCCTCCTGGATGCGCGCCAGCGTCGCATTGGCCTGGGGATGCAACGGCGAGATGCTCACGGCGGCAATCAGCAATTTCTCCGCTTCGTCGATGTCGCCCAAGCCGTAGCGGGCGTGGCCGAGATTATTCAGCAGCGTAGAGTTATTCGGATAACGGGCATTGAGCGTATACAGGATCGGTAGCGCCGCCGTTTCGGCGTGCTGCAGGTTCAGCAGCGCCGCCAGATTGCTCAGATCCTGCGCGGAACCGCTGTCGCGCGCGGCCTTGCCCAGTAAATAAATCGCCTCCGGCCATGCACCCCACGCCGCCAGCCCGTTCGCGCTCGCGCGCAGGTTCGGCAGATAATCGTTGGACTTCTGTAACTCGGCATCAATCCGCTCGGCGCGTTCGCGTGCCGCGGGCGTGAGCGCGGCGGCGAGCTTAGGCTGTAACGCTTCGATATAGGACTTGAGATCGTCGGCATCCAGCGCATCGGTCGATACCGCCGCGAGCTTCGCCTCGTCGCGCGCCGGCGCTGCGCCATCATCTGTACCGGTTCCGGCCGGCGGATGCGCCATCATCTGTTCGACTTGTTTGCGCGTTTCCGGGTCGAGCTTGTTCATCTCCTCCTGCATCTGTTGCAGGCCTTCCTGCATTTCCTTCTGCATCTGCTGCATTTCTTCGGGCGTGGGCATGTCCTCGGCGTATGCCAGCGGCACGGGCGCACCCGCCGCGGCGAGGCCGATGCACAGGGTGAGCGTCGCGCCGCGACATAGCGGGAAAGCTAAATTTCCAAGCGCGAACAGCGCGGCAGGCGACTTCATAGCGTCCTCCATGAACGATGCGATAGCGTTACGATAGTGTGTTGGAGAGTATCCGAGCAGTACGAAAGGCATCCGCCGTTACCGCAAGGGTTTGCCCCGCCTCACGGTGCCGTACCCACCAGTTGCACGGCGTCGATTTCCTTCCAGCCGGGCACGGCGGCGAGGTTAAGCGTGATCTTCAGCTTCGCCACGAGGTACGGCGTCGCCGGTACCCGCACGGCGAACCAGGCGAGATCGCGCTGTGCCGGCGCTGTGTACGGATCGATGCCTTCCCACCAGACATGCAGCGTGCCATCGGCTGCGATGGCCTCGACCTTGACGATCGCACCCGGGGCGTTGGTTTGGCGCACGCGCACTTCAGTCGCGTGTACCGGCGTCGCATAGGTCAACTCGATCCACTCAAGCCCCTGCGCGGAACTGTTGTGGCACCACGCCTCAACACTGTCGCCGGCCACCGGTACATTGGGGGCGCCGGTCATTTTTGCGGCGGAATAGTTCGGCGCGCCGTATTCCGAACCGGCCTTGGCCGTCGCGGCCCATTGACCCGCCGAATCGGCAAGGATATCCGCTTCGTTGAGTTCGGCGCCGGGTACAACGATGGCCGAGGATGAGCCGGCGGGAGCAGACGCCACCGCAGGCAGCGCATCAGCTGCGACTGGTGCCGAAGACGTTGGCGCGATGACGGCAGGCGTTTCCGTTGGCGCTGCCAACGCGATTGAAGGCGCGGGCGCCGCGGCTGATTGCGCGCCGGCGGAACTCTTGTCCTCGGCGGCGGGGGTCTCTTGTGCGGGCGGCACGAGGACCGCGGCCGGCGGCCATGTCCAGGCTGGCGGGTCTTCGTGTGGTGTATCGACAGGGTCGGTAAGCAGCGCCGCCATGACCCGATTCTGCAATTCATCCAGATCGAGCGGTGGCAGGCCGGTCCCGGTACCCGACCTTGCATGCAGCGCGCGGTTCACGCAGATCATCGCCGCCATCGGATTGCCCGCGCGTTCGGCGATCACACCCCGCACAGTCAGGACGCGGACATCGTCCGGCGTGTTCTTAAGCACCGCATCGAGCAGTGCCGCCGCTTCTTCGTCACGCCCATCGAGCAGTGCGTCTTGGGCGAGATTGATGGCCCGCTGTGCCACGCGCTCCGCGGATTCCGAAACCGCCGCCACCTGCAATGGCGTTGCATCGGAGACGACGTCTCCCGTCCAGCCAGTACCACCGGTAATCGCAAGCCGTGCGCGCACGTCGTAGTCACCCGGTACCAGCTGCTGCATGGTCGCGGCGGCGACGCGCCAGAGTCCGCCGGCAACACGCGTTGTATCCAGCGTTGCGTGCGGGTTGTCCGCCGTGCCGATGGCTTCCGCCCGAGCGAGCACGGCCCCTCCGTTTGCCGGCGCGATTTCCACGCTGATGGCATCGACCCACGAACCGGTCGCCGGCGCGAGCTCGAACGCGTCGGCGGCATCGCGCGGTGCGGCAAGGCGCACAGCGATACGTAGCGGTTCACCTTGTTCAACGACATCATCCGCGACGCCGCGCAACGTGAGCGTGAGCTCGGGTGCCGGGCGGGTCGGTGATTCTATGGTTGGCGCCGCGCTGGCCGGCGCAACGGCAGCGGCGGCCGGCGTCTTGTTGGCCGTATCGGCAGCGGATGTGGCGGCAGAACCGGAGCCAGTGTCACCGCACGCGGTAAGCAGCAGCGGCGCCGCCAATGCTGCTGCCAGCAGCCGTCGCGCAAAAGGTACGCGTGGGCGCGGTAGGTTCATCAGTTCACCTTCCGCGGCGGAATCGCATCGTTAGGGCAGATCTGGGCGAAGCAATTGCCCTCGCCGGCCGCGGCGTTGCCATAACGCGATTGTGGTTGATGGTCAGCGGCATTGATCCCGGTGCCGAGTGGCGCGCGGCAGATCTGCATGCCGATGCGTTCGCTGCCCGGTGTTACCATATAGAGGGACTTATCCGCGCTGTTCTTCTTTTCGTAGAATTTGGCGAACGAGTAGCGCATGACGCAGTCCTGATGGCCGGAGTGGGCGCCATGCTCGACCCCGACGGTGCCCTGCAAATGCAGAAAGAGAAAGATGTGCATCTCAATCTGGATGTCGGCGTATTGCTCCGGCGTCTTGAAATCGAGTTTATAGCCTTTGCGGGTATCGAGGACATGGCGGCCTTCGGTGATGTAGTCGTCCCTAAATCCAGCATCCAAGATTTTCCGCAATGCCACGTAGGCTTCGTAGTACTGGGTGGCGACATCGTGGCCGGCTTCGTCGAGCAGCGGAATGGGCGGCTTATCGAGTGCCGTGCTGAAGTACGGCCGACCAACGCGGTTGTAGAAATTGCGCGGCGAGACATAGCCGACGATCTGACTGTAGTCGCCATTGCCGTGATGCTCGACGCCCACCGAATGCAGAAGCTCATGCGCAATCGCGCGGTCATACTGGAAGATGACATCCTGCGCCGGCAGATTAAACGGCTTGTTGAATGCGCTGTCCGCATTGTCGCGCGCCAGGATGCCCACGCCTTTGGTAATGCCCGGCCGACCGGCGACCCCGCGCTTTGTCATCGGTGTGTCGGCACCGTCATCGCCGAGTCCCGCGCGCGTGAACGTCTTCACCCACACGCCGTGCTGATCGACGCGGTGCGGCGCGTCGCGGTGGTTGCCGTTCATCAGCCGGGTGGTCTGCGACATTTCGCTGCGACGCAGTTTTGCATGCACGCGCAACTGGGAGAGTTCCTCGAAGAGTTCGATGCCAGGCGTTGCATCCGCGCCGATCAGGTTGAGCACGAAGAAATCTTTCTTCTCCGGATCGCCCTCGATGCGCTTTCCCGCCACGACGAAACCGCGATATTCCTCGTAGAGGGTGTAGCCGTCGCCGTTGTACTGCTGGCCCTCGACTTTCTCGTCGTCATCGTCGGCGGGTTTTTCTACCTTCTTATCGTTGCGCCAGCTTTCGGCGATCCAGTCCGGCCCCTTCATCTTCGGCAGTCGCACGAGATCCTGTTCGCCGCCTTCGCTTTTCATCACGCCGACGATCTCGCGTCCGTCCGCGAGCGTGCACACGACGCTCAACGAGGACCGACCGCCGAAGTCGTAGCTGTCGATCTGTGCGAGCGCAAACGGGCGGCCCTGTTCATCACCCTGTGTTTGCTCGACGTCGATCTGCTGCCCGTTGTCCGAGACGGTGCCGGTAAACGCCGGGGCCGCGGTCAGGCGCAAATCGTAGTCAGTATCGTTCGCGCCGAGCGGCCAGTTCATGGCCACGCCGGGTTCGCGTGAAGTGTCGAGCAGTGCGAAACGGAAGCGCTTCACCTCGGGCAAGTCTTGCGTCTGCCCACCCTTCGGCACGAGCGTGGCGCGCGCGAGGAGATGGTTGCCGGCCTCGGCCGGTTTTTCGACCGAGCCGAGTGGCCGCCACGTAGCGTAACCGTCGATCGTCACCTCGACTTCGGCGTCGTCGAACTCCGGCCAGAACTGGATGCGCGCGCTTTTTGAATAGCCGCGTGTGGGCTTTTTATCGATGAGCCCCTCGTCCGTGTGGTTGCCGTTGGTCACGCCGGGCTTGCCCGCTACCGTGCCGTCGAAGAGCGCGATCGGTACGGTGTCCGTCATTGCCGTGTCGGTGCGGGGATCGTCGTCGTAGTATTGTGTCACGACCGGGTAGGGTTTCTGGACAGATCCGGGCGATACGATCTGCCAGGCACCGGTGTCGGTTTTAAGCGTCAGTGTGAAATCGCTCAGGCGCGCAGCCACGTCGCTGAAGTCGGCCTCGGTGGTGGAACGGCCATAGGGCACCGCTTCGACCTCATCTCGTTTCAAGCCGGTGATCATGGCCGCTTCCGCACGCCAGGTCAGTGACGACGACGTCTCGCTGCCGTGATCGATGACCATCCTGAAACGAACCTGGGCTGTTTCACGCGTATCGGCCGTCGTCGGCGGCGAGAACCCGCCCTCGTGTATCCAGGAACGATGTTCGATCATGATCGTTCCTTCAATGCGGTTGACCGCGCGCCATTGTTCGGCGATGTCGTCGGCAGCCCAACCCGCGCGGGGCATGAAGGCACTCGCGACGAGCAGCCATACGGCCGCAGGTCGTGTCGGCGCAATGCCGCTCACCGCTATCGGTTGGCGCGACGGCATTTCATCGACCGTATTGTTTTTTCAGTTGCTCTTCCAATTTATCCATGTCTTCAGGCGACATGTTCTGCATATCCTGCATCGAATGGCCGGTCATGTTCTGCATCATGGTGTCGCTGTTGCCACGGATGGCTGCTTCATCGGGCGGATTCCTGCCTTCGCGCGCGACCTTCGCTTCATACATGCGGATGACTTCCGCGTCGGATTTCCCTTCCGCGGCCTTGCCCAACTGCGGGCGTACCGCATTGGCCGTCTGCGCCTCTTGTTTGGCCTTGAAGGCCGCCGTGGCCTGCTTATTTTTTTCTTCCTGGGCTTTGTACTTGGCGTCCGCTTCTTGCATGGCCTTTTCGTGGGCCTTTATCTCCGCCATATCCGCGTCGGTTCCAGAGGCATAGACCGGGATGGATAAACTCATCAGAACCATTAGTGCAGCAAACGATTTCATAGTGTCCTCCGTGATTGATGCGTAAGTGTGAGCAGCAGCGCGATGGAGAGTAACCGACCGGTGCGACGTGCGCCAGCGCCGTTGCGGGATTCACGCGCCGCGCAAGGCCAGAGCGTCGCGGTAAATGCAACGGTTCATGACCACCTCGATACCGGCCGCCTGCGCGCGCAGCGCCTCGGCTTCGTTGACGACCCCGTCCTGCAACCACAAGCGCGGCAGCTTGAGCGCGATGCAGGCATCGACAATCGGCGCGAGGTCGTTCGGGTTGAGGAACACATCGACCAGATCGACGGGCCCTGAATCGACTCGTGGGGGAATCGCGTACAGATCGGCATAGGCGCGTTCGCCGAGCACACTCTCGACAGCGCGCCGGACCGGGATAATGCGATAACCGAAACCCTGCAACGCTTGCGCGACCTGATGGCTCGGGTGATTCGGCCGCGGCGACAGACCGACGACGGCGATGGTTTTGATTTCGCCGAGCAGGGCGCGGATGCGGTCAGTGGGTGGGTTTTGGAAGTGGGTCATTGGCGACGGAGGTGAAGCTTGGTGGATCGGACGGTTCGCTTGCTAATGAAAATCTGTCGCGTCGAATTTAAACCCATAACGCCTCAAATAAGCGGCGCGCGGCTTTCTTGCGCGTCCGGCCTGCGCTGCTCGCGGGCGTACTTGATTGTTAGACTAATGATTTCCCGCATTTGATTGCTATTTATCTTCATACATTTTTAATATCGCTTGCTTAAATGCATCGGGGTCGAATTCATGCGTTGAATCTGGCGATAGTGGCACAAGTCTTCTTAACAAATGTTCGAGAGCACCACTGAACTCGGGACTGATGTCGCTGCGGAGAAAGTTTGAAACTTTTCCTTTCAACACAACAATTTCTTCTGGCGTCCAGGTGTTCAGAGTATCATTTAGAGGTATGTTTAACGCAAACACTTCTGGAGGAACCTTCAAGAGGTTCGCTAGCTCATCAAGCACAGCTAGGCTGCTTATTGATTGATCTACTTCGTGATCGTATTCCCCTGCAGCTTCGTCATCAGCGTCATAACCAAGTGAGCGACGCATTTCCTTTATTCTTTGGTCGGCTCTATTCTCACCAGGAATCCATAACGTCAACCCAAAACCTAGTGCACCCCAAATTAACGCGCCAATAGGACCCATTGCGTAGCCGCCCAACGCAGCACACCCAACAACAATAAGCAGTTTCATATTCTGTATGCTCGTCTAACGGTCCGGCTGTGCGGCGCCGGCCACTGAAGTTTCAGGAAACATGGCGCGTTGTCCCTGGCGTCCGCACGAGCCGGTTGTTATGTTGCGATGCTTAAATTTTGGCACTGACATATTGCCTTAAACTTGAGCCTACGCCACCAGACGCATATGTGACGGTGTGGGACCCAGTATCCACTGACACGACTTTGATTCCTGGATGGTGTCGGTCTTCATACGTATTTGGATCGTCGTAAATTCCCCGGATGAATGAAACTGGCATAAGGTAGTACAAGGCCGCGCTTCCACAAACCCACAACTCAAAATCAGCGGACAAGGTATTTGGGTTGATATTGAACTTGTATTTTTCTGGAGCGCGTGAGCTCTGGGAACAGAACCGAACGTGAACGACGGAACCACCAACCCGATATTTGGCCTTTCCAAGGGAAGAGACGATCGACCCGTTCGCGATTGCCAACAGGGCAGATTTCTTTTCAGCGGCGCTCATGGCGCTTTCCTTTTCGCAACATAACTACAGTTAGGAAGCCTAAAAACTCCATTTACAAACGGAGCTTTTGCGCTCCATAACATTTTCGGGCGTCGACGGATCAATACCTTAATCTCCCGTAACGGAGCCTAAAATATTTGAACAACGGTGCAGGGAGGTTCCTGTGTCCGCGAAACATTGACCACGATGTTACTCTCGATTCTCCACATTACCCAGCCCACGCGCCTCTAGCGCGCGCCGCGTCTTCGCCAGCTCCTCCGCCAGCAGTTTTTCAGGCGGCAGCATGGTCTGGTATTCCGCGGCCAGTACTTTGTTGGGCAGCCCTTCCAGCGCATAACGGGCTACAGCGGCATTGTGGCGGGCGCACAGAATTAAGCCGACCGGCGGATTCTCATCCGGCAGGGTCCAGTGCTCGCGGGCATAGTTGCAGTACATATGCATCTGCCCGGCGTCGGCAGGGCTCAGTTCGGTGAGTTTCAAATCGATGATGACCAGACAGCGCAACCGGCGGTGAAAGAGCAGCAGGTCGACGCGGAACCAACTGTCGCCGATGCGCAAGCGGCGCTGCCGGCCGACAAAGGTGAAGTCGCTGCCCAGTTCGAGCAGAAAGTCTTCCAGTCGGTGGATGAGGGCATCTTCGAGTTGGGTTTCGGAGTATTCGTCCTTGAGATCGAGGAATTCCAGTACGAAGGGGTCTTTGATGGCTTGCTCGGGTGTAACGCGGTCGCCGGGCTCGGCGTGTCCGGCCTTCTCCAGCATCGCGGCCTTATTGCGCGACAGTGCCATGCGTTCGTAGAACTGGCTGTTGATCTGCCGGTCGAGCTGGCGCACCGACCAGCCGCAGCGTAGGGCCTCGATCTCGTAGAAGCGGCGGGCCATCTCGTTCTTGACCGACAGCAGGCGCACGTAGGCGGACCAGGGCAGGGGGAAGGCATTGGCCAGTTGATCGATCTCGAAAATCCGAGACACTGTCTCGGAAATCGGCTGCTCGGCGAATTTGGCAGACACCGTCTGCCAAATCTGTTCGGATGGCCACGCTAGGTAGAACAGCCGCATTTGTTGCAGGTTCCGGCGACTGAAACCCCGACCGAAATGGGCCGATAGATCCGTAGCAAGGCGCAAGAGCAATGCCTCGCCATACTCGGCCCGACCCTGCCCACCCTGTTCGAACTCGACGATACGCCGGCCGATCTCCCAATAGGTGGCGGTCATCAGCGCATTGACGCTGCGGGCCGCGGCGCGGCGGGCGTTTTCCAGCAGGGCGACGATGTCGCCGTGGATACCGCTGTAGTTATTGTCGTCTGTAACGATGTCGATCATGGTTATGCCCTCCTTGGCATTGGATGTTGATGGTGTCGGCACAAAATCGGCGCCGATGCTATGGCCTCCTACCGTAAGCGATGATGTGTCGGTCGCCGAACGCTTGCAAGTGCAGCCAGTCGATACCGATGGCCGCGAGCTGCATTTGCACTTCCTCGATGCGATACGCCGCCAGCAATGAATTGTGGAAGTCCGTGCGCAGCACCTCGGGTTCGCCGGCGGCGTAGATCTCCACGAGTTCGGCCGCCTGCGCATGACTCTCCGGCCGTCGCAGATCCATGACGAACACCGGTGCGCCGGGTTCGGCATGACGCAGGATGCTCTGCCACAGCGCGAGCGGGTCGTGCAGATGATGCAGCAGGCTGTTGGAGATCACCGCGTCGTAGTGTTCGCGCGGCAGCATAGCGCCGGGCAGATAACCCTTGAAGAGTTCGATGCGCTGATCGAGTTGTGCGCCGCGCAGGTCTTCACGGCCGATGTGCAGCATCGCGACGGCGGCGTCGACGCCGTGAATGTGCGTGTCGGGGAATGCCTGGGCGAAACGCCGGCAGATATCGCCGGGGCCGCAGCCGAGATCGAGTATGTAGCCGCTGCCCGGCCAGTCGGGGAAACACGCGCGGAACTGTTCGATGAATTGAGCGTGCGGTTGTTCGAAATCCGCGCGCGCATAGGCCAGCGCCTGCGCGGGATCGTCCATCAGCTCGGGTTCAGGGATGCGGTCCATCTGGCGCTCACTGTACGCCTGGCCGTTTGAGCCGCCAAGACGCCAAGAAACCCTGATTAGAACCTATCTCGAAATTGGCTAAGGCATCACGATTCCGTCATGCCCGCGAAGGCGGGCATCCAGAAAAGCCGGAAAACACTGGATTACTCGCTGCGCTCGCCCTACGGGCCGCCCTTCAGGCGTTCAACGCGCTGCGCGCTTTTGTCCCGCATGCGCGGGAATGACGAGAAGATAGTTAGGTAGGGCGCAATAGCGCAGCGTGTTGCGCCGGATGGTTTCGGCAAGGCAGACCAACATTCGGCGCATACGGCCTTCGGTCTATTGCGCCCTACGTTCAACGATGCCGTCCTACGGCAACACCCGCTCGCCGCGCCACAGATCGTCCAGCGTTTCGCGTTCGCGCACGACGTGCACGTGTGCGCCATCGACCATGATCTCGGCGGCGCGCGGGCGTGAGTTGTAGTTGGAGCTCATGGAAAATCCATACGCGCCGGCGGAGCGTACGGCGAGCAGGTCGCCGGGTTCCAGTGCGAGTTCGCGGTCTTTGCCGAGGAAGTCGCCGGTCTCGCACACCGGGCCGACGAGGTCGTAGCTGCGCGGCGGCGTGTCCAGGCGCGGTTGCACGGGGATGATGGCCTGCCAAGCACTGTACAACGCCGGCCGCAGCAGGTCGTTCATGGCCGCGTCGATGATGGCGAAGTCTTTATGGTCGGTGTGCTTGAGGTATTCGACGCGGGTGAGCAGCACGCCGGCATTGCCGACGATGGCGCGGCCGGGTTCCAGCAGGATCTCCACGTTACGCTCGCCGATGGCGGCGAGGATGGGTGCGAGATAGTCGCGCGGTTCCGGCGGTTGTTCGTCGCGGTAGCGGATGCCGAGGCCGCCGCCGAGATCGAGATGCTGAATGGCGATGCCGCGCGCGGCGAGTCGATCCAGCAACGCGAGCACGCGCGCCAGCGCGTCGACGAACGGTGTGACCTGGGTGAGCTGCGAGCCGATGTGGCAGTCGACACCGACGATTTCCACATGCGGCAACGCGGCGGCGCTCGCGTAGACCGCGTCGGCAATCGCGATGTCGATGCCGAATTTGTTTTCCTTGAGGCCGGTGGAGATGTACGGATGCGTGCCCGCGTCCACGTCCGGATTCACGCGCAGCGATACCGGCGCACGTTTGCCCAGTGCTGCGGCGACCTCGTTCAAGCGTTCCAGTTCCGGGGCGGATTCGACATTGAAACAGCGGATGCCGACCTCCAGCGCGCGCTGCATCTCGGCGGCGGTCTTGCCCACGCCGGAAAACACGATCTTGCCCGGATCGCCGCCGGCCTTCAGCACGCGTTCCAACTCGCCGCCGGAGACGATGTCGAAACCCGAGCCCAGCCGCGCGAACAGATTGAGGATCGCCAACGTCGAGTTGGCTTTGACCGCATAACAAATCAGGTGCGGACGACCGGTCAGCGTGCTGTCGAAGGCGCGCCAGTGGCGTTCCAGCGTGGCGCGCGAATACACATACGTCGGCGTGCCGAAGCGCGCGGCGATGTCGGCGAGCGGCACGTCCTCGGCGCACAACCGGCCGTCGTGGTAGTTGAAATAGTCCATGGGGGTTATTTCTGGTTTTCGGCGCGGTCGTCGGGCAGGTACAGCGGGCCCTTGTTGCCGCAACCGCTGGTGAGCAGCACGCCGATGGTCAGCAGGCCAAGGAGGAGCGCGAGGATCGGGCGGAGTCGGGACATGACGGTTCACCGGTTGGAATTGCGCGCGACATTAGCGCAAAGCGCCTACGGACGCAAAGCAGGCGGCATCGGCGCCGGCATCGACACTGGCATCGGCGCTGTCATTGATAGTGGCGGTGCGGCAAGCGGCTCCGGTAGGATGCCGGCATGACGACCGATACGTTGGAATGCCTGATTATCGAGCCGCCCGGTGATCCCGCCGGGGCGGCGACCGCGACCGTCATCTGGTTGCACGGGCTCGGCGCCGACGGCCACGATTTCGAGCCGCTGGTGCCGGAACTGGGTGCGCTCGAACGCGGCGTGCGTTTCGTGCTGCCGCATGCGTTGGAGCGCCCGGTGACGATCAACGGCGGATATGTGATGCGCGCCTGGTACGACATCCGCCGCCCCGATCTGCGGGTCGAGGCCGATGTGGAGGGTATTCGCGCCTCGGTGGCGGCGGTCGCCGCGCTGATCGACGCGGAGATCGCGCGCGGCATCGCGCCCGAACGCATCGTGCTGGCCGGTTTTTCGCAGGGCGGCGCCATTGTGCTGCACGCCGGCCTGACCTATCCGCGGCGTCTGGGCGGCATCCTCGCTTTGTCGACCTATCTGGCCTTGCCCACGGAGTTGGCGGCGGAGATCGCCGCGGTCAATCGCGCAACACCCGTGTTCATCGGCCACGGTAGCGACGACACCATCGCGCCCTTCGCGCTGGCCGAAGAGACGCGCACGCAGTTGCAGGCGCTGGGTTGCCCGATCGAGTTCCATGCCTATCGCATGCCGCACAGCGTGTGCATGGAGGAAGTCGCGGATATCCGCGCCTGGTTGTCGCGCGTTCTTATGTAACGTGTGGTGTGACGTGTGGCCCGGGTCGATAAGCGCCGGGTTGATATGCGTCAACGACAGTCGCGCGAAGGATCGGGATACTGAGTCGCGTTCTTGCACCGCTGCGCGAGGGGCACGCATGAACCGTCTGCCACGCTGTTTCTGCTTTCTCTTCATGCTCGTCGTCGTGGGCCACGCCTATGCCGCCGCGCCCGATGGCGCGCGTCTGTACGCACAACACTGCGCGGTCTGTCACGGCGACTCGGGAACGGGCGGCGTGGGTGTGCCGCTGGCGCTGCCGGGTTTTCAAGCCAGCGTCGACGATGCCTATCTGCACGAGACCATTCGCCGTGGCCGGCCCGGCCGCGTCATGCCCGCCTTCACCCGCCTGAGCGCCGCCGAGATCGACGCCATCGTCGGACATCTCCGCGGTTGGCGGAAGAATACCGTCGCGCCGACATTCGCCACCACGCGTATCCGTGGCGATGTCCACAAAGGTGCGGCGTTGTTCGCGCAGCACTGCGCGAGCTGTCACGGCGATCAGGGTCAGGGCGGTCATGGCACCGGCGTGACCTTCTCGCGGCCGCGCGATCTGCCGATCATTGCGCCGGCGCTGAACAATCCGGGTTTTCTCGCCGCCGCCAGCGATAGCCAGATCAAGGCCACGCTGATGCGCGGGCGTGAAGGCACGCCGATGGTGTCGTTCCTCAAGCAGGGATTGTCCGAGCAGGACATCGACGCACTGGTTGCGTATGTGCGCAGTTTCGCCGCGACGGCGGCATCGGCACAACCGGCCACCGCCATCGATGATGAGCCGGCCATGCTGATGATGGAATCGCCCTATACCTTGGAGGAAACCGTCGAGGCCGTGAAGCGCGCCGCGGTCGGCAAGAATTTTCGTCTGATCCGCGATCAGATTCTGGAAGACGGTCTGTTCCCGGCCGGACAGCAGAACACCCGTCAGGTGATGGTGTACTTCTGCAACTTCAAATTTCTTTACGACGCCCTGGCGCTGGACCCGCGCGTGGGCCTGTTCCTGCCGTGCCGCGTCACCGTGGTCGAGCGCGAGGGCAAGGTGTTGGTGATGAGCATCAATCCCAAGCGCCTGAGCCATCTGTTCAACAACGCCGCGTTGGATCGCGCCTGCGACGAGATGTACAAGCTGTATGAAGAAATTCTCGAAGAGGCCACGTTATGAGGCGGCTGCTGCGCGGGGTGTTGGTGTTGCTGGTCTGTGCCGTCGCGGTCGGCGCACGCGCCGAGGATCTGCTCATGGCCCGTTCGCATGCGCAGTTCGAGGAAAGCATGGCGGCCTTGCAACAAGCCATCGGCGCGCAAGGCTACACACTGTCGCGGGTGCAACGGGTGGACATTGGGCTGACCGCGTCCGGATTCACGACCGACAAATACCGCGTGGTGTTCTTCGGCAAGCCGGCGGAGATCCGCGCCCTCAGCGCAGACCATCCCGATCTGATTCCCTACCTGCCGTTGCAGATCGCCATCTTCGCCGAGGGCGACGAAACCCTGCTGATCGCCGCCAACCCGGTGCATTTGACCGCGGCCTATACCGACCCGGAGCTGGGCGCGGTGTTCGCGCGTTGGGAACAGGATCTGCGTGCGATTCTGGATGCGGTACGACAGGCGGAATAACGCTCGACTGTAGCCCGGATGAAGCGTAGCGGGCCGGGGCATCCCCGGATTCCGGCACTGCGTGCCTGCATCCGGGCTACGTCGCTGCATTGATCCGCTAGAGCTTTTCCAGCGCCTGATTCAAACGCGCCTCGATGCGTTTCTTGTAATTCAGGAAATGCACCGTTTGCAGGCCTTGACTGACGTCGGCGCCGAGCAGGCCGCGGGCGAGATCAATGTCGGTGATGTAAATCGGATAGGTCTGGCCGCTGCCGCGTTTGCTCAGTACATAGCGCGCGACTTCCTCGAACACCCGGTCGCCGTATTCCAGCGTGGAGAATTCCTGTTCGTTGCAGTACATGGTCAATACCGTGCGGTTTTCCTCCAACACGTCGCCGATGACCTGCACGCCGAAGTAACTGCGCGATTGTTTGAACGGGTTGATGTTCTGCCGTTCTAAGCGGGCCTTGCCGCTGCTGCGCTGGAGAATCTGGTAATACTCGATTTCGCCGCTGTCGCCCAACTCGCCGGACTCACTGGACCCGCCGGATTCGCGGGCGAGGAAATCGCGGCGGTGCTGCACCTTTTCCAGGAAACGCTGGAACTGGGTCAGCAGTGTCAGGTTGTCATGGAAGGCGACTTGCTGGAAGAACAGCGAGCCCTTCTCGTCCAACACGTAGACCACCGCCTGGTTACCGTTCACGTGATAGAACAATTGCACGCAGCCGGCGCGGTTGAGTTCGAACATCGCGGGCAGCGACGATTCCACCAGCGTGAATGCGTCGGTGCTGAGCGGGCTGAAGGTATCCTGCGGAGTGCCCAAATGGGTGAGCAGCGCGGGCAGGCTGGCAAATTTCTGATAGCGCGGTACATCGTTCTCCGGTTGCAGCACGAAGTATTGATGCCCGACCTGGAGCACATAGCGACCGAGCGCGCGGCCTGCGCCGCGATAGAACCAGTCGATGACGTCGCGGAACACCGCTTCCACGCGGTGCGCGATGGGCGCGCCGCGGGTGGAGGAAAAGCTGAAGCAGGCCATCGGCAACGGGGCTTGCGTCGCCGCCAGCGGCGACCAGGCCAGATAATCGCACAGCGCATCCAACAGCGCGGTCTCGCCGGCGTAGCGGAAGGTCAGCACTTCCTGCCAGGTGGTGACGGCGATCATCTCGAAGGTCAGCGCGAGATTTTCCCAACGGCCGCCGTAACTCAGGGCGTCGGTGCGGCTGCTCACCAGATGCATGCCGTCGCGGGTCAATCCGGACATGGGATCGATGCCGAGATTGATGAACAGCGCCGCCTGACGGATGCGCGCCGGCTGCGCCAGCTCGTCGATCTCCGCGTCCTGCACCTGACCGTCCGGGAACAGTTGCTGGAGACAGTCGATCATCGAGCGCAACTCCCAGTTGCTCACATCGCAATCGTCCGGGTGCAGGCTAATCATGCTGGCGAACGGATGCAGCAGCCGGTTGAAATGACACCAGGCGAGAATTTCGATGAGGCTGTGCGCGCGTTTCAGCGCGCGCTGACCTTGCGTGTCGCCGCCGCGCACATCGCCGCGATACAACACCCAGCCGGGTTCGAGGCCGCGCACCTGATGCAACGACAGGCGTTCCTCGATCAAATCCTCGGAGATGCCGGGATTGATGAGATCGATCTTGCCGGCCTTGCGTTCGAAGGCGGCGTACAACCGCCGTCCGAGCAGATTTAGTTCAGCCGGATCGATGGCGTGACCGTCGGCCTGTTTGCGCGCGAAGTTGGACAGCGCGCGATAGCTTTGCGTGAGCGCCTCGACCAGTGCCTGCCGCTCTTCCAGCACGCGGTGGATTTTCCAGGTGGGACGCGAGTCGAGCATCAGCAGATGTGCGTCCGTCCAACCCCATTCGTTGACCAGCTCGCGCATCGCCTCGCGTCGCCAGGTGATGTTGCCGGCGCGCTCCGGCCGGCTCATGCGTTCGTTCACTTTGAAATAGAAACAACGCCGCGCCAGTTCCAGCCGGCTCGGTTCGCCTTGTTCGAGCAGATACTCCTCGACGCGCGCGCACATTTGTATGTAGGGATCGAGCGCGTCGAGGTTGGTCTCGCCGTGCCATACCGCGGCCTTGTAGCGCGTGCTGAGCATTTCGGTGTGCGGATATTCGGCCGCGTAGCTCTCCATGAGCAGGATCTTGAGCACCGATTTGTACGGCGAGGACACCGCCTTGTAGAGTTGCCACAACGTCGCGCCGAAGAATTCGTCGGCGGGCATGTGGGCGATGCCGCCGAAGTCGACGGTGTCGTTGGGGCCGACGAAGCGCTTGCGCTTGAGGTCGTTGACGTATTGATCGTACTGGGTCTCGTGTTCGGGCGGCACCAGCCACCAGATCGGAAACCGCCCGGCCACCAACAGGCCGGTGCGATAGAACTCGTCGAGCAATAAGTGATGTTGCGCGCTGCCGCTGCTTTCGTCGGACAACGACAACATCTCGCCGCGGCGAAACGCCTCGTCGCTCATGACGAAGAAGTGCACTTCCAAACCGAGGGTGGCCGCCCAGGACTCGATGCCTTCCGCCTTGCGTGCCAGCAACTGCTGTTCTTCGCCGCTCATATCCGGACGGATGCACAGCCAGAAATCGAAATCGCTGCTGTCGGAGTAGGCGATGGTGCCGCTGGAACCCATCAGATACAGGGCGTGGATGTCGAAGCGGCGCTGGGCGCGGCGCTGATAGCTGAAGCCCTTGGACAGTCGCCGGCCGGCCTCGATGGCGCGGTTGCTCGGTGCGTATTCGGCAATGCCCAAAGGCGTCTTGCTCGACAGATAACCGGGCAGTAGCGGGTGGTTGATGTGGAACAGCAGCGGCAGCAGTTCGAAAAAGATTTTCTGCCGATCGCGCAGACTCTGATAAACGCGCTTCAGACGATCGTTGTTGAGCGCCATGAAGCGGCGTTTAACCGTGCGTAGATCGATGCCGTCGATGGCGGCCGGTGTTTTCGTGACCAGTTCCATAGTTGCTCGTCGATTCCGGTGCGACACCCGCGCGACACCTGGGGGGTTGCGGCGTTGCTGCGCGCGCGGCGGTATTCCGTTGTTCCGTCAGAGGGCCACGGCGCTGCGGCCGTCGCGCGTGGCGCGGGCCTGGTCGAGCGCGGTCTGGGCGCGGCGCAGCAGGGTGCTGGTGTTGTCGGTCTTCTGCCATTCGACCACGCCGTACGCGGCCCAGGCGGTGTTGCCGCCCTGGAATTCCCGCCCCAGACGCTCGTTGAGTTTTTCCGTCAGCGATAACGCATCGTCGCGGCGGGTCTCGGGCAGCACCATAATGAATTCATGATTCTCGGAGCTGCCGATCACATCCGCCCAGCGCAGTTGGTCCTTGAGAATCTGGCTGATGCGCACCAGGAAGGCGGCTTCGGCGGTGGCGCCGTATACATCCATGACGATCACGGACAAGGGGCTGTTGTAGCGGCGGCTGCGCGATACTTGCGGTTCCAGCGCCACCAGCAGGCCGCGCCGATTGAGCAGGCCGGTGACCGGATCGTGCAGGGTCTGGGCCGCCAGTTCCGTTTGCAGGTGTTCGCGCTCCGCGCGCAGGTGTTCGACTTCGCTGACGTCGCGCAGCAGGCGTGCGCGTACCGCCGGGGCGCCGGGTGGCAGGCGCACATCCTGGGCGGTGAAATAACCGTGGTGATCGTCCGCGCCGAGGTAGGCGAAGGTGTCGCCGCCGCTGAGCAGCATTTGGACGGGACTGCCGGCGAGATCCGCCGCGCGGCGTCCGATCAAGGTGTCGAGCTGGCCGCCGAGCAGGTTGCGCAGCGCCGTGTTGCCGGCGACGACCCGATCCTGGGCGTCGAACAACAGCACCGGATCGAGACCGTTGTCGATCAGGGCCAGGGCTTGTTCCAGTACGAGGCTGTCCTTCATGCGTGCTCCTTCCGAACGTCGGGGGCGGCAACCGAGGTCGCCGGTGCGATCTGTATCACGCTTTATAGCGACGGGAACGGCCACGGCTTTAGGCCGCGCGCGGACAGGAAAAGCTGATCTGGCAAGCACATGCGGCGGAATGGCGCCGGGATTTTGTCACTGACTGGGGGCGTTGTCCGGGCCGGGCGCCTCAGTCGTCCTCGCGGGCGTACTCCCCGGCCCGGCGCGCATCGCCGCGCACCTGCTCGACCGGGTAGCGGGTTTCGTTAATCGCAATCTTGTCGGTGGCCGCCGCGATCAGATCCACGCCCAGCTTGTCGCCGATGCGGATCAGGTAGATGAGGATGTCGGCCAGCTCCAGGCGCACTTCGGCAAGCTTGGCCGGCGCCAGCGCCTGGCTGGCGGATTCCGTCAGCCATTGGAAGTGTTCGACCAGCTCGGCGGCCTCGGCGATCAGGGCCATGGACAGGTTTTTCGGCGAGTGGAACTGATCCCAGTCGCGTTCGGCGGCGAAACGGGCCAGCCGCTGGCGCAACTGCTCCAGACTGTCGACCGGCTTGTCGGCCGGATTGTCGAGCGAGGGCTGGCTGTGGGGGTTTTCCATGGTTGACGCCTGTTCTTTAGAGACATTGCAAACCGGCCGCTACATTCCCGAGCAAGTCCATTGCATCAGAGAATCGGGGTGCGGGTCCGTGGGGATCTGTGCCAAGGATATGCCCAAGCGCCATCGACTCAAAATCGCCCTTGTTCCTGCCCCTGCTCTGGCTCTGGCCATGCTGGCGATGGGCACGTATGCCAGCGCCGCCGAGGTCCGGGGTGTGGTGTCCGTGCAGCAGGCCGGCATGTTCGACGACCACGGCGAGATGCTCAAGAGCGTGCCGGTCAGCGTGGCGCTGTTTCCCGCCGAGGGGCAGGCGTTGCCGCGCCGGGCGGTCGAGGAGCATGCCATTGCCCTGTCGGGCAGCCGGATGTTGCCCGTGTACCTGGCGATTCCGCGCGGCGACCGCGTGCGCTTCGAAAATCAGGACAACGTCTATCATGAACTCTTCACCCATTCGCACACGCAGGCGCTGGAACTCCGGCTGGACCGTACCGGCCTCGACCGCGAGCGCACGCTGACCTTGAACGAAGCGGACGATCTGCATTGGTTCTGCCGTATCCACGCCAAGAGCTATGCGCGCGTGGATGTGTTGGATACGCCGCTGGTACATATGATGAACGCCGGCGACAGCTTCGAGTTTCGCAATCTGGCGCCCGGCAAATGGCGCATACGGGTGGCCGCACCGGGGGCCGAGACCCGCACCGTCGAGGCGCTGGCGTTGACGGCGCCGCCGCCATTGCGGATTCAACTGGCGGTGAAAGGTTTCAACCAGGACACCCCGGCGGCAGCGCCGGCACACGCCGTGGCGATAGAACAGTTGTTCCCGAATCGACCGGGCTTATGAACGCATGAATATCGGTCAGAAAAACGCACTGTTCATCATGGCCCTGGTCGTCCTGGTGCTGTGCGGTGTGTCTGTGGCCGGCTATTTCCTGATTCAGGCCCATGTGCACGCCGAAATCGAACGCGATCTCACGCGGGCGCAGGGGGTGTTCGTCGAGGCCCAGAAGCACGCCTTCGAACGCATGGTCACAACGGCGCGCGGCGTCAGCCGCGAACCGAGTCTGTTGGCTGCGGCTTCGACCGGCGATACCGCGACGGTGCGCGGCATGCTGGAGGATCTGTATCCGCGTCCGGGCATCGATATGCTGGCGGTGTATCTGGGCAACAGCGTGGACTCGGCCGTTGCCGAGGGGAGCAAGCCGCATTTCACCTCGCCACAAGTGTTGTCCTCCGAGCCGTTGCAACAATTGCTGCACCAAATCGCGGCCGGTGCGCCGGTCGCTTATGGCAACGCCTTGGTGTTCGACACCTTCCTGCGTCTGGCCGCGATCCCCATCCAAAGTCCTCTAGGCGGCGGCGCCATTGGCGTGCTGGTAACGGGCGAGGAGATCAGTCAGGCGGCGGTCGACGGATTCAAGGAACTGGTGCGCGCCGAGGTGGCACTGTTCTCCGGGAATATCGTCCTGGGCAGTACGCTCCCCGCCGGCAAAGTCGATTTGCAGCAACTGCGTTACCCGGACAATGAACGCACGCCGCTGCGGTTCATGGCCGGCAACGACCGCTATATCGGCCATGTCTATCCGGTGCGTGCCGCCGATGCGACGACCACCGTGGCGCATGTATTGCTCGCGCATTCCAGCGACAGCTACTGGGCGCCCTATCGGCAATTGGGCCATTCCGCGCTGCTGATTTCCCTGTTGATCCTGCTGATCGCGTTGCTGGTCGGCATCGGTGTCAGTCGCGCCACGCTGACCCAGCCGATCATGGCGCTGGCCGAGGCGACCCGGCATATCGCCGCCGGCGACCTGACCTATCAGGTGCAGGTGCGCCGCCGCGACGAACTGGGGCAACTGGCGAATTCCTTCAACGGCATGCTCGCCGACCTCAGTGCCTCGCAGACGGAACTGGAACGCAACCGGCAGCGCTTCCACGACTTCGCCGAGAGTTCCTCGGACTGGTTGTGGGAGACCGACCACCAGGGACGGTTTATCTATGTGTCCTCCGGCGTGACCGCAACCCTGGAAATGAATCCCGAGGATTTCGTCGGCCGCACCCTGGCGCAGATCTTTGCGCGCGACGATTTGAGCGAGGCCATGACACGCTTGCAGTGCGGCACCGACAAGTGTCATCCGTTCAAGGAACTCGAATGCAACATCACGCTGACCGACGGTTCGCGCCGCTATCTGCGTCTCAACGGCATGCCGGTGGCGGAAGACGGTGTCGTGCACGGTTATCGCGGCACCACCCGCGATGTTTCCAAGGCCAAGCAGGACGAAGAGCGTCTCATCGTGCTGGCCAATCAGGATCAGCTTACCGGCTTGTCCAACCGTCGGCGTTTTCTCGTCGATCTGGCGCACGAGATACGCCACGCCCAATCGCGCAATCGCAGCGGTGCGCTCATGCTGATCGATCTGGATCACTTGAAGATGGTCAACGATACCGCGGGACATGCGGTCGGCGACAAGCTGATCGTGCAGATTTCCGGGGTGCTCAAACGCTTGTCGCGTGACGAGGATCTGGTGGCGCGCGTCAGCGGCGACGAGTTCGCCATGGCCTTCCCGGAGATGAACGCGGAGCAGGCACGCGACAAGGCGCGCGCTATTTTGGAGGCCGTCAGCGAATGCCGACCGCTGCACCAAGGACACGCCATCAACGTGTCGGCGAGCATCGGTCTGGTGGTGTTCCCGGAACAAGGGCACGAGGCCGTGGAATTGCTGGCCAAGGCGGACACCGCCATGTATGCGGCCAAAGATGCCGGGCGTAACCGCGCTAAGCTGTTCATCGAGGGCGATATGTCCCGCGAACGCATGGGCACGCAACTGGCCTGGAAGTCGCGCATCGTCGAAGCCCTGGAAAACGATTTGCTCGAACTGGCCTTTCAGCCGATCGCTGCACTGGTCGACGGCGAGGTGCATCATTTCGAGACCCTGGTGCGCATGCGCGACCGCGACGGCGCGACCCTGATGCCGGGCAATTTCATCCCCACCGCCGAGCAGTTCGGCCTGATCGGTCGAGTCGACCGCGCCATCGTGCGCAAGGCGCTACGTCATCTTGCCGCGTTGCCGCCGGAACTGTCCGGCGTCGGCATCTCCATCAACCTGTCGGGCATGTCGGTGGGCGACGAAGAGGTGTTCAATCTGATCGAATCGGAGCTGCGGACGACCGGCATCAACCCGCAGCGGATCACCTTCGAAGTGACCGAAACCGCTGCCTGCGAACAGATGGCCAAGGCCGCCGAGTTCATCGCGCGTATCCGCCAGCTTGGTTGCCAGATTTCGTTGGACGACTTCGGCGTGGGTTTCTCTTCGTTCTCCTATTTGAAGAATCTGCGTGTCGATATTCTGAAGATCGACGGCAGTTTCATCCGCGACATCACCAAGAGCCGCGACGATCAACTGTTCGTCAAGGCATTGGTGGACGTGGCGCGCGGCATGGG
>JACREG010000183.1 GCA_016218375.1 Gammaproteobacteria bacterium
CCAGACCGAGCTCGCCGAGCGGCGGCAGGCGCGTGAAGCCGTCGCGGAAACGCTGCACGCGCCCGCCTTCCTGATCGACCGCGATCAACAGGCGCGGCTCGCGCAGTGTGTGTATCTCGGCCACCAGTGCGGCGATCTGTGCCGGCGATTCGTAGTTGCGCGAAAACAGGATTACGCCACCGACGTGCGGGTGACATAAACGGCGCCGGTCGTCCGCGCTCAACGCGGTGCCGGCGATATCGGTCATGACGTGGCCGAGGGACATAGGTAATCCTGACTTCGGGTTGAGTTAAAGTATTTTTTGGCGATCCACTAAATCCGTCATTGCGAGCGCAGCGAAGCAATGACGATCTTGTCGGTCACCCTACTCCGCGCCACGCACATCCAGATAATCGCGCAAGCGGTCGCCGAGCAGGTTCACGGCCAACACCACCGCGACCATCGCCAGCCCCGGCACCAGCACCATGTGCGGGGCGACCAGCAGATACCGGGTGCCGTCGCGGATCATGCTACCCCAGGACGCTTCGGGCGGCTGCACGCCCAAACCGAGAAACGACAGACCCGCCTCGGCGACCACCACGGCGGCGATACCGAAGGTCGCCTCGACGATCAACGGCGCGCTGATGAGGGTCAGCAGGTGCGTGCGCACGATACGCCCGCGCGGCACACCCAAGGCAATCGCGGCCTGCACATGATCGCGCGTCTTCAACGATAACACTTGGGCACGCGCCAGCCGTGCATAACCGACCCAACCGACCAGGGTCAGCGCGATCACCACATTCTCGATGCCCGGCCCGAGAATGCCGGCCAACGCGATTGCCAGCAGAATCCCCGGGAAGGCCAGGAACAGGTCGACGACATGCACCAGCAGACGATCCCATAAGCCGCCCGCATAGGCGCTGAAACTGCCGATCAGCGTCCCGGCGATACTGGACAGACCCACCACCCAGAACGCGACCAGAAACGAGGTGGCCGCGCCCGCGATCAAACGATCCAGCAACGGTCGACCCAGATCGTCGAAACCCAGGCCGCCGCCGATCATCGGTGTCTCCAGGATACGCTCCAGATGGATGGCATTGGGCTCCAGCGACAACCACGGCGCGACGAGACCGGCCAGCGCCCACACCGCGAGGATACCGATGGGCCAGCCGCCGCGCAGCCTCATGCGCCGCCTCCTGCTCCAGCGCCAATACGAATGCGCGGATCGATCAGCGCATACACCAGATCGGTCAGACTGTTGACCAGTACATACGTCACCGCGATCAACAACACGCAGGCCTGCACGACCGGATAGTCGCGCGACTGAATGGCCTCGATGGTGAGCAGACCGATGCCCGGCCACGAAAATACCGTTTCGGTGATGACCGCGCCGGCAAGCAGCGCGCCCAGTTGCAAACCGAGAATGGTAATCACCGGCAACAGCGCATTGGGCAGCGCATGACGGAGCAACACTTGGCGACGCGATAAGCCCTTGGCATACGCGGTGCGGATGAAGTCTTCGCTCAACACTTCCAGCACGCTGCTGCGGATCATGCGCGCGAGGATGGCCGAAAGCGCCGTGCCCAAGGTCAGCGCCGGCAGGATCACCGCGCCCGGCCCTTCCCGACCGCTCACCGGCAGCCAGCCCAGCCACAGCGAAAACACCAGGATCAGCAATGGCCCCAACCAGAAATGCGGAATGGACACACCGATCAGCGAGAAGCTCATGGCGCCGTGATCCCAGGCGGTGTCGCGCCGGGCGGCGGCCAACAGACCCAACGGCAGGGCCAGGGCCAAGGTAATGGCGAGCGCGGCGGCGGTCAGTTCCAGGGTGGCGGGTAGACGTTCGGCCAACATGTCGAGGATCGGCCGTTGCGAGTGCAGAGACCGGCCGAAGTCGAGATGCACTAAACCGTCGATGTAGCGGTATAACTGTTCCGGCAGCGGCCGATCCAGCCCCAGCGCCTGTTGCAGGGCCGCGCGGTCGGCCGGTTGGGCGGACTCGCCCAGCATCACATCGATGGGATCGCCGGGAATCAGATGGATCAGCAGGAACACCAACACCACCACGCCCAGCACTACCCCCAGGGTGACGGCCAGGCGGCGCAACAGCAGTAATCCCAGGGCGACGAGTCCTCGCATAGTGGGGCATTATACCCAGTGGCAAGAAGCGTGGCGTAGCGGCGTGAGTTGCGTTATAAACATACCCATAGATCAGGATAACCAGATACCGGCGGGAAAGATCGACGAAGTGTGAGGTGGAGCGGCGATGGGCTTGCGTTGGCAACCGAATGTCGGGCGTTTCGACCAGATCCTGCGTTTGGGCATCGGTATCGCCATGGTGTGGGTCGGTTTTATCGACTCCGAGATCATCGGCGACTCGCTGATGGCAAACCTGCTCGGGCTGTTCGGCCTGTTCAATCTCGTCGCTGCCGTGCTGCGTGTATGCCCCTTCTACACCCTGGCCGACATCAATACTAATAACCAAGACGACTGAAAGACCACTTTAGCTCATGCCAACCCGCACACGCCTGCTCGTGTCATTCGTTGCCATCGCCCTGTTGGTGCTGACCGTGTTCGGCATCATGGCCTATCGCATCGCCAACGAATCCGCGTTATTGCGCGAGGCCATGGCCATGCAAGCCACGGTGGACGAAATCGCCGGTCAGATGACCAGCGCTCTACAAGTGTTGCCGCCGGCACTCGACACACTGCGCGGCTTGCGCCTGCCTTATCTGCAACATGCCCGACTGTTCCTGGTGCACACGGCCGACGGCAAGAGCGTACCGCTGGGCGGTCTGGAGCGCGATCAGTTTCCCGACAAAGGCAAACTGCTCGCGCAGCTTGCCAACACGGCCCAACCCGCCTCCGGTCAACTCCTGTACCGTAATCTCCAATACACCTGGGCCTCGGTGTTTATCCCGGGGACGGATTTGCGCTTGACCGTGGTGCATCCCAGCATCGATGTCGAATTCGCCACCTTGCGCAGCCTGGGCATGCGCATGCTCATCACCGCCGGGATCGTGATCTGGATCGCCGTGTGGGGCGCGCTGATTATCACCGCCCTGCTCACCAAACACCTGAACAAGCAGAACGCCCGCTTGGTGCATCAGGCCCTGCACGACGACTTGACCGACCTGCCTAACCGCAACCTGCTCTACGACCGCATCGAACAGGCCTTGCATCGCTGTCATCGCGAAGGCCAATCGCTGGCGCTGTTCATTATGGATCTGGACCGTTTCAAAGAGGTGAACGACACACTCGGCCATCACTTCGGCGACCATGTCCTGCAACAGGTCGGCAAGCGCATCAGCGCCACCCTGCGCGAGACCGATACCGTGGCGCGGCTGGGCGGCGACGAATTCGCCGTTTTGATCCCCGATGCGCATATGCAAGACGCGCAAAGCTGCGCCGAGAAACTCCTGGCCACACTCGATGTCGCGATTCCGATCAACGGCATGTCGCTGTCGGTCAAGACCAGTATCGGCATCGCCTTGTATCCGCAACATGGCGGCGACGCGGAGAGCCTGTTGCAACACGCCGACGTCGCCATGTATCAGGCCAAGCGCAGCGGCTCGGGGTTCAACATCTACGCGCAGGATCAAGACCCGCACAGCCTGCGGCGCCTGACCTTGATCGGCGAATTGCGCGAGGCGATCGCCGCCGGCCAACTCGAATTGCACTATCAACCCAAGGTGAACCTGAAGCAGCAGCGCACCCACGACGTCGAGGCGCTGGTACGCTGGCAGCATCCCACCCTCGGCCTGATCCTGCCCGAAGAATTCGTGCCCTTGGCCGAACAGAACGGACTCATCGCCGGCCTGACCGATTGGGTACTGCACACCGCCGTGAAGCAGTGTTGCGACTGGCGCGCCCGTGGCATCTGTCTGCGCGTCGCCGTGAACCTGTCCGCGCACAGCCTGCACGACTTGAATCTGCCGGATTACATCGCCGCCATTCTGAAGGCCGCGGACCTGCCGGCCAGCCAGATCACCATCGAACTCACGGAAAGCGCGATGATGTCCGATCTGGCGCGCGCGATGGATATCTTCGAACGTCTGGCGGCGATGGGCATTCGCCTGTCGATCGACGATTTCGGCACCGGTCTGTCGTCGCTCAGTTATCTGAAGCGCCTACCGGTCAACGAACTCAAAATCGACAAGTCCTTCGTCATCGACATGGCCGAGGACGAAAACAACGCCGTGATCGTGCGCTCCATCATCGATCTCGCGCACAACATCGGCCGCGAAGTGGTCGCCGAGGGCGTGCAGGATCGCGACGCCCTGCAATTGGTGGAAATGCTCGGCGCCGATACCGCCCAGGGCTACTACATCAGTCGCCCACGCAGCGCCGCCGATCTGGAAACCTGGTTGCACGACAGCGAATGGGGACTGCGGGTGCAGGGCCCGCGCGGCGACACGCTGCATCTCGTTTAATCGTCGTCCTACACCCTCGCGGAACGCGGCGTCGCCGCGTCGAACGGCCCTTCCTGAATCCACACGTGCGTCCCTTCGCGCGCCCGCTCGAACAGCTCGACGACATCCGCATTGCGCATGCGCACACAGCCATGCGAACCCGGCACGCCCATCGGTGCGTTGTCCGGGCAGCCGTGCAGATAGATATAACGGCTCAAGGTATCGACCTGCCCGCCTTGGTTGTGTTCCGGTTCCAGACCGCCGAGCCAGAGAATGCGCGTGAGAATCCAATCGCGATCGGGTTGTTGTTGCGCCAGTTCCGCGCTGTATATCTCGCCGGTGGGTTCGCGCCCGACGAAGACGGTGTCCACTGCCACGCCGGCGCCGATCTTGGCGTGAATCGCATGCCAGCCGCGCGGCGTGCAACCACTGCCGCTGCACTCGCCAGGTCCGTTGAGCGCGGTCGATACGGCGTAGCGGCATTGCACGACACCGTCTTCCAGCAGTTCCAACGTCTGTTCGGCGAGACTGATGCGGATCAACTGTTCATGGGCCATGCCGTTTCACATCCACGAGTCCGTCGTAATTACCATCCGCCACCAACCGGTAGCCTTCGATGTCCGCACGCGCGGCGTAGACTTGATCTTCGTACCAGAGCGGAACCACGGGCAATGTCTCCAGCAGGCGTTCCTGCAAGGCATGATACAGCGTGATCTGGTCCGCCTGCGAGGGCACCTGTTCGGCGGCGGTAATCAGCGCATCGACCGTCGCATCGCGAAAGCGGCCGCGATTGGCGCCGTCGGGCGGCAGCGAGCCGCTGTGGAACACATAGCGGAAAATATCCGGCGTGTTCACACCGACCCAGGCCAGACTGAAAAGCTGAAAACGTCCCGCCTTGATGTCGCCGTAGAACGTGCCCCAGTCGTAGCTCTGAAGTTTGACGTGAATGCCGACCTGCGCGAGCTGATCCTGAATCACCGTGGCCAGGCGGATGCGCACGGCATCGTTGGAGGTTTTATAGGTGAGCGTCAGCGGACGATCCGCAGCGTAGCCGGCGGCAGCCAGCAGCGCGCGCGCCTGCGCTGGATCATAACTCACGCCCTTGAGCTCGGGATGACCGGCCCAATGTTCCGGCGGCAACAACGCCCCCGCCGGTCGCGCGCCCTCGTCGAGGATGTATTTGATAATCGCCTCGCGATCCAGCGCCAGCGCGACGGCCTGGCGCACCTCCAGACGGCCGGTGTCCGGATCGTCGAGATTGAAACCCAGATAGGCGAAATTGCTGCCAATGGCGTGGCGTACCTGAATGCCCGAATGCCGGCTCAGATAACGGATCAGTTCGGCCGGCAGATCGTTCTGCAACAAATCGACCTCGCCGCGCAGCAGTTTGAGTACGCGCACCGTCGCATCGGGCACGCGCACCAGTTCGATGAGCTGACCGTCGTGCCGCCGCTTCAAGCGCACGCTGCCCGGCTCGGGCCGATCAAGATAGATCAACGGCCCGCTGCCGATGGACTCGATGCCGTCGGCTTGCGGTTGGCGCGCCAAGCGTTCGGGCAAGATGCCGATCACCAGATAACCGGGGAACATCAAGTCGGGACGGCCAAGGAAAAAGTCCAGCGTGTCGTCGTCGAGAATCTCGATGCGCGAGATCAGCGTCAGCGTGGTGCGGTGTGGCGAGGCGTTCGCCGGATCGAGGATGAAATCATAGGTCGCCTTGACATCATGGGCCGTCAAGCGCGTGCCATCGTGAAACACGCGGTTCTGTTGGCCGAGATGAAAACGGTACTGCGTCGGCGTCACCTGTTCCCAGGTCGCCAGCGCCGGTTGCGGCTGGGAATGTTCGTCGAAATCGACGAGCCGCGCGTAGATCAGCCGATTGAGCCGCGCCGATGTGGCGTCGGTCGCATAGCGCGGATCGAGATTGGTCGCCTCGCCCGCCAAACCGAGGCGAATCGACTCGTGTGCGGGCTGTGAACAGCCGGACAACGCGAGAATCGCCAGCGCGATAAGCAGTAATCCTCGCACTGAACTCAGCGGCATGGGTTACCAACTGCCATACGGCCGATCGGCCAGACAGACGTTGTAATAACGCGGATCGTCCGACACCTCCGCGCCCAACCAGTCGGGCCGCTCGAATACCTCGTCCTCATGGCCGAGCTCGATCTCGGCGACGATCAAGCCGGTATTCGCCCCGCCGAACACATCGATCTCCCAGACATGCGCGCCGACGCGGACGTGATAACGGGTCTTCTCCACCCGCGCGCCGACGCACAGTTCGGCCAGCATCGCCTCGGCGTCCGCCAACGGGATTGCGTATTCGTATTCCTGGCGACGAATACCCAGCGTCGCGCTCTTGATGTTGAGGAAGGCCCGTTCGCCGTCGGTACGCACCCGGACGGAACTGCGCACCGCCTCCGGCCCGGTCACCCGACTCAGATAACCCTGCCGATACTGCGTCCCCGCATCCGCCGCGGCACGCCAGTCGTCGTTGAGGACGAGGAATTTACGTTCGATTTCGATGGCCATGGCGCGATAGGGTACGGCAAGCGGCGGTGGCGGGAAACCCATCCTACGGGGTGTTGGCGTTGCGCAGCCTCACACGCAAGCGCCGGAAGTCCTGCGCGGGCAGCATATCCGGGAAGATGGCGATATGCCGCACACGATGTCGATTGTCCAGACGCAGCGGCAGAATCACCAGCCAGGGTTGGATGAAAGCGCCCTCCGCGAGGATTGCGTCGATTTCGCTGTCGTTCTCGAACAGCGACCAATGGCCATCGCTATGCCACAGCAGCGTGATCTCGGCTGCGCCACGTGAGCGATACAAGCTCAGCAGCACGACAGTGAGAACGATAGCGATCAACCAGAACGATTGCAGCATCGGCACTGTTGCGATGGCGATGAGGTGCGTCAGCCAGCGCCAGTAGCGACGCAGACGCGAGGGCTTGAGTTCAAGCCGCAGGGCTGCGGCGTATGCGTTGGACGACATCGGCGACATCCTTGTCGCTGGGGCGTTGACGACCGAGCAGCCATTCCAGAAGCAGCGCGTCGGGGCAATCGAGCAGGCGGGTGAAGGCGTGTGTGGCGTTGGCATCCAGATCGGCATAGCCAGAATCGAGAAACTGCAACAACAGCAGATCGAGTTCGCGCATGCCGCGCCGACATTGCCAGCGCAGGCGGTTGAGTTCGGTGGCGGCGGTCTGCGTCTGCATCACATCGACCGTTTCAGCATCAATTCCTTGATGCGGCCGATGGCGCGGGTCGGGTTCAGTCCTTTCGGGCAGACTTCGACGCAGTTCATGATGGTGTGACAGCGGAACAATTTGAACGGGCCTTCGAGTTCGTCGAGACGCAAGTCGGTGGCCCGATCGCGGCTGTCGGCGAGGAAGCGCCAGGATTGCAGCAGCGCGGCGGGGCCGAGGAATTTATCCGGGTTCCACCAGAACGACGGGCAACTGGTGGAGCAGCACGCGCACAAAATGCATTCGTACAGACCGTCGAGTTGCTCGCGCTCGGCCGGCGATTGCAGGCGTTCGACCTCGGGCTCGGGATCTTCGTTGATGAGATAGGGTTTGGCGGCGCGGTATTGGCTGTAGAACTGATTCAGGTCGACGATGAGATCGCGGATCACCGGTTGTCCCGGCAGCGGTCGCAGTTCGATCGGCGTTTTGAGACTGGCGAGCGGTGTGATGCAGGCCAGGCCGTTGCGGCCGTTGATGTTCATGCCATCGGACCCGCACACGCCTTCCTGGCAGGAGCGGCGGAAGCTCAGGGTTTCGTCCTGCGCCTTCAATTCCAGCAGCGCGTCGAGCAGCATCATGCCGGGCCAGATTTTGGCTTCGTCCAGCGCGTAATCCTGCATGTAGGGCTGGCTGTCTTTGTCCGGATCGAAGCGGTAGATGGAAAAGCGCATCAGTACACCCTCTTCTTCGGCGGGAACGGCTCGACGGTGATCGGTTTGATGCGCACCGGTTTGTAATCCATGCGCCGGCCGTCTTTGTGGAACAGGCTGTGGCGCATCCAGCGCACATCGTCGCGTTCGGGGTAATCCACGCGCGAATGCGCGCCGCGGCTTTCGCGGCGTTCCAGGGCGGAGCACACCGTGGCGAGCGCGATGTCCATGAGGTTCTCCAACTCCAACGCCTCGATACGCGCGGTGTTGAAGATCTTGCTGTGGTCTTTGATATAGGCGTCTTTCATGCGCGCCTCCAGTTCGACCACCTTGTCGACACCTTCCTGCAATATCGTCTCGTTGCGAAACACACCGCAGTGTTGCTCCATCACGGTTTGCAACTCGCGCTTGAGGCCATCCACAGTCTCGCTGCCGTCGCGGCGATCCCAACGGCTCAGGCGCGTCATGGCTTGATCAACGCTATCCTCGTTCATGGGCCTGTGATAGCGGTTCTGCTTGAGTTCGCCGACGATGTGGTTGGCGGCGGCGCGGCCGAACACCAGGATATCCAGCAACGAATTGCCGCCCAGGCGATTGGCGCCGTGCACCGATACGCAGGCGCATTCGCCGGCGGCGTACAGACCGAGCACCGGTTCGTCCGGGCCGTTGTGTTCGGGCACGACGACTTGACCGTGGCGGTTGGTGGGAATACCGCCCATGGTGTAATGCGCGGTTGGATACACCGGGATCGGCGTCTCGGCCGGATCGAGATAGAGGAAGGTCTTCACTGTCTCGCGGATACCGGGCAGGCGTTTGGCGACGACATCCACGCCAAGATGATCCAGCTTGAGCAGGACATGATCCTTGTTCGGCCCGCAACCGCGACCTTCGCGCACCTCGGTGTAGATAGCGCGGCTGACCACGTCGCGGCTGGCGAGATCCTTGGCCTTGGGCGCGTAACGTTCCATGAAACGTTCGCCCTCTCCGTTGAGCAGATAACCACCCTCGCCGCGCACGCCTTCGGTGATGAGCATGCCCTTGCCGGCGATGCCGGTCGGGTGGAATTGGAAGAACTCCATGTCTTGCAGCGGAATGTCGGCGCGCAAGGCCATGGCCATACCGTCGCCGGTGTTGATGAGCGCGTTGGTGTTGGTGCGGAACAGTTGGCCCGCGCCGCCGGTGGCGAGCAGCGTGGTCTTGGCCTCGATCACCAGCGGTTCGCCGGTGGCGATCTCCAGGACCAAGGCGCCGATGACGGTGCCGTCGGGGTCGCGCAGCAGATCGATGGCGAAAAACTCGTCGAAGAAATGCGTGCGCGCGCGGATGTTCTGCTGATACAGCGTATGCAGGATGGCGTGGCCGGTACGGTCGGCCGCCGCGCAGGTGCGCGCCGCCTGATCGCCACCGAAATTGCGGCTCTGGCCGCCGAAGGCGCGCTGATAGATCTTGCCGTTGTCCAGACGCGAAAACGGTACGCCCATGTGTTCGAGTTCGTAGACCACGCGCGGCGCGGCGCGACACATATATTCGATGGCGTCCTGGTCGCCGAGGTAATCGCTGCCCTTGACGGTGTCGAACATGTGCCAGTGCCAGTTGTCGGGCAGCACATTGGCCAGCGCGGCGTTCACCCCGCCTTGGGCGGCGACGGTGTGCGAGCGGGTCGGGAATACTTTGGAAACGACCGCGACGCGCGCCTCGGCCTGCGACAGTTGCAATGCGGCGCGCAGACCGCCGCCGCCGGCGCCGATGATGAGCGTATCGAACTTGCGCCGGGGCAGACTCATGCCCCGCTCCCGCGGATGACTGCCAAAAACAGCACGCGCAGCGACCACAATCCGCAGCCGGTCAGCGTAAGGGCGATGGCGGCAAACACGGCCACGCGCACGCCCGTGTGGTGCACATAATCCATCACCACATCGCGCACACCGACCCAGGCGTGGATCAGGATCGACAGAATGAACAGACCGGTGGCGAGATTGACCAGCGGATCGGCGATCCAGGCCTGCCAGCCGGCGAAGTCCTGCACCGGAAAGGTGTAGAAGCGCTGTAGCAGGTAGGCCAGAAACAACACCAAGTACAGCGCCGTGAAACGTTGCAGCACCCAGGCCCGTAATCCGTGTGCCTGTCTGCTCACGCGATACTCCAGAGGAACAGACCGGCCAGCAGCGGCGCGGCCACATTCACGGCCAGGGCCGAGGCGCGTGCCGTCGGTTTGTCGACGCCAACCTCGACATCGATGAGCAGGAAGCGCAGGCCCGCCAAGGCGTGATGCGCGAGCGACCAGGCCAGCAGCGCCTGGACAAATCTCAGCAGGGGTGAGGCCAGTAACTGCGCGGCCTGCGCGAAACCGTCCGGCCCCTGCAAGGACAGATCCAGCAGAAAGGCCGCCAACGGTATACACAGGAACAACAGCAGCCCCGAAAGACGATGCCCGATGGAGGTCAGCGCACCGACCGGCATGCGTATAAGCAGGAGATTGAGAAATCGGGGCCGAGACGCAGTGTGTGGCATGGCGGGCCTGTTTTGGTTTCGCACGTTTATAGCACCGAGTGAGAACCTATGCCAGCCCACCGGGCCGGATTCAATTCCCCATTGATCGGCTGGCTGACACCCCGACGCGGATTGTCTACCATGTCCGGGCTTTGAAACTTTGGGGTGAGGCGCACATGCAAGCCGAGTGGAAAACCTTTTTGCGGGATCGCGGTGCGGAATTCGACGCCGCGGACGGCGTTGTCGGTTTCGGCGATCCGTCGCGCGAACGCAGCGCAGCGGTCACCGGCACGGTGATCGCCGATCTCTCGCACATCGGCGTCCTGGCCGTGCGCGGCGCCGATGCGGAAACCTTTTTACAGGGACAGTTCACCAACGACGTCCGCCACCTCGATGCCACGCACAGCCAGCTCAACGGCTATTGCAGTCCCAAGGGGCGCCTGTTGGCAACTTTCCGCATCGTCCGCGTAGGCGACGAATTCAGGTTGTACCTGCCGCGCGTCATGCTCGAATCCGTGCGCAAGCGTTTGCAGATGTTCGTCATGCGCAGCGCCGTGACGCTCGAAGAGGTCAGTGAACATTCGATGCGTATCGGCGTATCCGGCCCGAACGCGGCCGCCGCGCTTGCCGGTCCGATCACGCCGCTGCCCACGGCGGTGGACGAACTGACCCGCTGCGGCGAACTCACCGTATTGCGTATTCCCGGCGTGCAACCGCGCTATGAGATATTCGGGCCCTTGCTCGGATCGGGGCTCTCGATGCAAAAACTATGGGAAGCGTTGGCCGCGCACGCCGCGCCGGTCGGTAGCAGCACCTGGGAACTGCTCGATATTCTCGCCGGTGTACCGACGATCATGGCCGAGACCGCCGATGCCTTCGTGCCGCAGATGGTGAACTATGCCTTGATCGGCGGCGTGAGTTTCAAGAAAGGCTGTTATCCCGGCCAAGAGGTCGTCGCGCGCATGCAGTATCTCGGCAAGTTGAAGCGGCAGATGTATCTGGCACGACTCCAGACCGACCACGCGCCGCGTCCGGGCGACGATCTGTTCAGCCCCGACGACCCACAACAGAGTGCCGGCAAAATCGTCAACGCCCAGCCGCATCCGGAGGGGGGTTATGCCGTGCTGGCGGTGATTCAGATCGGCAGTCGCGAGGGCGGCGTGGTGCGTCTTGGCACCGCGGACGGTCCCGGGCTGACGTTCGCCGAGCTGCCGTATGCGTTTGCCGGTGGAGAAAGTTCGGGCAACGCGTGACGCGTTCCGCGGGCGATCAAGTGCTCCGCGGAATTTTCCATTCGGTATTTTGCAGATAGCGGGCGAAATCGTCCGCGGGCAGCGGTCGGCTGATGAAATAGCCCTGCGCCAAATCGCAACCCATCTCGCGCAGCATGTTCAGCGTGGATTCGTTTTCGACGCCCTCGGCGATGACGGCGATGCCCAGGTTATGGGCCAGGTCCACGGTCGAACGCACGATAACGGCATCGTCCCGGTCGGTTTCCATGTCCATGACGAACGAGCGGTCGATCTTCAATTCGCTGACCGGCAGCTTCTTCAACCGGCTCAGCGAAGAGTGTCCCGTACCGAAATCGTCGATCGAGAACGCTACGCCATGACTGCGCAATTCGTTCAGCACGTTGCTGAGTTTGGCATGCTCGCTCAGAAACACGCTTTCGGTGATTTCAAGAATCAGACACGACCGGCTGATCGGGAAACGTTGCAGCAAGGGCACGACTTGGGTAATGAATTGCGGGTCCAGGAGGTTGTGAATCGACAGGTTGATGGCCATCGTCAGGTGCATGCCGGACTCCTGCCACTGCGCGCACTGTTGCAAACCGCGCTCGATGGCCCACAGCGTGAAGGGGCGGATCAAACCGGTTTGCTCCAGCATCGGGATGAATTGATCCGGCGGCACCAGCCCGCGTTTGGCGTGCGGCCAGCGCGCCAACGCCTCCACGCCGCTGAGTGTGCCTGAACGCAGATCGACTTTGGGCTGAAAATACAGATCGAATTCGCGGTTGACCAAGGCCTGGCGCAAATCGCCGACCAGACTCAGGCGCTCCGGCTGGGCGACCGCTTCGGACGGATCGTAGACGGTATAGCCGAAGCGGGTGCGTTTGGCCGTGTACATGGCAATGTCGGCATGCTTCATCAACGTGCCGGCATCTACGCCATGCTGCGGATGCACGGCAATGCCCACGCTGGCCGCCACCGAGAAACGCATGCCGTCGATATCGAAGTCGGGTTCAAGAACGGCCAGCAGATTGCCGGCGAGATGGCAGGCCAATTCGGTGTCCGCATTGGGTATTACCACCGCGAATTCGTCGCCGCCCAAACGTCCGACCGTGTCGGTCTGACGCAGTTGCCCCGAGAACCGCTCGGCCACCTGCACCAGCAACTGATCGCCGACATCATGTCCCAGCGTATCGTTGACCTCTTTGAATTGATCCAGATCGACTATCAATACCGCCACCCGGCCTTCTTCGCGTTGCGCCGAGAACAAGGCTTGCTGCAAGCGATCCTGCAATAGCGAGCGGTTCGGCAATTGAGTCAACTGGTCGTAGAGCGCGAGATGCTCCAATTCCCGATTGATGGCGGTCAATTCGTTGTTGAGCTGGTGCAGTTCGATCTGGTACGCCTCGGAGGTGTGTTTGGCCTTGCTCAATTCCTCGAAGGCGATGGCGTTCTCGATGGCGATGCTGACTTGACCCGCGAACAGGGAGAGCAGGCTGAGATCCTGCTGGCTGAAGTCGCCGCCACCCTGTTTATTGATGCCGGCCAAGCCGCCCAGGAAATGATTTTTGCCGATCATGGGCACCAGGATCAGCGTGCCCGCTTCGATCTCCCAACGCGTACGGTCGGCCGGCTCCAGTTCGTCGAGCACGCCGCGCCACCACGGGCGTTTGTGCCGCCACACCCAGCCACACACGCCGTAATCGAGCGGCAGGCTTTCGCCAACGATCTCGGCGGCATTGCGTCCGGCACCGGCACGGTAGGTGTAATGTTGGCAATCCGTATCGACGACCGGAATGAGCAGCGTCTCGGCGCAGATCAGTTCGCGGGCGCGGTCGGCGACCAAATGAAAAACCGTGTCCAGATCGAGCTGACTGTTGATTGCGAAAACGGTTTCTTTGAGGAGCTCGATCTCACGCTCGCGTAAACGTAACGCAAGCTCCAGTTCCTGGAAGCGTCGATCCTGATCGCCATCACGCTGCACTTGACTCACCCGGAAACCTCATTGGGTTACGTAAGTATTAGGCGCCGGCGCCCCTGGCAATCTCCAGGGACAGCGATGACTCGGTGCCTTCTCAATATCTCCAAGTTATATCGAAAGTATCGATTAAGAACTTGAATTGCAAATAGGATAGGGGATGAAGCATAGCCCGGCTCGACCGGACGCGGCGGGACTATTAGGGGGCTGGCTCATGGATGAGCTGGACATTGTTCATAGATATCAGCCTATTAAACGTCTTTTGGACGATTCAGCCAGGCCGCATATGCGGGAAGAGCAAGACGTCGCGGATCGAGGGCGCGTCGGTGAACAGCATCACCAGCCGGTCGATGCCGATGCCCTCGCCCGCGGTCGGCGGCATGCCGTGCTCCAGGGCGCAGATATAGTCGGCGTCGAAGTGCATGGCCTCCTCGTCGCCGGCGTCCTTGTCCTCGACCTGACGGCGGAAGCGTTCGGCCTGATCTTCGGCATCGTTCAACTCCGAGAAGCCGTTGGCGATCTCGCGCCCGCCGACGAAGAATTCGAAGCGGTCGGTGACGAACGGATCGTGATCGTTGGCGCGCGCCAGCGGCGACACCTCGGTCGGATAGGCGGTGATGAAGGTCGGCTGCTTGAGACGCGCCTCGACGGTCTTCTCGAAGATCTCGATCTGCACTTTGCCCAAACCGTAACTGGGTTTGAGTGCGATGCCTAAACGTTCGGCGATGCGCCGCGCGGCATCGAGATCGTCGAGGTCGGCGGCGGCGATGTCCGGATTGAAGTGCAGGATGGATTCCTTCACCGTCATGCGCGTAAACGAACGGCCGAAATCGTACTCCTCGCCCTGGTACTGAATGCGCGGGCTACCCAACAGCGCTTGTGCCATGCTGCGCAGCAGCATTTCTGTCAAGTCCATTAGGTCGTGATAGTCCGCGTAAGCCTGATAGAACTCCAGCATGGTGAATTCGGGATTGTGCCGCGTCGACAGACCTTCGTTGCGGAAGTTGCGGTTGATCTCGTAGACCTTCTCGAAACCGCCGACCACCAGACGCTTGAGATACAGTTCCGGCGCGATACGCAGGAACAACTGCATATCCAGCGCATTGTGATGCGTCGTGAACGGCCGCGCGGTGGCGCCGCCGGGAATCATCTGCATCATCGGCGTTTCCACTTCCAGGAAGCCGCGCTCGTTGAGGAAAGTGCGAATGTAGTGGACGATCTGCGTGCGCAAACGGAACACATTGCGCGACGGCTCGCTCATGATGAGATCGAGGTAACGCTGGCGATAACGGGTTTCCTGATCGGACAGGCCGTGGAATTTTTCCGGCAGCGGGCGCAGCGATTTGGTGAGCAGGCGGAGCTGGTCGACCTTGATGCTCAGTTCGCCGGTCTTGGTCTTGAACAACACGCCCTCGGCACCGAGGATGTCGCCGACGTCCCAGCCCTTGAACTGTTGATAGACGCCCTCGGGAAGCAGATCGCGTTCCAGGAACAATTGGATGCGCCCGGACATGTCCAGGATATGCGTGAAGCTGGCCTTGCCCATGATGCGCTTGGCCATCATGCGCCCGGCCACGCTCACGCGGCGAGCCTCGGCATCGAAGAACTCGGCCGGCTTGTCGCCGTATTCGGCGTGCAGTTCGCCGGCCATCACATCGCGGCGAAAATCGTTCGGAAAGGCGATGCCGTTGGCGCGCAGTTGCTTGAGCTTCTCGCGACGTTCGCTGATGAGCCGGTGTTCGTCCTGTTGAATGTCGTCAGTCATGGTCTGCCCAATGTCGTTTTAGAGGCCGCTCTTGAGGCTGGCTTCGATGAACTGATCCAGGTCGCCGTCGAGCACGGCCTGAGTGTTGCCGACTTCCACGCCGGTGCGCAGATCCTTGATGCGCGACTGATCGAGCACGTAGGAACGGATCTGACTGCCCCAGCCGATGTCGGACTTGCTCTCTTCCACGACCTGCTGATCGGCGCGGCGCTTCTGCATTTCCATTTCATATAACTTGGCGGCGAGCTGCTTCATGGCGGTGGAGCGGTTCTTGTGCTGTGAACGGTCGCTCTGACACGCCACGACGATGCCGCTTGGGATGTGCGTGATGCGAATCGCCGATTCGGTACGGTTGACGTGCTGGCCGCCGGCGCCGCTGGCGCGATACGTGTCGACCTTGAGATCGGCGGGATTGATGTCGACCTCGAAGCTGTCGTCGATCTCGGGCGAGACGAACACCGCGGCGAACGAGGTGTGACGGCGGTTGCCGGAATCGAACGGGGATTTGCGCACCAGACGATGCACGCCGATTTCGGTGCGCAACCAACCGAAGGCGTACGGCCCGTCGATTTTCACCGTCGCGCTCTTGATGCCGGCCACTTCGCCAGCGGTCGCCTCGATGATTTCGGTCTTGAAGCCGCGGCGCTCACCCCAGCGCAGATACATGCGCAGCAGAATCTCGGCCCAGTCTTGCGCCTCGGTGCCGCCGGAACCCGATTGAATATCGAGGAAGGCATTGTTCGGGTCCATCTCGCCGGAGAACATGCGGCGGAATTCGAGATCGGCGACTTGTTTTTCCAGAGCGGCGAGATCGGTGCGTACGGATTCCACGGTCGCTTCGTCGTCCTCTTCGCCGGCCATCTGCACCAGCTCGTCGGCGTCGCTGAGCTTATCGCCCATCGCGCCGAGCGTGAGTACGATCTCTTCGAGGCGCACGCGTTCGCGGCCGAGTTCCTGGGCACGCTCGGGATTGTCCCAGACGTTGGGCTGTTCCAGCTCGCGGTTTACTTCTTCGAGACGTTCGCGTTTGCCGGCGTAGTCAAAGATACCCCCTCAGGGTCTCGGAACGGCCCTTGAGGTCTTTGATGGTGTTGAGGACGGGATTGATTTCCAACATCGTGCGTTCAGCCCAAATGCGCAAAGGCGTGATGATACACCAGCCGCACGCTCTGTGCGGCCTGGTCCTGCCGCTGCTTCAAGAGGCTGCCTGGGTGTCTGTGCCGCGCCGCCGCGCACGGGCGCCTTCGGCGAGTATATCGAGCAGGTTGACGCTGTCGTCCCAGCCGATGCAGGCGTCGGTGATGCTCTGACCATAGGCCAGCGACTGCCCCGGCCGCACGTCTTGACGCCCAGCCTGCAAGTGGCTTTCGATCATGGCACCGACGATGGCGCGGTTGCCGGCGGCGATCTGGGCGGCGACATCCCGGCCGACGTCCAGTTGGCGCTGGTGGTCCTTGAGGCTGTTGGCATGACTGAAGTCGACCATCAAGCACGCATCCAGACCGGCGGCTTTGAGGTCATTGACTGCCTTGGCGACACTGGCCGCGTCGTAATTCGGTTGCTTGCCGCCGCGCAGGATGATGTGGCAATCCGGATTGCCCGCCGTGGAGAAGATCGCCGAGCGGCCTTCCTTGGTCAGCGACAGGAAGTGATGTGGCTGCGAAGCCGAACGGATGGCGTCGACCGCGACTTTGAGTGTGCCGTCGGTGCCGTTCTTGAAACCCACCGGGCAAGACAGACCCGAGGCAAGCTCGCGATGCACCTGGCTCTCGGTCGTGCGCGCACCGATGGCACCCCAACTGACCAGATCGGCGACATATTGCGGGCTGACCAGATCCAGGAATTCGGTCGCCGCCGGCACGCCCATCTCGTTGAGATCGAGCAGCAGCTTGCGCGCGATGCGCAGGCCTTCGTTGATTTTGAAACTGCCGTCGAGGTTGGGATCGTTGATCAACCCCTTCCAGCCGACCGTGGTACGCGGCTTTTCGAAATAGACGCGCATGACGATCAGCAGATCGCCGTTCAAGCGCGCGCGCATAGCCTTCAAGCGCTCCGCGTATTCCAGCGCCGCGCGCGGATCGTGAATGGAACACGGGCCGATGATGACCAGCAGGCGATCGTCCTTGCCGGTGAGGATGTCGTGGATGGCTCGGCGCGTGTCGATGATCGTAGCCGCGGCGGCTTCGCTGACCGGAAACGCCTCATGCAGGCCAACCGGCGGGGTCACCTCCTGGATATTTAGGATGCGGAGATCGTCTGTACCGTACCGATTTGTCATGTGCCATACCAAATGCAAGCTGCCGGGGTGGGGTTTCCCCGGTGCCGTGCGTATTTTCGAAAAATGATTGCGCTTGCGCCGCGCGCCATAGTCGACATGGGGGTCGACATGGGCTCATCGTGGGCAGACCGCATTATCCCAAAAGCCGGGCGGGCTGTCAGGTCTCGCAGCGATCCAAATCGAGGTTCGGCCGGCAAGAGGCCCCGTTACCGGGGTCACTCGTCCTCGTCAAACGGCACGGGCGGCGGATTGCCATCGTAGATGCGATTCCAACGCAGTTGCCGGTAGGCCTCACGAGTGAAGAGATAGTTGTCGAGCGCGGCGGTATCGCGCACCTTGGTGGCGCTGAGCAAGTTCGCGCGGGTATCCACGGTGCGCAGGCCATTCAAGCCATTGCGCTCACGCACTTCCTCGCGCCGCGCAATCGGATCGAATTGATAGTCGCCGAACTTGCCGGCGGTGTCACGCACGGTGCTGGGCCCGAGAATGGGCAGCACCAGATACCAACCTTCGCCGATACCCCAGCGGCCGAAGGTTTGTCCGAAATCTTCGTTATGCTTGGCCAATCCCATCTGGCTGGCAGGATCGAACAGCCCGAAGAGACCCAGCGTCGAGTTCACCAGGAAACGTCCGGCATCGGATACGCCCTCTTTGCCCTTGCCTTGCAGCATCTGGTTCACGACAACCAGCGGTTCGCCGAGGTTGCCGAAGAAATTCGTGACGCTACTTCGCGCGGTTGCGGGCACGACCTTCTCATAACCTTGCGCGACAGGCTTGAAGATCGCGCGGTCGACTTTGTCATTAAACTTGTCGACAACCCGGTTGACGGGTTCGAGCGGGTCGCGCACATCCTCATGCGGCGGCGTGTTCGCACACGCGCTCAGACCGCAGAGCGCTGTCATCACAACAATGGTAGGTATCCCTTTCATGCCAACCTGCCTTTGCATTCCCTGAGGTTAACTGACAGATAGTATATTCCGCGCCGGCGTCGGCGGGGCTCTCCGAACAGCGGCATTTATGACGGAAAACTTGATATCGCCGCCGCGGACGTCACGGATGTCACGCTTGCCCAAACCTAAACGGAAAGAGCGGCACAAGGCCGCTCTTGGATCGTAAATTTGGTCGGGGCGAGAGGATTCGAACCTCCGACCACCTGCACCCCATGCAGGTACGCTACCAGGCTGCGCTACGCCCCGAAAATTGCGTCTGTGATGCCGGAATGGCCAGCCCCACAGCGAGGGCCGCAATCATACCCGAATTGTGGCAATGTGAAAACGCGTCTATTTCAGCGGCGCAACAACTGTAGGAGTTCTTCCAATTCCTGGCGCATCTGCCGGATGATTTGCAGGCTTTGGGTAACGTCTTCCTTGGCTTGATCTCCAGACAAACGCTGCCGCGCTCCACCGATGGTGAAGCCCTGCTCATAGAGCAGACTGCGGATTTGCCGGATCATGATCACGTCATGCCGCTGATAGTAACGACGGTTGCCGCGCCGTTTCACCGGCTTGAGTTGAGGAAATTCCTGCTCCCAGTAACGCAACACATGCGGCTTAACGCCGCAGAGCTCGCTTACCTCACCGATAGTGAAATAGCGTTTACCCGGGATGACCGGCAGTACATCGTTATTGCTGGCTTCCAGCATATGCCTCTACCCTGGATTTGAGTTTTTGGCCTGGTCTGAATGTCACAACCCGTCGTGCAGTAATCGGGATTTCCTCTCCCGTCTTCGGGTTGCGGCCAGGACGTTTATTCTTGTCGCGAAGATCGAAATTGCCGAATCCAGACAGTTTGACTTGGCTTCCGTTCTCCAGCGCCAGTCGAACTTCCTCGAAAAACATCTCGACCAGTTCCTTAGCCTCGCGTTTGTTCAGGCCCAGTTCTTCGAACAATTTTTCGGCCAGTTCCGCCTTGGTCAGCGCCATAATTCGGTTTACTCCCTTA
>JACREG010000189.1 GCA_016218375.1 Gammaproteobacteria bacterium
AACACATAGGTCGTGTTCTCCAGATCCTTCTCCTTGACCAACACACCTTGGAACGCCTCCGGATTGAAGCGGAAGGTCGTGCAACCCTTCAGGCCTTGTTCATAGGCATACAGATAGATGTTCTTGAACTGCTCATAGGGATAATCCGTCGGCACGTTCGCGGTCTTGGAAATGCTGGAATCTATCCATTTCTGCGAGGCCGCCTGAATATCCACATGCGCCTTGGGCGTGATGTCTTCCGCCGTGACGAAATATTCCGGCAACTTGGCCTCTTCGTCCTCGGCATAGGGTATGGCCTTCTCGTTGATGAGTTCGCGATAGGCCAATAGCTCATAGGAATACACCGCGACCTTTTCCTTGGTCTTGCGACCCTCGCGGATCACATTACGGAAATAGTGGTGCGCGAACGACGGCTCGATGCCGTTGCTGGCGTTGTTGGCCAGCGACAGCGAGATGGTGCCGGTCGGCGCAATCGAACTGTGATGCGTGAAGCGCGCACCGACCAGGGCAAGTTCTTCAACCAGTTCCGGCTCCACCGCGGCCACACGCTGCATATAACGGCTGTATTTGGCGTGCAGCAGTTTACCCTGCACGCGATCGCCCGGCTTCCAGCCATCGTCGGCCATTTCCGGACGCAGACGCAACAGCTCTTCGGTCACGGTGAATTCTTCGTCCATGATCGGCGCCGGGCCTTTTTCTTTGGCCAGATCCAATGCGCTACGCCAGCCTTCGATCGCCATCTCGCGCGACACACGCTCGGTGAATTCCAGCGAGTCGGGCGCGCCGTAATGCATGCGCAGCATGGTCAGCGTCGAACCCAGACCCAGGAAGCCCATGCCGTGACGGCGCTTGCGCAGAATTTCGTCGCGCTGACCTTCCAACGGCAGACCGTTGATCTCGACGACGTTGTCGAGCATGCGCGTGAACACCGACACCACTTTGCGGAACTCGTCCCAATCGAAACGCGCGCGCTCGGTAAAGGGATCGATGACGAACTTGGTGAGATTGATGGAACCCAACAGGCACGAACCATACGGCGGCAGCGGCTGTTCGCCGCAGGGATTGGTCGCACGGATGTTTTCGCAGAACCAGTTATTGTTCATCTCATTGACCTTGTCGATGAGGATGAAGCCCGGCTCGGCGAAATCGTAGGTCGAGGCCATGATGACGTCCCACAGACGCTGCGCGCGGATACTGCGGTAGACCTTGCAGGCGACCTGACCGACCTCGTTACTCACATAGCCGTCTTTCACCGGCCAATCGCGCCAGATGACTTGGTCGGGATTGTTCAAATCCAGATTCTCGGTGCCCACTTCGGCGGCGACGATCGGGAACGCCAGCTTCCATTGCGCATCGGCCTTCACCGCTTCCATGAACTCCTCGGAGATCAGCAGACTCAGATTGAACTGGCGCAGACGGCCGTCCTCGCGCTTGGCACGGATGAAATCCATCACGTCGGGATGACCGATATCGAAGGTCGCCATCTGCGCGCCGCGCCGGCCGCCGGCCGAGGACACGGTGAAACACATCTTGTCGTAGATATCCATGAACGACAGCGGGCCGGAGGTATAGGCGCCGGCGCCGGCCACATAGGCGCCGCGCGGACGTAGCGTGGAGAATTCGTAACCGATGCCGCAGCCGGCCTTCAGCGTCAGGCCCGCCTCGTGCACCTTGTCCAGGATGTTGTCCATGGAATCGCGGACGGTGCCGGACACGGTGCAGTTGATGGTCGAGGTCGCCGGCTTGTGTTCCCAGGCACCGGCGTTGGAGGTGATGCGCCCGGCCGGGATCGCCCCGCGGCGCAGCGCCCAGACAAACAGTTCATACCAGGTCTCGCGCTTTTCCGGGATCGCCTCGACCTCGGACAAGGCGCGCGCGACGCGCTTGTAGGTATCGTCGATTTCCATATCCACCGCCTGGCCCTGCTTGGTCTTGAGGCGATATTTTTTGTCCCAGATGTCCTGCGACGCGGATTGCAAAGGTATGTCGGTAGCCGCGGTGGCGACGGCTTTGAGGTGTGCTGGCTTCATCGAACCTCCTGGTTCCCTTTGTCGTTCGTCTGTAATTCGGCTTGGGGTTTTCGTCTTGGCCGGGATACTGCCGTCGGGGTGGCCGCGGGTGCCTGGGCGGGTCCGACGTACAGCTTTTTCGAGTCCTGTCGATACACAACATATTGTGTCGACCGGCGTAGAGTATGCAGCACCTATTGGGCTGTCAATAAGCGCGATGGGACTTTTTTTATAACTTATTTAACATATAGTTGCATGCAACGAATCTCTCGACCCCGCCCCTAGCAAAGACCCTGCCAGCCCTAGCGCACCTTGTAGAGAAACACAATATATTGTGTTTCTTATATACCCACTTCCAGGCCGCTCTTGCAACGAATTCGGGCGGAATCCCAGCGCCCCCATACCCCTTCCTAAAAGAGTAGTGCGCATCCCCCGCCCCCACAACCCGACCACCCCTTGATGAATTTCCCGGCCATACCCATATCCAAGCCAGACCTGCTCCCGCCCCACCGGGAGATCAATTGAATCTGCATTGAGGAGAACCCCATCATGAACCTGGTCCGCTACGAACCCTGGAACCTGTTTAACCAACTGCACACCGAAATCGATCAACTGCTCGGCCCGCAGCGGCGACGACCGGCCGCCCCGACTGCCGCCGGTGCGCGCGTCGCCGCCGGCGATTGGGCGCCCGCCGTCGACATCAAGGAAGAGGCCGATCGCTTCGTGATCCGCGCCGATGTCCCGGGCGTCGACCCCAAGGACATCGACGTGCAGATGGAGAACGGCATCCTCACCATCAAGGGTGTACGCCAAGCGGACACCCAAGAGGAACGTTCGGGCTACAAACGTGTCGAACGTGTGCGCGGCAGTTTCTATCGTCGTTTCAGCTTGCCGGACACGACCAATGCGGATGCCATCAGCGCCAAATCGCAGCATGGCGTACTGGAGATCGTGATCCCCAAGCAGCCCAAAGTGCAGCCGCGCCGTATCCAAGTGGAAAATTGAGTTTTTGCCGGTGATCGCCCGCGCCGCAATAATCGGCGCGGGCAAAGGACGTTCATGTTCAAAACACGCACGCTGCGCTGCTGCGGCGCCATCGTTCTCGGTTTGAGTTTGGGTTTGAGTTTGGCATTGACGCTATCCGGCGCCGAGGCTGCATTGCCTGCCGCCGTGAATGGCCAAGTCCTGCCGACACTCGCGCCGATGCTGGAACAGGTCACACCGGCGGTCGTCAATATCGCCACTGTCGGGCATGTGCGTATTCAGCAGAATCCATTATTGAACGATCCCTTCTTCCGCCGTTTCTTTAATGTCCCCGATCAGCCGCGCGAACGGCAAACACAAAGCCTGGGTTCGGGCGTGGTGATCGATGCCGCGCGCGGTTATGTACTCACCAATCATCATGTCATCGATAAGGCCGATAAGATTCGCGTCATGCTTCGCGACGGCCGGCAATTCGATGCGCAATTGATCGGCGCCGATCCCGAATCCGATGTTGCCGTGGTGCGCATTCCCGCCGAACGGCTGACTGCGTTGACGCTTGCCGATTCGGATCGTCTGCGCGTCGGCGATTTCGTCGTCGCCATCGGCAATCCCTTTGGATTAGGCCAAACCGTGACGTCGGGTATTGTCAGCGCACTGGGCCGCACCGGTCTCGGCATCGAAGGTTATGAGGATTTCATCCAGACCGACGCCTCCATCAATCCCGGCAATTCCGGCGGCGCATTGGTGAATCTGCGCGGCGAATTGGTAGGTTTGAACACTGCCATCATCGCCCCGGGCGGCGGCAATGTCGGCATCGGCTTCGCCATCCCGATCAACATGGCGCACGCAATCATGGAACAACTCGTCGCGCACGGAAAAATCCAGCGCGGTCAACTCGGCATCACCGCGCAGGATCTCACGCCGGAATTGGCGCAAGCCTTCGGTCTCGAACAACAACGCGGCACCGTCGTCACCGAAGTGGCGGAGGGTTCGCCCACCGCCAGCGCCGGCGTGCGCGTCGGCGATATCATGCTGCGCATCAACGGCCACACCATCGAATCCTCCGCCGATGTGCGCAATCGCGTCGGCTTGTTGCGCATCGGTGAAGAGGTCACATTGGACATCCTGCGCAGTGGCCAACCTCAACAAATCCGTGCCGTCATCCAAGCGCCCAAACTCACCCACCTCGACGGCGCGCAATTGGACCCGCAGTTGGCCGGCGCCCAGTTCAGCGATATCCAGGAAGGTATGCCCGAATACGGACGTGTCGAAGGCGTGCTGATCAGCGCTGTCGAGCCCGACTCGCCGGCCGGCCAGACCGGTCGGCGGCCCGGCGATCTGCTGGTATCGATCAATCGCATGCCCATCAAGAGCACCCACGAGTTGGCCCAAGCCGCCCAGGCTCCCACTCATGCCCCCACTCAGATTCAGGGCGACGCGGGCTTGCTGCTCAATATCCAGCGCGGCGGCACCTCCCTGTTCCTGCTAATCCGCTGATTTACCGGGCAACCACGACGCATCATTAGGATGGCTTATTGATACCCTAAAGCTTGACTAAATTACTCAGGTTAACTATATTAGCAATCACTTATTAATAGTCTGATTGCTCCAGGAGGAACAACCATGAGTGGACTGATCCCCAACTTCCCGCACGACGGCATCGTCACCATCAACCGCGTCATTCTGAAGCCGGCCTACAGCCTGGACGACCTTCAGGAACGCGTTGCCATGCTCTGCGAAAACGTCAAAACCTACCACTCCGACACGGGCTTCGTCGGCGGCTTCGTCTGCGTCAACAGCGGCCAGGTTTCCAACGAAGGCTCGACGGTCGGCCAAGCCGTCGCCAGCCCGCTGGCCGGCAAAGAGGCGTTGATTATCACCTTCTGGAACAGCTTCAAGGACCACGAGGAATCGCACAAGAGCGACACCTTCCAACCGCTGTTCAAAGAAGTGCTGGCGCTGTGCGAAAAC
>JACREG010000190.1 GCA_016218375.1 Gammaproteobacteria bacterium
AGCCGAGCAGGTTCTGGCCGCGCAGCAGCATCTGCAGGCGGGTATTGGGCAGGGCGGCGCGCAGTTTGCGCAGACGCTCCCACGGGTCTTCCTTCAGGAAGCGCAGACAGGCATCGAAGGTGGCGCCGCCCCAGACTTCCATCGACCAGTAGCCGACGCGATCCAGGCGTTCGCAGATCGGCAGCATGTCGGCGGTACGCATGCGTGTGGCGAGCAGCGATTGATGGCCGTCGCGCAGTACGAGTTCGGTGATGTGGACCTTCGGCATGATGCGCAGTCTCTATAAGGAAGGCCTGAATGGGCCGTCATTCCGGCGCATGCCGGAATCCAGTTCTTTGAATTTCTGGATTCCCGCTTGCGCGGGAATGACGAAATTGGAATTGATCGGTGCGTCCATAATTTAATTACCCAAATGCGCCGCGACCGCGGCGGCAATGACCGCGGCCATTTCGCGTGTCGGGCGACTGGTGGCGTAGTCCACCAGTTCCGGGTGTTCCTCGACGAAGCTGGTGTTGAACTTGCCGGAGCGGAAATCCTCGGTCTTGAGGATTTCCAGATAATAGGGAATGGTGGTCTTTACGCCGTACACGCCCATGTCTTCCAGCGCGCGCGCGGCACGATTGAGCACCTGCTCCCAATCCAGAGCCCACACCGTGAGTTTGGCGCACATGGAATCGTAGTAGGGCGGAATCTGATAGCCGGTGTAGATCGCAGCGTCGGTGCGCACGCCGGGACCGCCGGGTGCGAAGTAGCGAGTGATGCGGCCGAAGCTGGGCAGGAAATCGTTCTTCGGGTCTTCGGCGTTGATGCGGAATTCCATCGCATAACCACGCCGGCTGATCTGATCCTGACGGTAGCTCAGCGGCTCGCCGGAGGCGATGCGGATCTGTTCCCGCACGATATCGATACCGGTGATGGTCTCGGTGACGGTGTGTTCCACCTGCAAGCGCGTGTTCATCTCCATGAAGTAGAACTGACCATCCTCGGCCAGGAGAAATTCAACGGTGCCGGCGTTTTCGTAGTTGACGGCGCGTGCGGCGCGCACGGCATAGTCGCCGAGCAGGGCGCGCTGTTCGTCGTTGAGCTGCGGCGACGGTGCGATCTCGATGAGTTTCTGATGGCGGCGCTGAATGGAGCAGTCGCGTTCGAACAGATGCACGGTATTGCCATGGCTGTCGGCCAGGATTTGCATTTCGATATGGCGCGGGTTGTCGACGCACTTTTCCAAGAACACGTCGGCGCTGCCGAAGGCCTTGGTCGCCTCGGATAGCACGCGGTCGTAGTTGCGGCGCAAGGCCTGGGCATCGTTGCAGCGGCGAATGCCGCGCCCGCCGCCGCCGGAGGTGGCCTTGAGCATAACCGGGTAGCCGAAGTCTTCCGCGAGGGCCAAGGCCTCGTCGAGGCCGGAGAGATTCCGCACGCTGCCGGGCACCACCGGCACGCCGGCCGCCTGCATGGAACGGCGCGCCTCCAATTTATCGCCCATGCGCCGGATCACCTCGGCATTCGGGCCGATGAAGCGGATATTGCGCCGGGCGCAGATCTCGGCGAGCTGGGGATTTTCGGACAGAAATCCGTAGCCGGGATGCAGGGCGTCGCAGCCGGTGGCCACCGCCAGGTTCACGATGCGATGGGCGTTGAGATAACCGGCCACCGAGTCCGGCCCGATGTTGTAGGCCTCGTCGGCCTTCCGCACCTGCAGGGCATGGCGGTCGGCATCGGTGAAGATGGCCGCCGAGGTGATGCCCATCTCGCCGCAGGCGCGGACGATGCGCACGGCGATTTCGCCGCGGTTGGCGATGAGTATTTTTTGGATCACGGGCCGGTTCCGTAGTATCCCGGCCGCTGCGACGGAATGCCTGGATCGGCAAGCAGTTAGCGACCGGTATGCCGTTGACTTCTACGGAAGAATGCTGCGTCTGTCAACCACACCAGACCCCGGTCCGGGCTGGGGAATTTGGCCGTTTTTTGTTTTGACACAAATGCTTGTCATGGTTATCATGCGCGGCCTATGCGAGATCGGCTGCCGGATACTATTGATGCGGCGTTCCTGTCAGGATCGGGGGCGAGCGCGGGGATGAAGTCGGGCAAGGCCGCGAGCCGCGAATACCGCGGCGACCTGTCGATCGCCGGAATGCAACGGCTCGCCGAGTCGCTGGCGGATACCGATGTACCCGATTTGCAGGTGCGCTTGCAGATCGGACGCGATGCCGGTGGCGTGAAATGCCTGGAAGGCGAGGTGCAGGGTGTATTGCATCTGATCTGTCAGCGCTGCCTGGGCCGTGTGGAATTTCCGGTCCTGCGCACGTTCCGGCTGGCGCTGGTGCACAGCGAGGCCGAGGCGGATCGTTTGGCTGGCGGCTATGAGCCGTTGTTGCTCGAAGACGAACGCGTGGTGGTGCGCGAGGTCATCGAAGACGAGTTGTTGCTGGCGCTGCCGGATTTTCCGCATCACAGCGAGGCGGATGTCTGTACGTTACCGGAATACCGTGACGATCAGGAGACCACCGTAGTGGACGAGAAGCCGAATCCCTTCGCGGCACTCGCGGGTTTGAAGCGTAATTGAAGTTATATTGTTAGGAGTTAAAGGCCATGGCCGTTCAACAAAACCGTAAAACCCCGTCCAAGCGTGGCATGCGCCGTTCGCACGACAGTCTGTCGAATCCAACGCTGTCCATCGAACCGACCACGGGCGAGACGCACATGCGTCATCACATCAGTCCGGATGGTTATTACCGCGGCCGCAAGGTCGTGTCCCGCAGCGAGGACTGAGGTCCGGCGTACAACAGCACCGCTGCGGCGGGTTGGCTAGACCACCCGTCGCAGCGGTGTTTGCGTTTAATACGCTGCTGAATTACACCATCGAACGGCCGGCGTCTCCGCGCACCGTTCACTAACCACGGGCCGCAACGGACCAGAATGAGCGCAGACATCACAATCGCGCTGGATGCCATGGGCGGCGACCATGGCGCAGACACAGTCGTCCCCGCAGCCCTCACTCTCCTGAAACACCGGGACGATGTGCAACTCATCCTGGTGGGCGATCAGGCGCAGCTCCAACAACGTCTCCAACAGGCCGGCTACACCGGTGGCGACTCCCGGGTGCGCATTCATCACGCCAGCGAAGTCGTCGGCATGGACGAGTCGCCGTCGCGCGCGCTGCGCTTCAAGAAAAATTCATCCATGCGCGTCGCCATCGATCTGGTCAAAGACGGTCAGGCGCAGGCCTGCGTGAGCGCCGGCAACACGGGGGCGTTGATGGCCACCGCACGTTATGTGCTCAAGACCCTGCCGGGCATCGACCGTCCGGCGATCTCCTCGGAAATTCCCAGTATCGAAGGCTTTACCCAAGTGCTCGATCTCGGTGCCAATGTCGACTGCACGGCGGAACATCTGTTCCAGTTCGCGGTGATGGGCTCGGTGCTGGCGAGCGCGGTGCATGGCCTGGATAAGCCCCGCGTCGGTCTGCTCAACATCGGCGAAGAAGAGATCAAAGGTAACGATCAAGTGAAGGAAGCCGCGCGCCTGCTTGCGGGCAGCTCGCTGAACTACATCGGCTTCGTCGAAGGCAATGACATCTTCAAAGGCGGCGTGGATGTCGTGGTATGCGACGGCTTCGTCGGCACTGTCGCGCTGAAGACCACCGAGGGCGTGGCAAAGATGATCAGCCATTTCATGCGCGAGGCTTTTTCGCGCAATCTGTTGACCAAACTCGCCGGCGCGATGGTCATGCCGGTCTTGAAGGCGTTCCGCAGCCGCATTGATCCACGGCGTTACAACGGCGCCAGTCTGCTCGGCCTGCGCGGCATCGTCATCAAAAGCCACGGCGGGGCCGATGCGCTGGCATTCGAGAACGCCATTAACGTGGCCGTGCTCGAAGTGCAGAAGGCCGTTCCGGATCGTATCGCTCATCTGCTCGAAGACCTGCTGACCGAGAGGCAAACCGCGTGACCTATTCACGAATCACGGGCACCGGCGGCTATCTGCCGGAGAAGGTGCTGACCAATCACGATCTGGAATTGATGGTCGAAACCTCAGACGCCTGGATTCGCGAACGCACCGGCATCGAGAAGCGGCACATCGCCGCCGGTGGTCAAACCACCTGCGATCTCGCCGAACAGGCCGCGCGTCGTGCGCTGGAAGCCGCCGGCCGCACGCCCGCGGATGTCGATCTCATTATCGTCGCGACCACCACGCCGGACCGCATCTTTCCCAGCACCGCCTGTCTACTGCAACAACGCCTCGACATCCACGGCTGCGCCGCGTTCGACGTGCAAGCGGTGTGCACCGGTTTCGTTTATGCATTGGGCGTGGCCGACAAATTCATCCGCACCGGCAGCGCCAAATGCGCGCTGGTGATCGGCGCCGAAACCCTCTCGCGCATCGTCGATTGGACCGACCGCACCACCTGCGTGCTGTTCGGCGACGGCGCCGGCGCGGTGGTGCTCGAAGCCAGCGACGAGCCCGGCATCCTGTCCACGCATCTGCACGCCGACGGCAGTTACGAGAGTCTGCTGACGGTGAATGCCGGCGTCTCGCAGGGCTATGAGCGCTTGCAGGGCAACGGCGCCTTCATCGAAATGAAAGGCAACGAAGTGTTCAAGATGGCGGTCAACACGCTCGGCCGCATCGTCGACGAAACGCTCGCCGCCAATCATATGAAAAAGTCCGATGTCGACTGGCTGATCCCGCATCAGGCGAATATCCGCATCATTCACGCCACGGCGAAGAAACTGAAACTGTCGTCGGATCGCGTGGTCATCACCGTCGACCAGCACGGCAACACCTCGGCCGCCTCGGTGCCGCTGGCGCTCGACGTCGCCGTGCGCGACGGCCGCATCCAACGCGGCGAGACCTTGTTGCTGGAAGCCTTCGGCGGTGGTTTCACCTGGGGCTCGGCTTTGTTGAAATTCTAAAATTTATCGAACCATGAACAAACAACTCGCCATCGTATTTCCCGGTCAGGGCTCGCAGTCTATCGGCATGTTGGCCGAACTCGCCGGCACACATGCCGACGTCCAAGCCACCTTCGCCGAGGCCTCGAACGTACTCGGTTATGATCTCTGGGCGTTGACCCAGAACGGTCCGGAGAGCGATCTCAATCAGACCGATCGCACTCAGCCGGCGATGCTCGCCGCGGGCGTCGCGGTGTGGCGCGTGTGGTGCAAGCAGGGCGGGGCACAACCGGCGTTCATGGCCGGGCACAGTCTCGGCGAATACACGGCGCTGGTGTGCGCGGGCAGTCTCGCGTTCACTGATGGTATCCGTCTGGTCGCCGAACGCGGCCGACGCATGCAGGAAGCCGTGCCCGCCGGTGTCGGCGCGATGGCCGCGATCCTCGGTCTGGAAGACGCTCAAGTACGCCAGGCCTGCACCGAAGCCGCGCAAGGCGAAGTCGTGCAGGCGGTGAATTTCAATTCGCCCGGACAAGTCGTCATCGCCGGCCACAAGGCCGCCGTCGAACGCGCCTGCGAACAGGCCAAGGCGCTGGGCGCCAAACGTGCCGTGCCGCTGGCCGTGAGCGTGCCGTCGCATAGCAGCCTGATGCAACCGGCGGCCGAGGCCTTCGCAAACACCTTGGCGGCGACCGCGATCCAAGTCCCGCAAATTCCCGTCGTTCACAATGCCGATGTGCTCGCGCATACCACGCCGGACGCCATCCGCGATGCGCTGATCCGCCAGATCTATAATCCCGTGCGTTGGGTCGAGACGGTGCACTATCTCGGCGCGCAGGGCATCACGCGCATCGTCGAGGCCGGCCCCGGCAAAGTGCTTGTCGGACTCAACAAGCGCATCGACAAGAACATCGCCTCCGTCGCCGCCTTCGACAGCGCCTCGCTGACTGAAGCGCTGGCCGCGCAGTAACAGGAGATACCGTCATGTCACTCACCAACCAAATCGCTCTCGTCACCGGTGCCAGCCGCGGCATCGGTCAGGCCATCGCCCTGGAACTCGGCCGTCAGGGCGCGACCGTCATCGGCACCGCGACCAGCGAAGCCGGTGCCCAGGCCATCAGCGACGCCTTTGCCGCCGCCGGCATTAAAGGCGCGGGCAAAGTGCTCAACGTCACCGCGGCCGATACCATCGAGGCCTTCATCAAGGCCATCGAGGGCGAGTTCGGCACAGTCTCCATTTTGGTCAACAACGCCGGCATCACCCGCGACACGCTGCTGATGCGCATGAAGGAAGAGGACTGGAATGCGGTCATCGACACCAACCTCAGTTCGGTGTTCCGCACCAGCAAGGCGGTGCTGCGCGGCATGATGAAGGCCCGCCACGGCCGCATCGTCAACATCGCCTCAGTGGTCGGCGCCACCGGTAATCCGGGCCAGGCCAATTACGCGGCGGCCAAGGCCGGCATGGTCGGCTTCGCCAAATCGCTGGCCCGCGAGGTCGGCTCGCGCGGCATCACCGTGAACACGGTCGCGCCCGGCTTCATCGACACCGACATGACCCGCGCGCGCTCGGACGAGCAGCGCACCGCGCTGTTGGGTAACATCCCACTGGGGCGTTTGGGCGCCGCGCAGGACATCGCCAATACCGTCGCCGTCCTGGCCTCGGACGCCGCCAGCTACATCACCGGCGAAACCCTGCACGTGAACGGCGGGATGTTCATGGCCTGAAGTTTCTGAAGAAGGTCTGTTAGGTCTTTGTTATTGAAAGGGACGTGCTCGTGAACTTCAGAATGTACTTGAGCCATATCAAGCACGGATTTTCACTGGATCGGCCCTAGGCTTTTCACTACAATACCGCCCGCGGCCCAGACGGCCGGGTTTCCGGAGGACATACCTGTCATGAGTAACATCGAAGAACGCGTCAAGAAGATCGTTGTAGAGCAGTTGGGTGTCAAAGAAGAGGAAGTCACCAACGCGGCATCCTTTGTCGACGATCTGGGCGCAGATTCGCTGGACACGGTCGAGCTGGTGATGGCTCTTGAAGAAGAATTCGAGTGCGAGATCCCCGACGAAGAAGCCGAGAAGATCACCACGGTTCAACAGGCGATCAACTACATCAACGCACATCAGGGCTGAGATTTTCGGCCCGAGACTAAAAGCCGCTACCACGCAGGTGGTCGCGGCCTTTTCTTTTTCTAGCCACCTGCCTAATGACCCGACTGGGGTGCGCTGGTTCGGTTTTCTGTATCTGGAAGGAGTGAACGGTGTCTAAACGGCGCGTTGTCATCACAGGCTTGGGCATCGTTTCGCCGGTCGGCAATAGCGTTGCCGAGGCCTGGGAAAATATCCTGGCCGGACGCGGCGGCATTCGTCCCATCGACAGCTTCGACGTCACCCATTTCCCGGTACGTTTCGGCGGCACAATTCTCGGCTTCGATGCCACCCAGTACATCTCTGCCAAAGACGTCAAGAAGATGGACCCGTTCATCCATTACGGCATCGCCGCCGGCTGCCAGGCCATCGCGGAGTCCGGACTGGAAGTGACCGAGGCGAATGCCGAACGTATCGGCGTGGCCATCGGCTCCGGCATCGGCGGTCTGCACACCATCGAGAAGCAATACAGCGCGTTGCTCGAAGGCGGTCCGCGCAAGATTTCGCCGTTCTTCGTGCCGGCCAGCATCATCAACATGATCTCGGGCAACCTGTCGATCATGCACGGCCTGAAAGGCCCGAACATCGCCATCGTTACCGCCTGTTCCACCGGCACGCACAACATCGGCGACGCCGCGCGCATCATCGCCTATGGCGACGCTGACGTGATGATCGCCGGCGGCGCCGAGATGGCCACCACACCGTTGGGCTTGGGCGGTTTCGCCGCCGCGCGCGCGCTGTCCACCCGCAACGACGATCCGGCCACCGCCAGCCGTCCCTGGGACAAGGACCGCGATGGCTTCGTGCTCGGCGACGGTGCCGGCGTGCTGGTGCTGGAAGAATACGAACACGCGCGCAAACGCGGCGCGAAAATCTACGCCGAAGTGGTTGGCTACGGCATGAGCGGCGACGCGCACCACATGACCCAACCGTCGGAAGGCGGCGAGGGCGCCAAGCGCTGTATGTTGAACGCGATGCGCGACGCCGGTGTGAACACCAATCAAGTGCATTACATCAACGCCCACGGCACCTCCACGCCGGCCGGCGACAAGGCCGAGACCATGGCGGTCAAGGCCGCGCTCGGCGACGATGCCAAGTCGGTGGCCATGAGTTCCACCAAATCCATGACCGGCCATCTGCTCGGCGCCGCCGGCGGTATCGAAGCGGTGTTCACCGCACTGGCCGTGCGCGATCAGATCGCGCCGCCGACCATCAACTACACCACACCGGACCCCGACTGCGATCTCGACTGCGTGCCGAACACCGCGCGCGAAATGAAGATCGACATCGCACTGTCCAACTCCTTCGGCTTCGGCGGCACCAACGGCAGCATCGTGCTGCGGCGGTTTCAATAGGCAAGTATCCCTGTAAGTTGGGATGAGCGTAGCGAACCCCAACCTACTTTCCGACGTATGACGCATGCGCACACTCGTCGAAGACCACACTACGCAGACTGTCCCCAGGCGCATCGATAGCCGCATCGACCTGCTGCGCCTGCACGAATTCAACCCGCAGCGTTATCCCCACCTGTTGCAAAGCGTCACGCCCGGCCCACAGGCGCGCTACGACATCCTGTTCGCCTATCCCGAAACCACGTTGTCGCTGGAAGCCGACGGCAGCGTGCGCGGCACTGAAGGCAGTGCAACGGATTTTCTCGACACCCTCGATGCGCATTGGCAACGCGAGCGTTGTGCTCAAGATCTGGATCGGGACACGCAACTGCCGTTCCGCGGCGGCTGGTTTCTCTATCTGGGTTACGAACTGGCGAGCCAGATCGAATCGCGCCTGCGGCTGCCGGCATCGCCCGATGCGACACCAATCGCCATCGCGACACGCTTTCGCACGGCGTTGATCCACGATCATCAGGATCACACGCTGTGGCTGGTCATGGAACCCGGCACGGAGGATCGCTTGGACGTCGTGCTGCGCGATATCGCACAGATCGAAGCGACACCCGAAACAGTCGGCGCAGACATTCCCGCCACCGAATGCACGGAAGACGATCCCGAGCGTTATCTGGCCATGGTCCGCCGCACGCTCGCCTATATCCGCGACGGTGATATCTTCCAGGCCAATCTCGCCCGCACTTGGACCGCGCGGTTTGCCCAAACGATTGCGCCGGGCACGCTGTACCGACGCCTGCGTACATGCAATCCCGGACCGTTCAACGGCCTGGCGACCTGGCCGGGGCATGCCGTCGTCAGTTCCTCGCCGGAGCGCTTGGTGCGCGTGCGTCGTGGCGTGATCGACACGCGGCCCATCGCCGGCACGCGACCGCGCGGGCAGGGCGCCACGGCCGATGCCGAGTTGTCGCGCGAACTGCTGGCGCATCCCAAGGAACGCGCCGAACACATCATGCTCATCGATCTGGAACGCAACGATCTCGGGCGTGTCTGCAAACCCGGCAGCGTGCGTGTCGACGAACTGATGGTGATCGAGTCCTATGCGCATGTGCATCACATCGTCTCCAACGTGCGCGGCGAACTGCGCGACGGCATCACGCCCGGCGCGGTCATTCGCGCGCTGTTCCCCGGCGGCACCATCACCGGCTGTCCCAAGGTGCGCTGCATGGAAATCATCGCCGAACTGGAAGGGCGCGGGCGCGGCGCCTACACCGGTGCAATGGGATATCTCAACCGCGACGGCGATCTGGACTTGAATATCCTGATCCGTACCCTTGAACAACACGGTAACCAGATCGAACTGCGCGCCGGCGCCGGCATCGTTGCCGATTCCGATCCCGAGCGCGAACTTGCGGAAACCCGCGCCAAGGCGCGCGGTTTGCTGTTGGCGTTGGGCACCGACTAGAATCGGGCCATGCACATTCACTGCCTCATCAATGGCGAACCCGGCGATACCCTCGCCATTAGCGACCGTGGCCTGCATTACGGCGACGGTCTGTTCGAAACGCTGGCCGTGCGCGACGGCGTGTGCGAATTCTGGGACCGGCACATGCAACGGCTGCATGCCGGCTGCGAACGCCTGTGCATCGCGCCGCCCGAGTTTGCGCAACTCGCCGCCGAAGCGCGACAGCTCACTCATAGCATCGAGCGTGGCGTCCTTAAGATCATCGTCACGCGCGGCAGCGGCGGGCGCGGTTATCGTGTCCCGGACACCGCTCACCCCACGCGCATCCTGTTGCGCAGCGACTGGCCGACTTATCCGCGCGACAATGCGGAGCAAGGCGTGCGCGTGCGGCTGTGTACGCAGCGGCTGGGAACAAACCCGACGCTGGCCGGTCTCAAGCACCTCAATCGTCTGGAGCAGGTACTCGCGCGTCTGGAATGGGACGACCCCACCATCGCCGAAGGTCTGTTACAGGATCACACGGGGCATGTGATCGAAGGCACCTTTACCAATGTCTTCCTGGTGCAACATGGCAAAATCGTTACACCGGCACTGGATCGGTGCGGCGTGGCCGGTATTATGCGTGCCGTAGTTATGGAACTCGCCACCGCGGCCGGGATAGACTGCACGGAACGCGCGGTGACGCTGGACGAACTGGTTGCCGCCGAGGAACTGTTTCTGACCAACAGTCTCATCGGTATCTGGCCGATACAAGAACTGGAACATTGGCAGGGGCGGGCCACACCCGGATATGGATACGGCCCCGGCCCCGTGACCCGGAGCTTGCAGACTGCACTCCAGTGTTTGAAGTAAATAATAAATGACCGACATGAGCAACCCACTCGACGCACCACCGCCGCGGCCGCCGCAAAGCCTGGGCGACAAGCTGTTCAAACTCGCCGGCGCGCTGGTCATCTGCATCAGTGCAGTGCTCGGCTGGTTGGGTTACGACTACCAAAGCTTCACTCAGACACCGCTCAACGTGCCCGCCGACGGACTGCTAATCGAGATCGCATCCGGCCGCTCCGTGCGCGGTATTGCCGAAGATCTTGCGACCAAGCAGATCATCGACAGCCCGCTGTATTTCGAATGGATGGCCCGTGTGTCGGGCGCCGCGCCGCGGCTCCAGGCCGGCGAATACCGCATCGAACCCGGCACGCTCCCTGAGACCTTCATTCAATACCTGGCCGCCGGAAAAGTCGTGCAACACAGTCTGACCATCGTCGAAGGCTGGACCTTCAGTCAATTGATGGCCGCGGTGCAGACCCATCCGGTATTGATTCACAGCCTGCACGACAAATCCGCACCGCAGATCATGGCCGCGCTCAATCATCCCGGCGAACATCCCGAAGGCCGCTTCCTGCCGGACACCTATAAGTTCCCGCGCGGCATGACCGACGCGGATTTTCTCGGCCGCGCCTATACGAGCATGCAAGAGACGCTGCAACGCGAATGGACGACGCGCGCCAAGGATCTGCCCTTCAAGACACCGTACGAGGCACTGGTACTCGCCTCGATCGTGGAGAAGGAAACCGGTGTCGCGGCGGAACGCCCGCGCATCGCCGGCGTGTTTATCCGCCGCCTCAAACAAGACATGCGCCTGCAAACCGATCCCACTGTGATCTACGGCATGGGCAAGATCTTCGACGGTGATATCCGCGTCAGCGACCTGCGCAAGGACACGCCCTACAACACCTACACCCGCCACGGCCTGCCGCCCACACCCATTGCCTTGCCCGGTGCCGACGCCATCCGCGCCGTATTGCATCCGGCCGACGGTAAAGAACTGTTTTTCGTCTCCAAGGGCGATGGCAGTCACTACTTCTCGGCAACCGTCGAAGAACATAACCGCGCTGTGCAGCAGTATCAGCTCAAACGCTGAACATGCTTCTCCTGTTCAACAAACCCTTTCAGGTCGTTTCCCAGTTCAGCCCACCGTCCGAACCCGGGGGCGATAAGCTCACACTCAAGGACTACATCGACATCCCCAACGTCTATCCCGCCGGACGGCTCGATTACGACAGCGAGGGCCTGTTGCTGCTCACCGACGACGGCCGTCTGCAAGCGCGCATCGCCGATCCACGCTACGGCAAAGAAAAAGAATACTGGGTGCAAGTCGAAGGCCGTCCCACCGAAGCCGATCTGGACAAATTGCGCGCGGGTGTCACCTTGAAGGACGGCCCGACACGTCCGGCCCAGGTCGAGATCATGGAAGAGCCCGCGCTGTGGCCACGCAACCCGCCGATTCGTTTCCGCAAGGACATACCGACAACGTGGCTGCGCCTCGTCATCGGCGAAGGCCGCAATCGCCAAGTGCGGCGCATGACCGCGCACATCGGCTTCCCGACCTTGCGCTTGGTACGTTGGCGTATCGGCGAGTGGACGGTGGAGGGCATCGAGAGTGGCACGTATCGCATGATCGATACACCGTCGCCGGGTCCGGCTCGGGATTCCGCGCGCTACGCCAGGAAACCGCGGCGGGGCATTACGTAGTCCCCTACATCACTTCCGATCCGAGTGCCCCAAATTCTTTTCCGGCGCGATGAGGTCGCGGACGCGTTGTTTGAGTTCCTTGGCCTCGGGGTAGCGGCCTTCCTGTTGGCGTGACCAGACCATCGTGCCGTCCGCGAGGCGCACTTCGAAGATGCCGCCCTTGCCGGGGATGAGGGTTACGCCACCGAGATCGTCCATAAAGGTGGTGAGCAGTTCTTGCGCCATCCAGGCGCTGCGCAGCAGGAAGCCGCATTGGCAGCAATATTCGATCTCGATGTGGGGTTTGCTCATGGTCGTGCTTCCAGGGATGCGGTTTCGGAATAGGACAAAGTATAACGCGCGTTGATCCATTGATTTGCCCCGCTGCTTGTCACCCGGGGAGAGCCCGCTCAATCCGTCATGTCCACGCGGGCAAACATTCGTGTCACAAATATACGCTTGACCGCATATACGGACTAGCGTATATATTACGCCCATGGACATTGATCCCGAATTCTTCTTCAAGGCGCTCGCCGATCCGACCCGGCTGCGCTGTCTGATGTTGCTGGCCAGCGAGCGCGAGTTGTGCGTCTGCGAACTGACCCATGCCTTGAATCTGATCCAGCCGAAGATCTCCCGGCATCTGGCGTCCTTGCGCGATCAGGGCATCGTGCTCGACCGGCGCCAGGGGCAATGGGTGTATTACCGGCTCAATCCCGAACTGCCGACCTGGGCCAAGGCGATCCTGCGCGAAACCGCGCGCGGCATCGGCGAACAGAAACTCTTCACGACCGCCCGAAACAAACTGACGCGCATGCCCAACCGGCCCGGCCCGGCCTGTTGCGAGTGAACCCCCACATACGACTTCGAACAACCGAAGCGCGCCAAGCTTTTCTTCCTGTTGTTGAGGTATTCACATGAATCTGCTGTTTCTCTGCACCGGTAATTCCTGCCGCTCGCAGATGGCCGAAGGCTGGGCGCGCACGCTCGGCGGCGACGGGTTGAACGTGCAATCCGCCGGTATCGAGGCGCACGGCAAGAACCCGCGCGCCATCGCGGTGATGCAGGAGGCGGGCGTGGACATCTCCGCGCAGGAATCCACCCGGCTCACCGAGGCGATGCTCGCCGCCGCCGATTATCTGGTGACGGTGTGCGGTCATGCCGACGAACATTGCCCGGTGGTGCCGGCCCATGTGCGCAAGGAACACTGGCCGTTGACCGATCCCGCCAAGGCCTCCGGCACGGACGCGGAGATCATGGCGAGTTTTCGCACCAGCCGCGACGATATCCGTAACCGCGTCGCCGATCTGCTGCAACGTCTGCGCGTAGAGCGCGCACGTAGCCCGGGTTGAACGAAGTGAAACCCAGGAGCCACACGCCGGCACGCAAAACAGACGCCGCGGGCGCGACGCTCGGTGTCTTCGAACGCTATCTGAGCGTGTGGGTGTTCCTGTGCATCGTCGCGGGCATTGCGCTGGGACATTTTCTGCCGGCGCCGTTCCAGGCCATCGGCCGCCTGGAAATCGCCCAGGTCAATCTGCCGGTCGCCATACTGATCTGGCTGATGATCGTCCCCATGCTGCTGAAGATCGACTTCGGCGCGCTGCATCATGTACGCGAGCATTGGAAGGGCGTGGGCGTCACGCTGTTCGTGAACTGGGCGGTGAAGCCGTTCTCCATGGCGCTGCTCGGTTGGCTGTTCATCCGCGGTCTGTTCGCGCCGTGGCTGCCGGCGGAACAAATCGACAGCTACATCGCCGGCCTGATCTTGCTCGCCGCCGCGCCGTGCACCGCAATGGTGTTCGTCTGGAGCCATCTCACCGACGGCGAGCCGCACTTCACGCTCACTCAGGTCGCATTGAACGATGCGATTATGATCTTCGCCTTCGCGCCCATCGTCGGCCTGTTGCTCGGACTGTCGGCGATCACCGTGCCTTGGGACACGCTGTTCCTGTCGGTGCTGCTGTACATCGTCATCCCGGTGGCATTCGCGCAAGGCTGGCGCCGCTTGTTGCTCGCGCACAGCGACGGTGCCGCGCGCCTAGCACGCACCATCAAGACCCTCGGCCCGGTTTCGCTGATCGCACTGCTTGCAACCTTGATCCTGTTGTTCTGTTTTCAGGGCGAACAGATATTGAAACAGCCGCTCGTCATTCTGCTGCTTGCCGTGCCGATTCTCATTCAGGTGTATTTCAATTCCGGGCTGGCCTATCTGCTCAGCCGCAAACTCGGCGTCGCTCACTGCGTCGCCGCGCCCGCCGCATTGATCGGCGCCAGTAACTTCTTCGAACTTGCCGTGGCTGCCGCGATCAGTCTGTTCGGCTTCGACTCGGGCGCGGCGCTGGCCACTGTCGTCGGCGTGCTGGTCGAAGTGCCGGTGATGTTGTCGGTGGTCAAGATCGCCAATGCCAGCCGCGGCTGGTATGAGCGCGCTCGACGATGACGGCAACGACCAAAGCAAGACGACGCAAGCGCACTCACAACCCCGAGCACAGGAGAACTCTATGGACGCCATGAAGAACGATACGATCCGTCAGGCCGTGCGCGAACAATACGGGCGCGTGGCCGAGAGCAATTCCGCCGGTTGCGGTGGCGGATCGGGTTGCTGCGAAGCCGCGCCCGCCACCGATGCGGAAATCCAGTCCCAAGCGCTCGGATACAGTGCCGATGAGGTCGGTGCCGTGCCGCAAGGCGCGAACATGGGATTGGGCTGCGGCAACCCACAAGCCATCGCCGCGTTGCAGCCGGGCGAGACGGTGCTCGATCTCGGTAGCGGCGGTGGCTTCGATTGTTTCCTGGCCGCGCGGCAGATCGGCGCGACGGGACAGGTCATCGGCGTGGATATGACGCCCGCGATGATTTCCAAGGCGCGCGCCAACGCGGAGCGGGGCGGCTATCGCAATGTCGAGTTCCGCCTCGGTGAAATCGAACATCTGCCGGCGGCCGATGCCAGCGTGGATGTCATCATCTCCAACTGCGTGATCAATCTGTCGCCCGACAAGGCGCGCGTGTTCGCCGATGCCTTCCGGGTCTTGAAGCCGGGTGGACGACTGGCGATTTCCGATGTCGTCGCCTTCGCCGACATGCCGGAGTCCGTGCGCCAGGACATGGCCTTGTACACGGGCTGCATGGCCGGCGCGTCGAAGGTTGAGGAGATCGAGGCACTGCTGCGGACAACCGGCTTCACGCAAATTCGCCTGGCCCCGAAGGACGAGAGCAAGACCTTCATCCGCGACTGGGCGCCGGGGACGGATATCACCGACTATGTGGTATCGGCGACGATCGAGGCCGTCAAACCGGCGGCCTGATCGGCGCAGGAACTGTATCAGCGCGGCGCGACCCGCACCCCGTCGGCAATCGCGTCGCTGGGATGTACGATCACCGCGTCGTCGGCATTCAATCCTTTGACGATCTCCGCGGCGAAGCCGTTGTTATGTCCGACCTCGACCGGGTGCAATCGGGCGCGCGAACCGTCGTAGCGAAACACCGCCCATCCCTTATCCTGGCGGAACAGGGCGCTGGCGGGGATCTGCAACACATCCGCGCCTTGCCAGAGGATGAAATTCGCTTCCACGCGATAACCATCGCCGAGGCGCGCCCAGGTTTCCATCGGCGCATCGATGTCGGCGATGATGCGCACGCGCTGTTCCTCCACGCCCAAGGCGGAAATCTTGGTGAAACCAGTGGGCTCGACCACGCGCACGCGGCCCGCGAGCGGATCGGTGCCTCCCCAGCGCGTGAACTCGACCGGTATGCCGGCCCGCATGCCAGCCAGAATGCGCACGGCATCGGCGGAGAGCACTTCGATCTCGACTTCCAAGGCAGCGGGATCGCCGACTTCGATCAACGCCTGGCCGGGCGTAACGACGCCTTCGCTTTGGCGCGGGATGTTCAACACCCGCCCGGTAATCGGTGCATGCACCGCGACCCGCTCCGGCGTCTCGCCGTGCGCGCGCGCGGCGGAATGTTGCAACGCGGTTTGCGCGGCTTCCAATTCATGCCGCGCGACATCCACGGCGAACATGGCCGAACGGCGCGTCGCATCGGTGTGTCGCATGGCCGCTTCGGCGCGGTCGC
>JACREG010000185.1 GCA_016218375.1 Gammaproteobacteria bacterium
CATAAGATAGCACAATAAATTCGCAGTGGAAGGCTTTTTGGCCTGAAATAACAGTATTTGCTGCACCTGTGTTCCAGCTTCGGATGCGTTGGCGCACGCATGTGGGGAGACATGGTGTCGGTGTAATACACCTGTGGAGACGGTGCGGATATTGCACATACTTCGATGCATCGCGCGACCTGCCGGAATTCATTCCGGCCGTGGGTTGGATTGTGAATCCCGTCGCAGTTCCAATCGGGCCGGCAAAGGTAAGCGGGCGACGTGCCGAGATGCTGCAAGCAGGGACCGGAAACGCCCCCGGCGCGCTTAAGCATTGGTCGGTTGTGGCCGCTAAACTACGTTAGAGTGCGTAGCCACATCTAATTGACTAATGGATTGATTTTAGGATTCCTCGCGGCTGAGCAGGTATGGGTGCGGCGCAGAAAATCATCGACAAAAAGACACTCCAAGTGCTGGTCCCGTTCAATGCATTGTCGCCGATGCACTTCAACGAGGTGGCGCAGAAGACCGTCGTGGAGGAAATCCGCGCTGGTCGTCTTGTGTTCAAAGAGGGCGATCGGGACAACCAGTCGGTATATCTGCTGGATGGCGAGATCAGCCTGCTGGCCGGTAACGAGATCGTCGGCGCAGTCGTAGCCGGCAGCGATGCCGGCCGTCATCCCATTGCCCAGCAGCAACCGCGTCAGGTCGCGGCCCGGGCCAAGACCAATGTGGTCGTGGCGCGCGTCGATTCCAGTCTGTTGGACATCATGCTGACCTGGGATCAGTCCTCCGGTTACGAAGTCTCCGAGATTTCCGACGACGACGACGACGACTGGATGACCCGCATCCTCCAGTCCCAGACCTTCCTCAAACTGCCGCCGTCCAATATCCAGCGTCTGCTGATGAAGGTCGAGTCCGTGCCGGTGCAGGCCGGCGACGTCATCATCCAGCAGGGTGGCGAGGGCGACTATTTCTACATCATCAAGAACGGGCGTTGCATGGTGTCCCGCAAACCGTCCGCCAACGCCAAGGAAGTCAAACTGGCGGAGCTCGCCGACGGCGATGCCTTCGGTGAGGACGCACTGGTCTCGGATGCCAAACGCAACGCGACCATCACCATGATGACCGACGGCGTGTTGATGCGCCTGGCGAAAAAGGATTTCGTCGAACTGCTCAAGGAGCCGCTGCTCAACAAACTCGATTATGCAGGTGCCGAAGTCCTGGTGTGCAAAGGCGCCGAATGGCTGGATGTGCGTCTGCCCGGCGAGTTCGAGAACGTACACATCCAGGGCAGCCGCAACATCCCCTTGTCCGCGCTACGCTTGGAGGCCAATGGCCTCAACAGTGCGACCAAATACATCGTCTGTTGCGATACCGGCCGACGCAGCGCCAGCGCCGCCTTCGTGCTCAGTCAGCGCGGCTTCGACGTCTATGTCCTTACCGACGGTCTCGGTGGTGTGCCCGCCGAGGCCTTGGTGGGCAGCGCGGCCGCTGTCGCGCCTACCGCGCCGAGCGAGCCGGTCGCCGCCGTCGTCACCTTGAAACCGCAGGCCGTTCCCACCGCCACCGCGGAAGCCGCCTCCACGTCGATGGCCGCGGAGGCGGTGGCTGCGCTGAGGGAGAATCTGCAATCCCTGCAAGACGAAAAGCAGACCCTGGAATCCGCGCAGGTACAACTGGTCGCACGGGTCGGCGCGTTGCAGGAGGATCTGGAACGGTTGCGGGAAGAGTCACGCGAACAGATTCTGGAATTGGAGCAGACGCTCGCCGAATCGCGCCAGGAGGGTGTCGCGGCGCGCAACGAGTTGCAGGGTCTGAAGGATACCCTGAACACGCAGCGTCAGGCCGATGCGGCGAACCGCACCCAGGCCGAGGCCTTGGAGGCGGAGCTGACGGAACGGCGCGTCCGCGAGGTAAGTTTCCAAGACGAACTCAATGCGCTCCGTGGCCGGATCGGTGAACTGGATGCGGCGTGTGCGGCCGATGCGCAATGGCGCGCCAGTGCGGTCGCCGAACAGGCCGAGCTACAGACGCGTATCGACGCGCTGCAACCGCAGGCGGAACAGGCCGCGTTGCACCTCGCACGGATTCAGGAATTGGACGCGGCACTGCGCGACGCTCAGCAACACGGCGCGCAATCCCAGACGGAACAGGCACAGCGTCTGCAGGAGCTGGAGACGGCGTTGCAGGCGGCGACCACGTCCCTGGAGCAGGCGCGTCGGGATACCGAACAGCAGCAGAGCGCCGCGCAGGCGGAACATGCGCAGGCATTGGCCGCCGTACAGACGGCCGCGGCGCAGCAGGTCGTGGAACTGCAAGCACAGTTGGCGGCGCGGCTTGCCGCGCACGAGCAGCAGTTCGCCGAGGAACACGCACGCAGCAACGCCCAGCAGCAGTCCGACCGGCAAGCGCTGGCCGAATTGCAGACGCATATCGAGACGCTCACGCAGCAACTGGCGCAGCAGGTGGCGCAGGCCACGACAGAGGCCGCGGATTTGCACGCACAGCGCGAACAGGCGCTGGCGCACATCCAGGAGTTGACCGACGCATTGGCCGTTGTCCGCGCCGATCAGTCCGCAGTGGCGGCAGCCGCACAGGCGGAAAGCGAGCGGCTGCGCGGTGAGCTGGTGGCCGCCGAGGCCGCACATCAAGCCAGTGTTGGCGAGCGCGATGCCCTGCAAAGCACGCAGGCCGAGGCGTTGCAGACGCAGCAGATCTTGACCGCCGAACTGGAACAGGCGCAGGCGCGAGTGCGCATGCTCGAAGCGGATGCCGGTGCGCAGGTGACGCACTTGGAGGGGACGCTGGAGGAACTGCGTCAGCGCGTGCATGCCGACGAACTCGAACGCGCATCCTTGCAGCAGACTCAGCTCCAGCTCCAGCAGGAACGCGATGCCTTGCGCGCCGAGCTGGATCAGGCGCAGACGCGCGTTCAGGCCTTGAGCGCAGATGCCGGCGAACAAATGCAACGTCTGGAGGCCGCGCTGGAAACGGCGCACCGCGAACTCCAGACGCAGCAGACCGAACAGGTCGCCCTGAATGCCGCCCTGGATGCCACGCAGACGGCCTTGACCGCGGAACTCGCCGCCGCACAGACATTGCTCGACGAAACCCACGCCGCGCTCGCGACGGCGCAGGCCGCGGCGGATGCCGTGCAGGCCGAACGCGACCAGATGCAACTCAGCACGGCCGAACTCGAAGCGCGGCTGGCGGCAACCGAACAGGCGCGCACGCAGACCGAGAGCGACCTGCACGCCGTAACGGAATCCCTGCGTGCCGAGCTTGTCACCGTCACCGAGTCCCAGGCAACGCAACAGGCACAGGCCGAACAGCGTATTCGTGCGCTGGAACAGTCGCTGGCCGATGCCCAGGCTACTGCCCAAGCTACTGCTCAGGCCGATGCCGAGCACCGCGCGCAGGATGCAGCGGCATTGGCCGCCGCGCAGACTCAGCGCGATGCGTTGCACAACGAATTGACGACGGCCACGGCACACCTGGAACGGCTGCGGCAACAGCAATCCGATGCGGCCGCCAGCCAGGACGAGCAGACGCATCTGCTGACGCAGGTGCGCGAGCAATTGCATGCGGCCGAGAACCAAGTGCGCGAGGCCGATGCCGCCCGCGCCGAGCTCGATGCGCGGTTGACCGACATGACGGCCACGGCGCATGCCGCTCAAACCGAACTGGAACAGTCGCGCCAGACCCAGCAACAGGCGCTGGCCGAAGCCGAGGCCAACAGCCGCGCGGCCTTGGATGCGCATCTGGATAAACATCTGGCGGAACACCTGGAGCAACTGAACGACCTGCGTTCCGAATTGGACAGCGCCCGCACGGCGCTGGCGCGCGAACTGGAGCAGCGCGGCAATCTCGCCCAGGCCACGCAAGCGGATTTCGCGGCGGCCAAGGCCGAAGCGGCCGCGGCTCTGGAACGTAGCGAGTCCGCGTTGGCCGCGGCCCGGGAGCAGTTGGAGACGGCCGAAGACGCGCGTCGCGAATCGAGCGAGCAGCTCACGGAATTGCGTACCGCCGCGGAACTGCAACAACAGGCCTTGCAAACCGAACTGGATCAACTGCGCCTGGCGACAACCGCTGATATCGAGGCGACCCAGGCGCAGATGCAACGCCTGCGGGAAGAACTGGCCACGGCGCGCAAACTCAGTGCGGGCGATTCCGTCGGCGAGGAATTGCAGCGACTGCATCTGCTGCTCGATCAGGCGCGCGAAGAAGCGGCCAGCGCACGCGCCGACACCGAGCAGTGGCGTGAGCGGGCGGCAGCGGCGTCGGCTGACGATGAATTAACGCGCTTACGCAGCCAACTGAGCGATATTCAGCAACGCGTGGACGAGGCCGGCCAACTGCGCGAGAACGCGGAACAGGAAGTCGCGCAGTTGCGTGAGGCATTGCAGGCACGCGAGATGCAAGCGCATACGCCCGACGCGCCGTCTTTCGAGCCGGCCATGGCGCGTGCCGAGACCGCGCCAAGCCGCGCGGGACTGGCGATGGGATTGGCTGGCGGTTTGTTATTGGGCGCGTTGGGCGTCGGTGCGGTGTTCTGGTTCGGCAAACCTGTAGAGGTGATCGAGCCCGTCGCCGATGCGGCACCGGCGTCTCAAGTGTTGGCGACAGTGCCCGCGCCCGTCGTCGTAGCACCCACGCCTGCGCCCGCACCCGAAGTTGCCCCAGAGGTTGCGCCAGAGACTTCAAGGGTCGTGCCTCCGGAGCCGGCTGCGAGTCAGGCCGCGATAGCCACGGGGCGGGAATTTCAGGATCACTTGAGTGTGGGTGAACGCGGACCGCGGCTGATTGAAATCGCCGCGACGCGTTTCGCCATGGGCAGCGGCGCCAGTTCGCTGGATTTCAACGAACGTCCCAAGCACGACGTCGATCTGCACGGCTATGCGATCGGTCAATACGAAGTGACCTTCGAGGAGTTCGATGCCTTTGCGCGCGCGACCGGTCGCGCCTTGCCGGGCGACAAAGGTCGCGGGCGCGGGCGCCGCCCGGTGGTGAATGTGAGTTGGGAAGACGCCACGGCCTATGCCCGTTGGCTGTCCGAGCAAACCGGCAAACGCTATCGCCTGCCCACCGAGGCGGAATGGGAATACGCCGCCGGCAATTTGGGCCGCAGTTTGTACTGGTGGGGCAATACCCCGGGCGAGAAGCGCGCCAATTGCTTCAACTGCGGCAGTCAGTGGGATGCGCGCGGCACGGCGCCGGTCGGCAGTTTCGCAGCCAATCCGCTCGGGTTGTACGACACGGCCGGCAACGCCATCGAATGGGTGCAGGACTGTTATCATCCGGATTACACGTCGGCGCCGACCGATGGCAGCGCTTGGGTGAATGTGGGTTGCACCCGCCGGGTGATCCGCGGCGGCGGCTTCAACAGCCCCGCCAATACGCTGCGCCTGACCAAGCGCGATCAGCAGCTCTCCAGCATGCGTATGGACGACCTTGGGTTTAGAGTGGCGCGCGATCTTTAACCGCACTGTTGGTGTGCAGCAGGGAAGGCACAGATGACCGGGGCCATAACACGACAGCGACTCTGTCGGCTGGACGATCTGACGGACCCCGGTGCGCGCGGCTTCACCCTGCAAACGCCGCACGGCCTGCAAGACATCTTCCTGGTGCGGCGCGGCCAAGCCGTGTATGCCTATGCGAATCACTGTCCGCACACCGGCAGCCCGCTCGATTGGCAGCCCGACCAGTTCCTCAATCTCGACCGTACCCTTATCCAGTGCGCAACGCATCTGGCGTTGTTTCGCATCGACGACGGCCACTGCGTGGCCGGTCCCTGCGCAGGGCAATCCCTGACGTCCGTTGCCGTGACCCTGGACGATGGCTGGGTGATCGCGGCGCCCACGGCTGATTGCTCCGCCTAAATTCACAGAGTTGTTATCCGCCGCGTCCGCCAGCATGCTGTAGGCATGCCGGTCATCGAAGTACGCAATCTCAATAAACGCTATGACGATATCGCCGCCGTTGCCGATCTCAGCTTAGAAGTAGCGCGCGGCTCGGTGTGTGCGCTGTTGGGCGGCAACGGTGCCGGCAAGACCACCACACTATCGCTGCTGCTGGGGTTGTTGACGCCCTCTTCCGGTCGGATACACGTTCTCGGCGAAGACATGCTGGCACACCGTTACCGGGTGCTGGGGCGGATGAATTTTTCCTCGCCGTATGTCGATCTTCCGCAGCGTTTGACCGTGGCCGAGAATCTGTCCGTGTATGCGCATCTGTACGGTGTGCGGCGCGTGCGCGAACGGATCGCGGCATTGGCCGCGGCGTTGGAAATCGGTGCGTATCTGCGGCGTCCCTACGGCACCTTGTCGGCCGGGCAGCGCACGCGCGTGGCGCTGGCCAAGGCCTTGCTGAACACGCCGGAGGTGTTGTTGCTGGACGAACCGACCGCGTCATTGGACCCGGACAGCGCCGACCGGATTCGCGGTTATCTGTTGGACTACCAGCGCGAGACGGGTGCCACGCTGTTGCTGGCCTCGCACAATATGCCGGAGGTCGAACGGGTCTGCGACGACGTGATGATGCTGCGTCAAGGGCGTCTGGTCGACCGGGGCACGCCCGCGCAATTGTTGGCGCGCTATGGCCGCGCCACGCTGGAAGATGTGTTTCTGGATATCGCGCGCCAGCCGGCGGGCGGGGACTGAGGGACGCCGATGGCCGCCGCGGAACGTCACTTCTCATTGCGTCGGGTCGGCGCCATGGTGCTGCGTTATTTGTATCTGCTGCGGCACTCCGGCCCGCGCGTCCTGGAGGTTTTCTACTGGCCGGCGGTGCAAATGGTGTTGTGGGGTTTCATCACGCAGTTTTTTCTTACCCACAGCAGTTGGCTGGCCCAGGCCTCGGGCGTGCTGTTGGCCGCCGTGCTGCTGTGGGATGTGTTGTTCCGCGGTCAACTCGGCGTGTCGCTGGGATTCTTCGAAGAGATGTATTCGCGCAATCTCGGCCAACTGTTCGTCAGCCCGTTGCGGCCGTACGAGCTGATTTGCGCACTGCTGGCGATCAGTTTCCTGCGCACGCTCGTCGGTGTGGGCGTGGCGGCGCTGTTGGCCATACCGCTCTACGACTTCTCGATTTTCACGCTCGGCCCGTCGCTGCTGGGGTTCTTCGCCAATCTGCTGGTGATGGGTTGGGCCATCGGCTTGATGGTTGCGGCGCTGGTGTTGCGTTACGGCCTGGGCGCGGAAAGTCTGGCCTGGGTGGCGATCTTCGCCCTGGCGCCGGTCAGTGGCATTTATTATCCGATCGCAGTGTTGCCGGCGTGGTTGCAGCCGGTTGCGTGGGCTTTGCCGTCCAGTCATGTGTTCGAGGGCATGCGCGCGGTGCTCATCGAACAGCGCGTGTTGACGGATCATCTGTTGGCGGCAATCGGCTTGAATTTGTTTTACATCGCAGTGGGCAGTGCGCTGTTTCTCTATGCCTTCCAAGTTGCGCGCCGGCACGGCACGCTGTTGCATATCGGCGAATGACGTGCGCAACGAAAAACGCCTGCCGCGGCGTCGGCCGGGCAGGCGTTCGTCAAAGCCTGGGTACGAATGTCGGCGTCAGTCGCCGCAGCTTTCCAGGAAGCGTTCGATATCCGCCGCACGCAACGATGGCGGTAGTGTGTCAACGGCTGGCATCGGTGTAAGTTGCAGTGTTTGCAGGTGCGGCGCCGGAATTTCGCTGGGGTGAATGGCCCGCGGGGCTGCGTAACCGTAGGGCGGGGTACTCTCGTCGGGCTCGTCCATCCCGCAAGCGACCATATCGTAGACCTTCATCATGGTACACCTCCCGTCGCGGCAAACGCCGTGTTCGCCTCTTACCCTAAAGTAGCGGCGCCGCGCCGGCAACATTGAGTGTTGTGGTGATTATGAGGGTTATCCAGGGAGGTATTTTTCAAACCCAACTGGAAACAGTGGGTTGATTGGCATCCGCTGGCGGGTTGATCCATGAATAAGAAAATTCAGGGCGTCGTTGGCGTGTGCGAGGCGAGGCGATGGGCTTGGCGGGTGGTTTCCGGCAGTCGGTAGCGCAACGTGCAGGCCATCACCAGCTCGACGGCGCTGGCCAGACTTATTCGATGTCCGATGGAGATGAATAGCGGTCGGGTACCGACCCGACTGCGCAGCGCGGCGCCGATGGTTTCACCCTTGTCCACGAGGGGCGTCCACGCCCCACGCTGTTGTGGTGGCATGGCGAAATCACCGATCAGTCGCTGCTTGGCGACACCGATGCTGGGTCGGTCGAGTAATACGCCGAGATGACAGGCGAGACCGAAACGGCGTGGGTGGGCGATGCCTTGGCCGTCGCACAAAATCACGTCCGGCAAAATTCGCACTGCGTCGAACGCCGTGAGCAGGGCGGGGATTTCCCGGAACGACAGCAGACCCGGTACATAGGGGAAATCGGTCGGCCGGCGCGCTACAACGCGCTCGACGGGAACCAGCTCCGGGAATTGCAGCACCACCAGCGCGGCGCGCGTGGTAGTGCCTGCATCCTCGAACCCGATATCGACGCCGCCGACATACCGCACCGGGCCGTAGCGATCGGCGCGCTCCACCTCGGCCGCAAGTTCGTCTTGGATGATGCGGGCATGAGCGGTGCCGACCTGCCAGGGATGTGGATACTGCACATGCATCAGCGCATTTGGCATTGGCGGTCGTCTGTGGCTGTGCGCCGGCACCGAACCGCGCCGGACTTCCGCTTCAGCGGGAGGTCCGGCGGGGCGGCGTATTACGGGAAGGCGGGGAGGGTGGGTTCGATGCCGTGATCGCTGGCCTCCGGATGCAGGTTGTGAATCATATCGCCGACACGTTGCATCTCACTCGGACGGACGTCGACCATCAGCAGCACTTGGCCGCGTTCGATGGCGGGCATGAATTTCCGCAGTTGGCTGTTCGGCACATCGGTCCCGATCATGCCCGCGGCCCAGGCGCCGATACCGGCACCGGCCAAGGCGAGCGCCAGCACCGTACCCCCGCCTATTTCCATACCATTCGGCGGGAACAACATCATCAGCACGCCGGCCACGATGCCGGTGGCGCCGCCGAGTGCCAGACCCATTTCTGCGCCGTGCAGGAAATCGCTACGCTGCAACAAGTTGGCGGAGGGCAGGTCGTCCATAGGGGTGCCGTCCCGGGCCAGGATATGGATATGCCGTTCTTCGATGCGTGCCAGCAGCAGTTCGTTCAGGATCTGTTGGGCGCGACCGATGTCGGGCAGCAGGAAATACAGTCTTCTTCTCATGACGACCTCCTTTGCAGTGGGGCTGCGGCCGCGCGGAGACCGGTACACGCTGCGCGGAAGTTAGGGTCTACGCCAAGTATAGAAGAGGGAATGCGTGCGGGCCGGGAAAACCCGCCGTTTGTGCGGTAACGAAACGATAACGGGGGCGAGATGCCGGCCGGGCTCAGTCTTCGCGATCCAGGTTGTCGAGGGGATTGGCCCAGACATCGCCGCTGCGCGTCTCCAGATCGACACCGTAATCGTCGCGGGCGATATCCATGGAACCGGACCAGTCTTCCGGAGGTTCGATAGGCTCGATATTCAGTTCATACCACGTATCCATATCGAGCTCTTCGACCGTGCCGTCGAAATACTGGATTTCCAGGGTCTCGTCGTCCGCATCCAAGGCGACGATCTCGAAATTGTCGCCGGTGACCGTGCGATACCAATCGCCGATGCGCGGTTCGTATTCCGTTGCCATGTGGGTTACCTCCTGCGTGGCCGGGCGCGCATCCACACAGTATTTGCGCCAGCGACGCTTTCATTTATAGGCCTATCGTGTGGGCTTGGCAAGGCGGCCGGCAGGCTGTCTGCCGCAGAGTCGCAAGCGTATGATTGGACGTTTGGAGCGCGCGCGATGACGTGCGCAATACAGCGAGGAGAAACGACGCGGTGAGTTGGTGGGGCACGGTTCTCGGCGGTGCGTTTGGTTACTTGTTGGGCGGTCCGCTCGGTGCTTTGTTGGGTGTGGCGCTGGGACGGCGTTTTGACAAAGGTCTTGATGGTCTTGGCGAGTACGGCGCGGAGCTTGGCGATCAGGAACGCGTGCAGACCGCCTTCTTCACGGCGACCTTCGCCGTCATGGGGCATCTCGCCAAGGTCGACGGACAGGTTTCGCCGAACGAAATCCGCCTTGCCGAACAGGTGATGGCGCAATTGCGTTTGAGTGACGACATGCGTCGTGCCGCGATGCGCTTGTTCGCCGAAGGCAAGGCGCCCGATTTCCAATTGGATGCGGTGCTCGAACAATTTCGCCGCGAGTGTCATCGACGCCGGCAGTTGTTGCGCATGTTCGTCGAGATCCAATTGCACGCCTGTTATGCCGACGGCGCCGTGCATGCCGAAGAGGCGCGGGTGTTGCGGCATATCTGCGACCGTCTCGGCATCGGTCGTCAGGAGTTCGCGCAGCTCGAAACGCTGGTGCAGGCGGCGCGCGGTTTCGCCCCGGGCGGTGCGGCTGCGCCCGCTTCGCGCGATCGGCTCGCGGAGGCCTATCGCGTGCTCGGCGTTACGCGCGAGGCCAGCGATGCCGACGTGAAGACCGCGTACCGTCGACTCATGAATCAGCACCATCCCGACAAGCTCGTGGCCAAGGGCCTGCCCGAGGAAATGGTCGCGTTGGCCACGGAAAAAACCCAGGAGATCAAAGCCGCCTACGAGACCGTCCGCGCCGCGCGCGGTGGCCGCTGAATCCCTGTGGAATTGCGGCTTGCCTGGCGGTATTGCGGGTGTGTACGCTCATCGTCATCTCATCATCGAACGTAGCCGCTGACTAGAAATGAAACTCGCTGTCCTGTCCGATATCCACGGTAATCTCCCCGCGCTGAGCGCCGTTCTGGACGACATCGCGCGCTGGAATCCCGATCGCGTTGTCGTCAACGGCGATCTGGTCAGTCGCGGGCCGTACAGTCTGCACTGCCTGCGGCTGTTGCAAACGCATTTTCCCGAAGGCCGCTATCTGACCGGCAATCACGAGACGTATGTGCTGCATTGCGCGGATCATCCCGCCGATCCCGACAGCCCGACGCGCGACATCGATCGTTTCGCCGATTGGGCGCTGCGGCAGTTGGGATCTGCGGTGGAGGAGCTACGCGCCTGGGGCGATCATCTCGATCTGACCGACCTCGCGGGCGGTGCCTCGGCGCATATCACCCACGGCTCGCGCTTGGGCAATCGCGACGGCATTTCCGCGCGCACCGCCGATGAAGATCTGCCGGCCAAACTCGGCGAGCCGCGCGATCTGTTCGTCGGTTCGCACACGCACAAGCCCTTACTGCGGCGTTTCAACGAAACGCTGGTGGTGAATACCGGCTCCGTCGGTCAGCCGATGGACGGCGACGCGCGCGCCGCTTACGGGCGCTTCACTTTGAACGACGGTGTTTGGCAGGCGGAGATCGTGCGCGTCGTCTATGACAAGGCGCAGGCGGAGCGGGATTTCGTGGAGAGCGGTTTTCTTGCCGAGGCCGGGCCGATGGCCAAGCTCATTTATTTGGAGTTACAACAATCGCAGGCGCATCTCGGCCCGTGGCGGCGCACCTATCTGGATGCTATCAAGGCGCGGGAGATCACCGTGGCGGATGCCGTCGAAGTATATTTGCAGGCGTTGCGATAGATTGTGAAAAACGCACCGGGACGGAAGACAGATATTCCGTCCCGGGGACTGCACAGCGCTTATTGGTGGTAATAGCCCATGTCGCGACCGATCGAGCCGCCGAGAATCGTGCCCGCGATGGTGGCGACATCATTGCCGCGGCCCTTGCCGACCTGGTGGCCGAGCACGCCGCCGATAATGCCGCCGACGATCATCGGCGTGGCGGAGCGATACCCACTCGAACGCTGCGGCGGATAATAGGGTTGTTCGTCGCGGTAATAGCGCGGCGGTTCCTCGTAGTATCCCACCGGCTGTTCGTAATACACCGGACGTTCCACCACCACGACGCGTTCCTGCACCGGTTCCTCGTAGTAGTAATTGACCACTGTGTGCTTGCCGTGGTGGTGGCGATGGTGATGATCGTCATCGTCATACCGCGACGCACCGTAGTAGTTGTGGACTTCGTATTTGTCCGCGAGCGCCAACGGGGCGGCCAGCAGGCTGCCGGCGCCGACGGTCAGGGCGAGCAGAAGCGTGTTCAGGTTGCGCATGACTTTTCTCCTTGTGGCAAAGGCCCGGCCGGATTCCCGACTGGATTGGTGGGGGCCGCACGCCGGGGTTCCCCGAGCGTTGCAGGTAGACTAGCAGGGCGAATCTGAACGCTTCCTTAACGGGGGCGCGATTCTGGAGGGGAGGGGTGGAGGGAGCGCGATTTAGTCGCGCAGACCGAGCTGTTCCAGCGCGCGTTGGCGGGCTGCGGCCAACCGCTGGCGTGCGCGGCTGACGGCCTGCGGCGGTGCATGCGCCGCCAGTTCCTCCAGGCAGTCGAGCGCGGCGCGATGCAGTTCTTCCAGCGCGACGTGTGCCGGATTTTTCTCGACGCCCGCGGTCGCGGGCACATCCAGGAGTTCCACCTGCGCGGAACGCGGAATCATCTGCGAGTGTCCGCTGTCTTCGGCGCGCGCGAGCAGCGGACTGACTTTCACATAGCGGGTGCCGCGGAAGACGAAGCCTTGGCCGAGCGCGAGTTGGGGAAATTTAAGCGTGGCCATCGCGTCGCGGCACCTGTCCGGCGCCCGTGGGTTCAGGACTCTTCCGTCTCGGTGCTGTCGATCCAGGCGCCTTCGTCCGCGTCGCCGCTACCGCCGAAGTCGCCGAAGCCTTCGTCCTCGCTGGGGTTGGCGGCGGGTGCGCCGCGTTCGGGGATGTTCAGCGGGCGCGTGCTGGGATGCTTGAAATTGCGCCGGGCCTCGCCGTAAGCGCTGTTCAATTCATCGAGCTTGGCTTCGCCGGATTTCAGCTCGCGCAATTTGGGTTCGACGATCTCGCGCGTGTATTCGAGGATCTGCCGACGCGCGAGATTGAACAGGAACAGGGTTTTGCCGTTGCCTGTATCCAGACGTTCGTCACGCACGACCGGCGAGCTTTTGTCGCCGGCTTCCAGATATCCATACCAGAGAGGGCCTTTCTGCTTCGATGATCCCGACATTGTGTTCACCTGAACCGAGTTGAGCTCCATGGGTTACGCCGGCGGGCGGCGCGTGGCGGAATAATAGCCAGCCATAGCGTTCTGCCCAGAATTAACTTTAGGGGCGGGGCGCCGCCGGGGTGGGCGGGCCCGCCCCTCTCATCGCCCATGTCATCTTGGGCGCCGCATAAGCCATTTTGACGCAAGGGTTTTGAGAATTATCAGGCTAAATCCGCAGGCCCAGCGGGTCATTGGGATCGACGTCGTCCATGAAGGGTTTGCGGCGGTCGTTGTTGGTAATTTGATAGACCTTGCCGACCCAGTTGTTGAGGATGGCCTCGGCGGTGTCGTGCCAGGTGTTGTCGATGTGCGGCAGGATGAAGCTCTCCGGCAACTCGGGCACGGGACGGCCGCTGGCCACGGCGTGCGCCAGGCTCACGCGGTATTCGTCCAGGATGGCCTGGATCTGTGGGCTGAAATAATTGTCCGGGAACGGCGGATAGTCCGTGCGGCTGCCGGCGGCATAGCGCAGCACCTCGCGCTTGTATTCCTTGAGCAGGCTGATGCTGTCGTATTCCGGGTGGCCTTGCAGGAAGATCAGCCGGAAACCGTCCTCGCTCACCGCCAAGTGCACGCCGGCGTCGACGCTCTCGGCCAGCACATGCAGACCGGCGGCCTCGAACTGCGCGCGGTCGACCTGGTTGAAGCGCGAATGCGGCACGTCGAAGCGCGTGTTCACGCCCAACACCAGCGGATGCTTGCGGTCGACCACCCGATGCGCATACACGCCCCAGCGTTTGAAGCCCAGCGGCCGACGCTTCTGCCCATAGCGGAATTGCAGCACGGCATGGGTCGCCAGACACGAGCACAGCGTCGAGGTGACGTTGGCATAGGCCCAGTCGATGACCTCGATGAGCGGCTCCCAGAACGGCTGCTCGGCCAGCTCCGTGCCCTGCACGTTGGCGCCGGTGATAATCAGCGCGTCCAGTCCGGCCGATTTGATCTGCTCGAAGCTCTCGTAATATTTCGCCACATGCTCGCGGCCCTTCGCATCGCGCGGCAGTTCCTTCAGCGTGAACGGGTGCATATAGAACTGGGCGATCTGATTGCTCTCGCCGACCAAGCGGAAGAACTGTCGCTCGGTCGCCTCCAGCGCGGCGTCCGGCATCATGTTCAACAGACCGATGTGCAGCTCGCGGATGTCCTGATGCACGGCCTCGTCGCGCGGCAGGACGGTCTCGCCCTCCTGTTCCAGGCGGGCAAAGGCGGGCAGATCGGTGTTGGCAACCAGGGGCATGGGTTTATCGCTCTTGCTGCCGTGCCAGTGCCGTTTCGATCAGGCGCATGAGGCCCGCTTCGTCCTGGACCTGGGCAAGCTCGGTCGTGGTCAGTGTATAGCCATGTTCGGCGGCGATCGCCTCGTAGCGTGGGATGCGCGAATAGAACAGACGCGGAAACATCCAACGCACGAAATCGTTCGGGTCGATCAGGGCGACATAGGACAGCGCGCGCTCCTGCAAGTAGGTCGCCAGTTGTTCGTCCAGAAACGCCTCGCGGTAATACAGCGGTTTGGGGTCGGCCTCGGCGCGGCGGATCAATTCCTGTTCGTCGGACTCGGTGGCCTTGAGATACAGAATCAGCGTGTGCTCGGCGAGGATGTCGAGGGTGCCCGGATCGTCGAGTTCGCAGACGCTGCCGCCGGCATCGTTGACGAAATGCCGGTAGCCGTAGATGTCCTGCGCCTTGTTGATGAACTGGGGTACATCGCGCATGGCGGCGATTTCGGCAGTGTGGTGCAGTGCCTGGCGACGTTTGAATTCCTGCAAGCCCAGACCGCCCTGTTCCGGATTGCCGAGCTTGCCGAGAAAGCTCGACACCGGGTGCAGGTTGTCCACGGTGATGTTGTTGACGATGTGAATCGAGTCCGAGCGCAGCAGGTCGCGCAGGAACGGAATCTCCATCACCTTGTGCTTGATGTTGTCGAGGATCGGCTCGTCCAAATAACGGGTGCCGATGCGGTAGTCGCCGGAATAGTGGAACCAATCGCGCTTGCGCAGCAGATTCGAGAGACGCGTCTTGCCCACGCCGGACATGCCCAGCAGCGTGATGCGCTTGTTCGGCCAGGCGCGGAATTGTTCGACGCTCAACTTCATGGGTGGCTCTCCGCCGCTACGCCCACGGCATGGGCGCGTATAGCAGCGTACTATACCGGGGGCGGGGTGGGCATTGAAGCTTTCAGAGGTCTGTTCGGTTGTCGCGGCTGTTTTCGGCGCGGCGCGTACCGCAGTATGCATGCGTCTATGCCGTCCCGCATTTGACCTGATCTGATTTGACCTGGGCGGTGTGCTTTGCAATCCTGACGCCCCCGATGAGTGATCTGGGATGAGTGATACGGAATGACCGATACGGAAACGCCTCCCTCTACAGTTCTACGCGATACCCCGGCGCTGGAGGCCGGCATCAACCAACAGCGCGAGGCCTTGTCGACGCTGCTGGCCAAGCCGCTGGCGCGTATCGCCGCGCAATGCGGCCTGGTGTGGCCGCAACGCGAGCTGCTCAATCAGACGCTGGCCTCGGCGCTGCACGAGTTGCCGTATTGCATGGCCTTGTATGCGATGGATACGCGCGGCCTGCAAATTTGCGACAACGTCGAACATACCGGGGTGCACGCGGAACATTACGGTCGTGATCGTTCCGAACGCCCGTACATGCGCAACGCCGTGCCGGCCAGCGGTTTCCTGTTGTCCGATGCCTATCTCAGCCTGCGTGCGCGGCGTCCTTCGATTACCGCGATCCAGGTGATCCGGCGCGACGGCGTGGTGGTGGGTTTTCTGGGCGCGGATTTCGATCTGCGCGATCTGCCGCTGACGCGCCGGCTCTACGACGAGCCGCGGCATTGGCAGCAACTGCGCGGCGATCCGGCCATTCGCAGCACGGTGTTTCAACAGTGCCGGATCGACAGCGAAATGGATCGGCGCATCGACGATGTGCTGTATATGCTGGAGGCCTTGATCGTCAATCACGGCGTGTTCCAAGGCACGCTGCATTTCTCCAGCAGCCGCGCCACGGTGTGGTTGGTCGAAGATCCCTTCCGCTACCGCTTGCTGGACCTCGCGGCGCTGGTCGATCCGGACATCTGTCTGGTGTATCCGCAACGGGATTATCCCGGCGATGCACTGGTGCCTGCCGATCAGGTGCGTCTGGTTTTGCAGGGCTTCAGGGACTTGCGCCTCGGCGACGAGACCATCTATCTGCGCAGCGGCTCGTTGAACATTTTCAACGGGATGGTGGCGCTGACGTTCTCCTGCGACGGTTCGCATTACATGCCCTATGCGGAATTCCTCGACCACGACATGCCGTTCTGGCTGGGGCGCTGAACCGCCCTCGCGGCGCACGTCTGGTCGTGTCCCGGTGGCACGCTTCCTGCTGGCATAACGGACCAGCCGGCGGTTTCGTCGGCGCCGATTCGGACTGTTCGCCATGCACAAACCGACGCTCAACCTGGTGGTGGGTTCCACACTACAGATCGAATTGCCGCAGGCCGGTAGCCCGACCGTGGCGGTGACGCTGATCGGCTATGTGCCCGGGCGCAGCATCATGGTCATGCTGCAATCCGCGGCGGAGCCCGATGCGCGCCAACCCCTGCGCATGGGCGACCCCTGTGTGGTGCGCTTCGAGGCCGGGGACCATCTGTATGCCTTCGACACGCAGGTGTTGTGTCTGGCCGAGCAACCCTTCGTCCATGCGCATCTGGCCTACCCGCAAGGCGTGCAGGGCACCATGGTGCGGCGCAGTCAGCGCGTGCCGGTCAACGACGTGGTGATGATGCTGGTGATGGAAGAGGCCGGCCGCAAAATGTCGGTGGCCCTGGCCGACATCAGCCTGTCGGGCGCGCGACTGGTGGCCGGCAGCCGGCTCGGCGAGATCGGCGAGCGGTTTTCCATCGAGATTCCGCATATCGGCACGGTCGGGACGGAGCGGGTGACGTTGCCGTGTCGCGTGCGCTATGTGCGCGAGGAACAGAGCGTCAGCGCGGGCGGCAAGCGCGTATATCACCACGGTGTCGAGTTCGCCGAGCTGAGCCGTCAGGCGTTGATCTTCATCGAGCGTTACATCGGCGACAAAGTGGCCGAGCAGCGGGGGATAGGGGCGTAGCTCTACGGCCGGCCGTTAACCGAACACATCGATGCCGACTTTCGGGACATCTTCCGTCGTCGGCTGATCCTGCGCCTGGCGGCGCCGCTCGCGGTTGTCGCGGGTATCGAGAATCACCCGTTGCTTGTCCAGGCGCCGTTCGCCCTGGCGCCGCTCCGGACCCGAGTAGGTCACCGGTAACAGCGGTGCCTGCGGCGGCGTCCGCGGTTGCTCGTCGACGGGCTGGATACGCACGCTGGCCGTGAGTCCGCGCAGCTCCCCATTGGCGGGGCTGGTCGCGTTTTCCTGCTTGAGCGATTGCACGCCGCCGTCATCGGGGCGGAAGTTGATGATGCTCATGGTAGCCCTCCGTGGATTCCCCTGGCTTGGATTGTCTCAGGCGCGCGCCAACAACAGGCCGGCCGTTTCGGTGAACTGTAAGCCCGCTTCGCCGATCACGGCGTCGTGGTCGAAACTCGACTCTTCCAGACCGATGGCCGTCCACACCGAGGCATCGGCCGCAGCGGTCAGGCTCGGCGTTTCGCAGAAGGCGCCGATCTGCGAGCGGTTGGCCAGATTCTCGGCCAGATGCACGATCGAGGCTTCCAGTTCCGAGTTCATCGCATAGGACGGCATGTGGTGATAGCCGACCGCCTCTTGCAGCGTTTCCGGCAACATCCAGGTATTGAGCAGGGCGCCGCCGAGGTCGGCATGGCTGAAGCCCAGCTCCGCCAGTTCCGCCTGATGCAGGATACCTTCGTCGCCATCGCACACCAACAACAGATCCGCGCAAATCTCGGGCATGCGGTTGTACAGCACCAGGCTGCCGATATCGTGCAGCATGCCGGCGATGAACATGCGTTCCGGATGCAGCACATGGCAACGCTTGGCCAGCGCGCGGGCGATCAATCCGGTGTAGATGCCGTGGCGCCAGAAGGTGTCGATATTGACCAGGCTGTTGGGCAGATTGGAAAACGATTTGATGGCCGAGACTGCGATCACCAAACTGTAGAGTTCGCGCACGCCGACCACCGTGATGGCGCGCGACACCGTATCGATGCGTCGCGAGAAGTTATAGAAGGCGCTGTTGACCAGGCGCAGCAGTCGCGCCGTCAGGCTGGGGTCGCGGCTGATGACGGCGCCGATATCCTGCGCGGCGGCATCGTTGGATTCGATCAGTTCAAAGACTTTGACGCAGACGTCCGGCGGCGAGACCAGATAGCTCACATCTTCGAGCAGGCTGGTGGCCAGATCGCCGGCCAAGTCGCGGGTCGCGTGGGGTTCCGATTGGGGCATTGCGGGATGCCTTCATATCCATAGTTGAGTGTTATCCCCCTAGCGGCGGAAACCCGCCGGAGTTGAACGGCGACGCGGGCGTACCGCCAAAATTGCGTCGCGTTTCACACTTCCCGCATTTTTCCGCCGCGCCTGGCGCTAAGCACATCAAGATTCAGCCAGGTTTTCCGCCAAGAGGACAAACCGCCACGCGTTTTGGGGCTGACCATGAACATTGTCCAATTGAACGAATTCGAAAAGGCACGCAAGGGCCTCAGCAGTCAGGAGGCCGTGGGCCTGTTGCGCGAATGCCGCGAGGTGACCCTTCGCCAGTTGTCCGCGGCACTGGTGCGTATGATGGGCAAGGTCGACGATGCGCTGTTCGAATTGGCCGAAAAGGCCGAGAACAATACCGTGCAGAGTCTGTATTTCGATGCCATGCGCGAAGTGCGCCTGAAACGCGCCAGTATGGAAATCGGCTTCAAGGCGCAGCTTATGGAAGGTTTCAATCGCGAGATCCGCAAGGAAAGCGAAAGCGCGGACACGGCCAAAACCGCCTCGCCGCGGATGAACGAGATGGATCTGGTAGAGCACGATGCATTGGAAGAAACGCTCGCGGTCGCCAACATGGTCAGCAAGGTCGATGTGGGCTGCAAGGAAGAACTCGGGCCGCTCAATCGTCGCATCGGTTATCTGCTCAACGATCCCGATCTGGCGCGCGCCAAGAATCCCATCGGTCCCGAGGTGATCTGCAATGCCTTCCGCGAGGCCTGCGGCGATGTCGAATCGGGCATCAAGGTCAAACTCATTATCATGAAGCTGTTCGACCGCTATGTGGTCAGCGAGGAAATGCTGCCGCTGTACCGCGAGATCAATCGACTGTTGATCGAACGCAGTGTGCTGCCCGAGTTACGCCATGAGGTCAAACGCGCCAACTCGCCGCGCGCCCGTCCGCAAAACGCTGCCGCGAGTGCCGCTGGCGGTGCGAATACAACGGAAGGCGCGGCGCCCAGCGACGAAGATGTTTTCGCCACGCTGCAACAACTGATGTTCCGCGCAGTGCCTGGCGGCGTGCCGGGTGGCATTGTGCTCGGCGGTCCCGCCGGCAATGGGATGGGCATGGGCGGCGGTGCCGGCTTCATGCAGACGCTGACTCAGTTGCAGCAGGGTAACAGCGAACTGGTAGCGGGCGGCATCGGTAATCTCAGCAACGTAGATCTGATGTCCGGTTCGGTCAATGTGATCCGCAATATCCAGTCCAGCGCTATCGTCGGCAACGTCGGTGCCGCGGACGGCATGATTATCGATGTCGTCGCCATGCTGTTCGATTACATTCTCGACGACACCGACATCCCGCCGGCGATGAAGGCGCTGATCGGACGCTTGCAGATTCCCATGCTCAAGGTCGGCATGCTCGACAAGAGCTTCTTCTCGCGCAAGGCGCATCCCGCGCGCCGGCTGCTTAATCTATTGGCGGAAGCGGCGGTCGGCTGGAATGGCGAACAAGATCAAGCGTTGTACAAGAAGGTCGAGTCGGTCGTACAGCGCGTGTCGATCGAATTCGAGAGCGATGTGAGCCTGTTCGGCACATTGCTGGAGGATTTCGAGGACTTCATGTCCAAGGAGCGGCAGAAGGCGGCGCATCTGGAAGAGCAATCCGCGCGCATGGTGCAAGGCAAAGAGCGTCTGCGGCTTGCCAAGCAGCGCGTGCGTATCGAGGCGGAGCGCCGTTGTCAGACGGCAATACCGAAATTCGTTCGCCAGTTTCTGGTGAGCTATTGGCAGAATCTGCTGCTGGTGACCTTCATCAAGGAAGGCGAAGAGAGTATCGCCTGGAAGCGCAATCTCACCACCATGGATAATCTGGTGTGGAGTCTCCAACCCAAGACCACGGCGTTGGAACGCGATCGCCTGGTCAAACTGTTGCCCAGTCTGTTGCGTCTGCTGCGCGAAGGTATGTCGCTGGTGTCCATGCGCGAAGACGATTTCCAGGCATTCCTGGAACAGCTCGCGAGCACGCATGCCGCGATTGTCAATGCCGTGCCGCGCGAGACCGGCGCTGCTGGTGTTGCTGGCGATACCGCGATGCCGCTGCTGGTGGACGATCCGCTGACGGTGTTGGCGGTCGAAGATGGCGAGCCGGTGCAGGAAGACAGAATCGTGACCACCGCGACCATTCACCGGTTGGTCGAGACCGGCGATATCGATGTCGAGGAAATCACGCTCGGCGACGAAGACCCTGCCGTGCAGCAGATCGAGGACGAATTCATCGAACGCGTGCGTGGTTTGCAGCAGGGAATGTGGGTGGAATTCACCCAGGACGATGGTAATAACCTGCGTGCCAAACTCACCTGGATCAGCCCGGTGACCGGCGTGTATCTGTTCACCAATCGGCAAGGCCTCAAGGCCTGCGACAAGACGCTGCACGGGTTGGCGGCCGAACTGCGTCGCGGCAACGCGCGCGTGCTGGACGATGCGCCGTTGTTCGACCGCGCCGTCAACAGCCTGATCGACGGCCTGCGTAAGCAGGCGGCAGGCTAGGTCGGCAACCGCGCGCGCAGCGCATCGCGGTCATACCACCAATCTCCACCCACCATGGCCTCCAACATCTTGCCCAAGCGCGGCAGCAGTTCGTCGGGGTCGTTGAGTTGCAGAATCTCGATCCAGGTGTTCAACATCTCCTGACCTTCGATGCCGCGATGCCGCTTGGCGACTTTGGCCAGCACCTGAGTGGTGAGGAAGGTCAGGCTGGCGTGCTGGTGTTCATCGTCGCGGGTGCGCAGGTCGGCGAGGTAATGCGCGGCCATCGCCGCGACCGCACCGCCGTCGGATTTATCCGGTGTCTCGTCGACGATGTGATGCAGCAGTGCAACGCTGGTCTGGGGTTTGATCGGGTACGTCACCGCCAGCCACACGCCATTGCCCAGGGCGACGATGCTGCGGTCGAGTTCGGTGCGATAGAGAATATCGCAGGCCTCGACCGCTTCCTGCCAGGCCTCGGCCGCCACGCACTGATCGACTGCCGCGCGGGCGGTGTCCCAGGCTTCCGCGTTGCGGTGCAGCCCGAGTAGCGTCTCGGCGATATCCAGTTCCACGCGGAGGCTTTCCAACGTCGGGGCATCCGCCGCCAAGTCGGCGCGTTGGCGCTGATATTGTTCCAACAATGCGCCGAGTTCGTCCTGGGACTGACCTTCGTCCATGGCCAGGATCGGGTTGTTGCCGATGAGTCTGCTGATGTCGTTCATGGATCTGTGTACCAGGATGTCGCGGGATGGGCCGGTTGCCAGGCGCTTTGTACCGGAGCCGGCCGGGGATGACAACCCGCAGCGATTCGGGGTAGGCGGTCAAGTCAGGGGTAGTTCCGGCCGAAACAGCGGCAGGAGTACACCGTATTTCGTCGGGCAACGTCGTGGAATCAGGGAGCAAGGATGGAAAGTTCGGCAGTCACGCAGAACGCCCAGGCCACGGCCGACACAGGTTCCGATACCGATCTGGCCCTGTTGCAGCGCATCCTCGGCGATGCCAAGAACGGTCGCCTGCGTTTGCCGAGTCTGCCGGATCTGGCGCACAAGGTGCGCACGGCGGTGAACGACCCGCGCCGCTCCGTCGGTGATATTGCCCGCTTGGTGCAATTCGATCCCGCCCTGGCGGCGCGCCTGATCCAGATCGCTAACAGCCCGCTGTATCGCGGCACCAAGAAATTCGACAATTGTCATAGCGCCATCACCCGCATGGGGATTCCCGCGTCACGCAATCTGGTGGTGAGCTTCACCGTGCGCAATCTATTCCAGGCGCGCACGCCGATGCTGCGCGAACGCTTGCAGCAGACCTGGCAACACAGTTGTCGCGTCGCCGCCATCAGCAGTGTGTTGGCGCGCTTGACGCCGGGGCTGGACCCCGACCGCGCCCTGCTGGCGGGACTGGTGCACGACATCGGTATCCTGCCGCTGCTGCAATACATCGAGACCCTGCAGATTCAACTGGAACCCAGTCGACTGGAGAATATGGTGGGACGGCTGCGCGGAGCGCTGGGCACCTTCGTACTCAAGACCTGGCAGTTCGAGCAGGACATCGCCAACATCCCCGCGCAGGCCGAGGATTGGGAGCGCGTCAGCGGCGAGGCCATCGATTACGGCGACATCGTGCAAGTCGCGCATGTACACAGTCAGTTCGGCCGTGGGGGGTATTCGGGGCCGCCGCTGACCGAACTCAAGGCCTTCCAGAAACTCAGCATCAGTAAGCTGGGCCCCGGCTACAGCCTGGAATTACTGTCGCAGTCGCAGCAGGAGATCAACGAGGTGTTGGGTATTTTGCAGGGCTAGCGTGTCAATCGTCTTCCGGCGCGCGCTGCCAGTGCCCGGATTTGCCGCCGCGTTTTTCCACCAGCCGGATGTCGACCATACTCATGCCGCGGTCGACGGCCTTGCACATATCGTAAATGGTCAGCAACGCGATCTGCACCGCCGTCAACGCTTCCATTTCCACACCGGTCTTACCGAAAGTTTCGATGCTCGCCCGGCAATGCACGGCAGCGGGCTCGTCTTGCGCCACCAGTTCGATATCGACGCGCGTCAACGCCAACGGATGACACAACGGGATCAGCTCGGCCGTCTTTTTGGCCGCCATGATGCCGGCCACGCGCGCGATGCCGAGCACATCGCCTTTCTTATGGTCGCCCTGGCGAATGCGCGCCAGCGTCTCCGGTTGCATGCGAATCCAACCCTCGGCGACGGCCACGCGCTGGGTATCCTGCTTGGCGCCGACATCGACCATATGGGCCTGACCGGCGGCGTTGAAATGCGTGAGTTCGGACATAAGTTTGGCTTCGGGCAGTCGGGTGTGGGCGTGGTAAACTCGGGTCAGTGCATCATAGAGACCCGGTCCGCCGACCGCAATTCAAGACTATGACCATTCACGTACGATTCTTTGCCAGCCTGCGCGAACGCCTGGACGTCGTCGACCAGGAACTCGCCGCGTCCACGGCCGCCACGGTCGCCGAGGTGTGGCAGCGGATTCTGGGCGACACGGAACCACCGGCCAATATGCTGGTCGCCGTGAACATGGAGTACGCCGATCTCGACGCGCCGGTGCGCGATGGCGACGAAGTCGCGTTCTTCCCGCCGGTAACCGGAGGCTGACAATGATCGTCGAAGTCACCGCCACGCCCTTCGATCCCTGGCAACGCGTGCAGACGCATCAGGCGCAACACCTGAGCGCCGGCCGCTACGGCGCGACCGCCGTGTTCGTCGGCACACTGCGCGATTTCAACGACGGCGACGATGTTTCCAGCATGACGCTGGAACACTATCCCGGCATGACCGAGAAGTATCTCGAACAAATCAGCAAGGACGCCGCCGCGCGCTGGAACCTGCTCGATACCCTCATCGTCCACCGCGTCGGCGAACTGCATCCCAACGACCCCATCGTCCTCGTCGCCGCCTGGTCCGCGCACCGCAAGGACGCCTTCGAAGCGAGTCGCTGGCTGATGGAAGAACTCAAATCGCGCGCGCCGTTCTGGAAGAAGGAACGCCTGAGCGAAGGCGGGGAACGGTGGGTGGAGGGGAATACGGAAGGGTATTAGGGTTGGATAGGAAGCTGTGGTTTGTCCCTGGTTTTCGCCCGAGCGGTGCGACTAGCCATAGAGGAGTCGACGAAATGAAAGACAGCGCCAAATACGTGAAGATCGTGGAGTGGTCCGAAGAGGATCAATGCTACGTGGGCAGTGCGCCGGGCCTGATCTACGCAGGTTGTCATGGCCCGGATGAGCAGCGCGTATTCGAGGAACTGTGCCAGATAGTCGATGAGGCAATCGAGCTCTATCGCCAGGAAGGAAAGCCCCTGCCGCCGCCGACCGCTGGGCGGGATTATGCGAACAAGTTGCAGAGCGTGGCGTGATCCTGGGTTCGCGCGATGGATTACCGCACGATCTTCACTTTGGAGCCGGGCAAACGCGGTGTGAATAATCTCTCCGTCCCTTTTTCAGACCTCGGGTTGCTGGAATTTGGCAATTCCAGATGCCGAGAGTAGAGTGTTTTTCTGAGATATATGCACAAGGAAGGTGCATTCGTGAAGGTCAAGGAACTGATCCGTTTGATTGAGTCTTCCGGCTGGACGCAAGTGCGTATGCGGGGCAGCCATAGACAATATCGTCACCCGAACTTACCGGGCACGGTCACGGTATCGGGCAAGCCGAGCGCAGATGTGCCGCCCGGTACGCTTGCCAGTGTTCTGAAACAAGCCGGTGTGAAGAAGTGAGGGAGGTGATATGCAATACATGGTAGTGATCGAACGCAGCGAGACCGGCTATGGCGCGTATGTCCCTGACCTGCCCGGCTGCGTAGCGGCGGCGGCCAGCCGTGACGAAACGCTCCGCCTGATCAAAGAGGCGATCGAGTTTCATATCGAAGGACTCCGCGAGGCCGGTGAACCGGTCCCTGAACCCGCATCCATCGGCGAGCTTGTCGAAGTGAATGCGGCATGATCGAGCCGAGGCTGGGGCGGACACGAGGTTTTCAAGTACTCTGACCCTTTGATTCTGCGAGCCGCAGGGACGCAAGGTGATGGCGGTGTGAGTAAGCTGCGGATACTGTGGTCTGTCCCCGGTTTTCCGCAACCAATTGCGTCTAGTAGTTATCAAATATCTTAGAGATCATCCAGAGCAGTTGCATTATGTGGCTTCATCTGAAGTTATGGTTGCGCTCTCAGAGGCATTTCCCTGCAAATAATCTGAGCATAGTCAAGTGGAAAAGATAGTCAGCGTTATCCAAGTAGGAAAAACTTTTGTTGCAAAAAGGCGCTGAGCGAAATATGAAGATCTCTCGAATTGAAGTCTTGTTCCTGCTTGTGTTTCGGCCAAAAAAGCTCATTGAGAGAACAAATGCCGATTACAAGGAAATGAATACGCCCGAGGCCATTCAACTGAAACAAGAGAGAAACCAAAGAACAACACAAGCAGCAAGATCAATAAATAAAATACGAAGCTCTCTATTTTGGTCGCTCGTGTTGGTAGCGGGGGCGGTTCTTGCTGCCGGCGTGATCGGGAAGGCCTACTTTGCACTGGGTGGTGCGCGATGCCAAACGGCAGAAGAAATTCTCCAATATTCTGGGATCGGTATTCTTTTGTGGGCGACGCTTGGTAAAGCTGGTTGGTCAGTTCAGACTATGAACGGAGACACAATCCCCGAGCTAGTTAATGAATGGGTGTTCCGGGCGCTCTATGTGCTCGGTTCGTTTTTACTTGCGCTGGCTGTCAGTCTTACATTCGGGGCAAGCAACATATAACTACGCCTCTCGGGGGAAACTGGAAACTGGGGACAGACCACGGTTTCGGTGCTCGTAAACTGTATCCCGGCCCTCGCCGGAATGACGGGAAAGGGAATCTAGCTGATCCTGTATTTCTAACCCGCCGCGCGTGCTTCGGCCTCAACACCCAGAATCTCAAACGTCATCCCCTCCAAATCCGCAAAGATATACGTCGCCGGCGCCGCGACGCCGCCAACGGTGCCGGGATTCACCACCAAACTCTCGCCGCCCTTGATGTTCGCCACGCGCGTAACCGCCGCGCAATGATCGTGGCCGCAGCAGACGATGTCCCAGTCGCCGGTGGTGGCGAGTGCTTGCGCGTAATGCGGATAGTGCACGAGGAAGATGCGTTTGCCGGCGAGTTCGATGCCGGCGTCCTGGCCGTAGAACTTCACGACGCTGGAGGGTTTCGAGGCGATGCGCGCCATCATGTACAGGTCGCCGCTGTTGTTGCCGTGGATGACGTGTACGGGCAGGCCGAGCGGTTGCAGCACGTTGAGCGTGCTCGGGGCGACGACGTCGCCGCAGTGCAGCACGGCTTCGGCGCCGCGGGCTTTGGCGTCGAGGATGGCGGCTTCCAATAAAGCGCGGTTGTCGTGGCTGTCGGAGACGATGGCGAGTTTCATGGTTCGGGTCCTGCGTGATGGGGCGGGCAGGGGACAGATTGAAATCTGTCCCCGGACTACCGTCATTGCGAGCGAAGCGTGGCAATCTCGTGACTGCGGCGCAGGGCTGAGAGATTGCTTCGTCGCTCTGCTCCTCGCAATGACGGGGTGTTGTTAGAAATTCGGTTTCTCGGGCGCGTCTTTGTACATCTGTACGCTGGCGAGGATTTCCGCTTTGGCCTCTTCCAATCCGGCCCAGCCGCCGACGCGTACCCATTTGCCTTCGTCGAGGTCTTTGTAGTGTTCGAAGAAGTGCGCGATCTGATCCAGGATAGACTCGGGCAGGTCGCGGATGTCCTTCACCTTGCGATACAGCGTGCAGAGTTTGTCGACCGGCACGGCGAGGACTTTGGCGTCGTCGCCGGATTCGTCGGTCATTTTCAGCACGCCGACCGGGCGGCAGCGCA
>JACREG010000186.1 GCA_016218375.1 Gammaproteobacteria bacterium
GCCTTGCGCACTTGGCGTTGCAGCAACCACCTTTTACCCCACCAGTGTGAAGTAGCCGTACACCAGGTCGCGGCAAGCACCTCAAGGTCGCAATCCAAGGCCTCACGCCGGTAAGGGCAAGACAAACTTTCCCAGGCACTCTGAAAGCGCCGTAGTAATGCCAGGGCCTCCTTGAGTTCCGAGACGCGTGTACTGCTCTGAGGGTCCGTGAACAGAAATGCGACCGGTTGCCCGTACGCCGCTACCAACTGCTCCGGGAGGTTCGCCAGCGCCTGCAGCGCTGCGTCGGTCAATCCCAACAGGGGCATTGCTGTCGATTTGAGCAGGCTGGCAGCGCGGGATTCTACATTGATTGACGCGGACGCGAGCGTCCGGGCTGCATCCATCAGGTTGAGTTGCCAGCTCGGTGACCAGTCGCCGCGGGCGATGGAGGCCAGTGGATTGTCGTGGATCCCGCCGACCTCCGCGGCGTTGAGATCGATCCGTTCGGCGATCTCCCGAAGCTGTGCATAGTCGGCATCCGAATGTGTGTCTGGATGGGGCCAGGACAATGCCACCGACGGCACATGGGGGTTCGCGACCATTTCGCCAATGGCGCGAAATACCGTCCAGCCATTGGTGTGCCGCCGATGTAAATGGCGAACATAGGTGTTGAGCGCATCGCGCAATTGACCAAGCCGCCCAGCCTCACGTTGCCACTCTTGCAGATTCAGTTCTGCACGCGTTTCCCAAGCAGTCTTCAGTTGTTGTAAGACGTCCACCTTGCGCGCTTTGCTCGAATGCAATTCCAGGCAGAAGGAGGCCAGCCCTACGTCCCGAAGGCGCCGATAGACCACATCTAGGGCCGCGGTCTTCTCAGATACAAACAGGACCGTTTTCCCGTCTGCCATGCACTGAGCGATCATGTTGGAAATCGTTTGACTCTTTCCGGTACCCGGGGGGCCGACGAGGACGAAATCCCGGCCGGCCGAGGCTGCGAAAATCGCAGCCAGTTGGAATGCATCGGCGGGCAAGGGTGTGTAGGTTTCTGCGGGCCGATGATCGTCATCGATCCGTGTCGTATCGGGAAAATCAGACGAGTGATTGCCGCGATATGGCTCCCGTGGCGTTTCGATCAGGTGTTTGACTAGCGGGTTCTGTTTCAACGCCTCTGTGCGATCGCTGAGGTCCTTCCACATCAGGTACTTTGCGAACGAGAAGGTTGAAAGCACCACCTCCTCAACGACCTCCCAGCCCGCGATATCGCGTACTGCGCGGCGCACCAGTGTCCAGATGCCGGCAATATCCAGACCATGGGCATCCGTCGGCAGATCGCCTTCCAGTTCTGGAATCTTGAGATCAAAGTCTTGGCGCAACATCTGCAGCAACGTTGGGTTAAACCGTGCTTCATCTTCGTGAAGCTTCACGCGAAAACCGGAACGGACGCTTTGACGAGTCAGCTGGACGGGCAGCAGAATCAATGGCGCGCGGAGCTTGCGATCCTGTTTATCCTTCTGAGTCCAGACCAGAAATCCAATTGCTAGAAACAGGATATTGGCACCGCCCTCTTCAGCGGCGCTGTGCGCGGCGCGGTACAGCTCCAGTAGGCTGGCTTCCAGTTTGTCTTCGGTCTGGCGTACAAGGATATCGCCCCGTTCCAATGCACGCAGGGTCTGCTCCCGGACCAAATTCTCTTGGGACTGTTCGAGATGCAGTTGGCGGCTGCGCGGATCCTGCGCCGATTGTTTGTCCAGCCCCGGAAGGATCTTCATCACCGCGCCGTCGGCGAGTTTGTCCTCCAGTTTTCCAGGGTCAGGGCAATCGAGTACAACGGCACGCTTGGAGGTCTTGAAATTAAGAAGACGATTCCGTAACGACAGGTCGAGCAGTTTGCGTTTCCAACGCTCCAGGCGAGCCGTGGGTGTCTCGGCGGGGAGGTCCACCAGTTTCGGCGAGTTGGTACCGTCGTAGGTTTCAGGCAAGTTGTCCGGTACATCGATTAGGAGCTCAATCGGCGCGGTCCCCGCTCCAACGGGTGTCGTTTGCGGTGAGCCGGTGGCCGTCGGCATGGACAACGGCCGAATTCTCGCCATTCGTGTCCGTTTTATATCGACCGCCAGTTTAAAGGCCTGTTCGTTATCAAGCTTTGCCCGCCCTTCGTGGCAGGCAAAGGAAAATTTTCCAGGCGGCGTATGGGTAGCGAGCGTCGTCTCGAAAACCAGCAGCTCGTTCAGTTCGATCCGTTTGCGCAACGCTTGCGGGTCATCCACGACAGCGTTCGAAAAGTCTTCATCATTGAGCCAACAACCGGCAAAGGCATGGCCGTCCGTGAAGGCAACGAGCGAATGCAGCCCGGCTTGTTCCAGGCATGACGCGAACAGCACGCACATATCCAGGCACGTCCCCAGTCGCTTGTCGAGGATGCGCGATGGTGTGCGTATTTTCTGGCCGCTGGTTTCGAAGCTCGCCGGTGGCACGGCGTAAGCGATGTTCTGGCTGCAGACCGCAGACCAAATCGCTGAGACAATTTGCGCAACCCGTTTTGGATTGCCGGATTGATACCCGTCGAGCGATGCAGGCAGGTTGGCCGACCGTAGTCGTTCTGCTGCCACCGAGAGAATGGTTTCAACTGCAGGATCATTCGGCTGGATGAAAGCGGAAATGATCTCGGGAAGGTGTCCTATTCCACCCCACTCGTCACGCGCAAGGACCTCAATATCTTCTCTGATAGATAAGAGTTCACACCCATCGGCATCGTTTAACGTAAATACCAGGTTGCCGCGTACCGCTTCTGTCAACTCAGCGAGAAATGGTTGGGAGAGATCGAGCTTGATATCAGCAAGGGTAAATCTGGACGCGGCCAATAAGCGATCAACGACCCACTGGCGAGAATGGCAGAACGCCGGTTCAGCATCGACCCGGAGGGTCAGGTTTTCAATTTGCTTGTCGGTGTTGTTAGCGAGGTTTAGTTCTCGAATGACCGGAACGGCGTTCTGTTGTAGCGCCAGATTGACTTTGGGCGCGATAACACAGTGCAGTTCTAACGGCGGTGCGTGAGCCTCGTCGTTGTCCAGTGCTTCCATGGACATCCCCCGAATTCTTGTGATGTTTCCCCAATTTTGACCGTAGCTTAGACCGAGACCGGTGTTGCGTCGAATTTGGGGACAACAATCCCTGCCCTGAGACCGCAGCTTCAGCTTGAGACGGTCAAGGGAATAGCGATGGGCGGAAGCTGGTCGTGCGTCATCGGGAAATGGCCGAGTCGTATGCTGACACCCACGGTCTTGGGTGTTTCTCATATAAAGTATATGATTACTATACCTTATAGTCTTCCGGTGCCGTGAGCCTAGACCTTTGCGAGGGCGGCGCGGTCTGCAACGGGGTTATCTTATGTATCATGGGGGTGAGCTGCGTTCCGAAGCCAGTCGAATGAGCGGATGGCCCTGGCCGAACTGTTTCGGATTACACATGTAGTTTCGTAAATAGCCGGTTGTTACCGTGACGGTGCTCGAAGGTTGTGCCCCCGAAGTAGTTCTGATCCTTATATTATTGTTATACATATTAAAAAATACTGGACGACATCTTTAGTACTTTGTGCAATCAGTACCCAAGTAACCTCTTTGAAGTCAAAACTGATCAAGTTTTTAGCACTTAGTGCAAAATGCCTTCGAATAACGATCTGATAATCAGGCAACTATTGATTGTTCAGCTTTAGTACTATCGTAGGTCGTCCAGTATGATCGTGTTTCCAACCATCCTTGAATGATCCCCTCGCGTATGTTTCCAGCCGATGAATTTGCGTTATCGCCGGACGTCATTTATCTCAATCACGCCGCGGTTGCACCCTGGCCGACCCGTACCGCCGCGGCGGTCGCGAACTTCGCCGAGGAGAACCGTCTCCGCGGTGCGCAACACTATCCGGCTTGGCTTGTCGTCGAGCAACGTCTGCGTGAGCGCCTGCAACGTTTGATCGGTGCGCGTTCCGCCGACGAGATTGCGCTGCTCAAGAATACCTCCGAGGGCCTGTCGGTGATCGCCCATGGGCTGGATTGGCGTCCGGGCGACAATGTAATCATCCCAGCCCAGGAATTCCCCTCGAACCGGATCGTCTGGGAGTCGCTGGCCGAGTATGGCGTCCAGGTGCGTGCCATCGATCTTTACGCGACGGACGATCCGGAAGCGGTTTTGTTGCAGGCGATCAATGCGCATACCCGGCTCATGTCGGTCAGTGCGGTGCAATACGACACCGGTTTGTGCTTGGATCTTGTCCGTCTGGGTCGGGCCTGCGAAGCGGCCGAGGTCTTGTTCTGTGTCGATGCCATCCAAAGTCTGGGTGCATTACCGCTGGATGTGCGGGCCATCCGCGCGGATTTCGTGGTCGCGGACGGGCACAAATGGCTGTTAGGCCCCGAGGGTCTGGCGCTGTTCTATTGTCGGAGGGAATTGCTCGAACGGCTGCGATTGCGGCAATTCGGCTGGCATATGGTCGAGCATATGGGCGATTTCGACCGTCGCGATTGGGTGCCGGCCCGCACGGCCCGCCGCTTCGAATGCGGCAGTCCCAATATGCTCGGGATTTATGCGCTGGAGGCCAGCCTGAGTCTGCTGGAAGAATTCGGCATTGAGCAAGTCGCCGACAAGGTTATGGGAAACACGGCCTACCTGATCGGAAACCTCGAACTGTCCCCCACAGTTGAGATCATCACGCCAACGGCAGTTTCGCGCCACGCCGGTATCGTCAGCTTCAAACCCCGCACGGCGGATGTCCAGGCGCTCCACCGTCGCCTCCAGGCCGCCGGCGTGGTCTGTGCCGTACGCAGCGGTGCCCTGCGCCTCTCGCCGCATTTTTATACCCCACGCGAGCATCTGGAGCGCACCCTCAAGCTGTTGGATATACACTGAACATACCCTTATCTATTCAGAGCCGCTGCCGTTACCTTCATCAGAACCGCACGGTTCGGCATATCGCCCGACTCACCTGCTACCCATGGACCGGGTCAATTGGCGGAGACCTGTATGGGGCGTGGACTCAGGGCCTGGTTGGCCAGAACCATCACCCAATGGTTAACGGTTGAAAAACCCGCTGACCGCACTCCCCTTTGCGACTTTGAACGCATCCGTTACGAAATCCGCCCCGCCGATGTGCTGTTGGTCGAAGGTCGTACCCGCGTCAGCGAAGTCATCAAGAACATCACTCAAAGTTCCTGGACGCATTCGGCACTGTATATCGGACGCATCAACGACATCGACGATCCGCGTGTGCGCGCGCAGGTGTCGCGGCATTTCGACGGCGATCCCAACAGTCAACTCGTCATCGAGGCCTTGCTCGGTCGCGGCACCATCATCAGCACAGTGGATAAATATCACAGCGACCATCTACGCATCTGCCGGCCGGCAGGGCTGGCGCGGCGCGATGCGCAGTCGGTGATCGCCTATGCGGCGAATCATCTCGGCTGCGATTACGACGTGCGGCAGTTGCTGGATCTCGCGCGCTTCCTGTTTCCCTATGGCATCGTGCCGCGGCATTGGCGATCGAGTTTGTTCGAGCACAACGCCGGTATACCAACTCGCACAGTGTGTTCGTCGATGCTCGCCGCCGCTTTCAATCATGTGCACTTCCCGGTGTTGCCGGTGATGCGGCGTTTGGAGAACGGCGAGTTGCGGCTGTATAAACGCAATGCCCGCTTGTACACGCCGCGCGACTTCGATTACTCCCCCTATTTCGAAATCATCAAATACCCCTATCTCGGCCTTACCGACAAGAGTCTCTACCGCAATCTGCCCTGGGACGAAGAAGGCGCGATCTGTAACGGCGAGAACGATTGCTTTATCCCTCAGCCGGTGCCGGAGAACCTGGCAAGCGGCGAACTGGGGAACGTGTTCACACCTGCTATAGTCGATGGAACACCGGTCTTGAATATGCTCGGCGACCGGGATAAAGACTGACGGACGCGTTGAGTTATCTCTCTGCGCCACCCAGATTTGGGTGGCGGTTGGCCCAAAAACGACGAGGCTGTTAAGAGGAGATTCATCATGATGCCGGTCGTATTCGAAACACTTCTGCTGCTGGCGCTGGCCTGGGGGCTGGCCGCGTGGCGCGTGCCCGCCCTGGTCTGGTTCGCGGCGGGCGCATTCTATCTGCTGAGCTGGAGTCTATGGCGCGATGGCGATGTCGTCCCGCTTACGCTCGCCTGGATCGCTTTTCTTCCGGTCGCCGTACTGCTCAGTATTCCGCCGCTACGCCGACGCTTTATCAGCCGCCATCTGCGTGCCTGGTTCGCGCGCGTCACGCCGGAAATGTCGACCACCGAACGCGAGGCACTCGAAGCCGGCACGGTCTGGTGGGACGGCGATCTGTTCAGCGGTGCGCCGAACTGGAAACGCCTGCTGGGTTTTCCCGCGCCGGCGCGCACGGCACAGGAGCAAACCTTCATCGACGGCCCGGTCGAGGAACTCTGCCGCAGGCTGGACGATTGGCAGATCACGCATGAACTGCACGATCTGCCGCAACCGGTGTGGCAGTTCATCAAGGACAACGGTTTCTTCGGCATGATTATCCCGCGTCGCTATGGCGGCCTGGAATTCAGTGCGCTGGCGCATTCCGATGTGGTGATGAAAATTGCCAGCCGCAGCATCACCGCCGCCGTCACCGTGATGGTGCCCAACTCGTTGGGCCCGGCCAAACTCCTGCTGCACTACGGCACCGAGGCGCAGAAGGATTATTACCTGCCACGGCTGGCGCGCGGCGAGGATGTGCCCTGCTTCGCGCTCACCGGTCCCGAGGCCGGTTCCGATGCCGGTGCGATTCCCGATACCGGTGTGGTCTGCCGCAACGAATTCCAGGGTAAGCCCGACGTCTTGGGTATTCGCCTCAACTGGGACAAGCGTTACATCACCTTGGGGCCGGTGGCGACAGTGTTGGGGCTGGCCTTCAAACTCTACGATCCCGACCATCTGTTGGGCGAACGCGAGGAGCTCGGCATCACGCTGGCACTGATCCCCACCGACACGCCCGGCATCGCCATCGGCAACCGGCATTTCCCGCTGAACATGGTGTTTCAGAACGGCCCGAACCAAGGCCACAATGTGTTCATTCCCATGGACTGGATCATCGGCGGGCCGGAACGTATCGGTCAGGGTTGGACCATGTTGATGGAGTGTCTCGCCGACGGCCGCTCGATTTCGCTGCCGGCACTCAGCACCGGTGCCGGCAAACTCGCCAGTCGCGCCACCGGTGCCTATGCCGCCGTGCGCAAACAATTCAAGCTGCCGATCGGCCGCTTCGACGGCGTGCGCGAGGCCTTGGCGCGTATCGCCGGCAACACCTATCTGATGGATGCCGCACGCGAACTCACTTGCACCGCAGTGGATCTCGGCGAACGTCCGTCGGTGGCCTCGGCGATTGTGAAATATCATCTCACCGAACGCATGCGCGGGGTTATCAACGATGCCATGGATGTGCAAGGTGGTAGCGGCATCTGCCTCGGTCCGCGCAATCTGCTGGGCCGTGTCTATCAGGCCTTGCCGATTAGTATCACCGTCGAGGGTGCGAACATCTTGACCCGCAGCCTCATCATCTTCGGTCAAGGCGCGTTGCGCTGCCATCCCTATGTGCTGAAAGAAATGCAGGCGGCGCAGGATAAGGATGCCGCGCGCGGCGTGCGCGACTTCGACCGCGCCTTATTCGGCCACGCGCGTCTGCTGATGAGCAATGCCAGCCGCGCCCTCTTCCACGGTCTCACCGGCGCACGTTTCGTGCACGGCCCCGCGAGCGGTCACGCCTCCCGTTGGTATCGCGAATTCACCCGCATGAGCGCGGTGTTCGCCCTGTTCGCCGATGTCGCCATGCTGGTGCTGGGTGGCGATCTCAAACGCCGCGAGCGGCTCTCCGCGCGCCTGGGCGATGGCCTCAGTTACCTCTACCTGGGTTCCGCCGTGCTCAAGCGTTTCCACGACCAAGGCGAACCGGAGGCCGACCGCGTGCTGCTGGACTGGAGTTGCCAGACCTGTCTGCACGGCATGCAGCAAAGCCTGCTCGCGTTGCTGGAAAATTTCCCGCTCAAACCGGCGGCATACTTGTTACGGCTATGGGCCTTCCCGCTCGGCCTGCCCTATCGGGCGCCGAACGATCGGTTGGCCGACGCCGTGACCGATATCATCCTGCAACCGGGCGAGGTCCGCGATCGGCTGACGCACGGTGTGTTCGTGCCCAGCGGTGCGCACGAACCGATGGGCCGTCTGGAAGATGCGCTGGTGCGCACGCTCGCCGCTGAACCGATCCTCGCGCGCATTCGTATGGCCATGCGCGATAAACGCATCGCCAACGGCGATCCCGAGTTGCGTGTCAATGCCGCAGTCGAAGCCGGTATCATCGATGCCGACGAGGCGGCGGTTGTGCAGGGTGCCGTGGTGGCACGCCGCCAGGTTATCGAAGTGGACGATTTCGGCCCAGATCAATTCAGTCCTCAATCCAATCCCCAGTTCAATTCCCAACTCAATACAGAGAACCCGCAATGGAACAGCGATCCACAGCGCACGGCTTCGGCCGGCCGGTCTATGTAGTCGACGGCGCGCGCACGCCGTTTCTCAAAGCACGCGGCGCGCCCGGCCCGTTCAACGCGGCGGAACTCGCCACGCAAGCAGCGCGCAGTCTGTTATTGCGCCAACCGTTCGCACCGACGGTTTTCGACGAAGTCATCGCCGGCTGTGTCATGCCCGGACCCGACGAGGCCAATATCGCGCGCATTATTGCGCTGCGCCTGGGCTGCGGCGAACGCGTGCCCGCCTTCACCGTGCAACGCAATTGCGCCTCGGGCATGCAGGCGCTGGACACGGCCGCGCGCAACATCGGCAGCGGTCGCGCCGATCTGATTCTGGCCGGCGGTGTCGAGGCCATGAGTCATGCGCCGGTGCTGCTCGGCACGGCGATGGTCGCGTGGTTGGCGAACTGGTCGCGCGCCAAGGGCGCCGTCGCCCGTGCCAAGGCACTCGCACAACTGCGCCCTGCCCATCTCACCCCGATCATCGGCCTATTGCGCGGTCTCACCGATCCGGTGGTGGGGCTGTCCATGGGTCAGACCGCCGAACTCCTCGCGCACCGTTTCAATATCAGTCGCGAACAGATGGACGCCTTCGCCATGACCAGTCACCAACAGTTGGCGGCGGCGCAGGATCAGAATCGTCTCGACGAAATCGAAGTCGTCTACGACCGCGACGGCAAATGCTACGGCGCCGACGACGGTCTGCGCCGTGAAACAGACATGGCCTCGCTGGGTAAACTCAAACCGGTGTTCGACAAACCCTTCGGCACGGTCACAGCCGGCAACAGCGCGCAAGTGACCGACGGCGCCGCCTGGTTGATCCTCGCTTCCGAAGAGGCGGTGCAACGTCACAAGTTGCCGGTGCTCGCGCGGCTGGTCGACAGCGAATGGGCCGGTCTCGATCCGGCGCAGATGGGTTTAGGTCCGGTGCATGCCATGGCACCGCTGCTGATGCGACACGGCTTCGACAGCGGCGACATCGACTACTGGGAGATCAACGAGGCCTTTGCGGCCCAGGTGTTGGCCTGTCAGGCGGCGTGGAGCGATGCCGGCTATTGCCTGGAACAGTTCGGCCGCGAATGGCCCTTCGCACCGATCGATACGACGCGTTTGAACATCGACGGCGGCGGTGTGAGTCTCGGCCATCCAGTCGGCGCGAGTGGCGCGCGCATCACGCTGCACTTGATCCATGTATTGCGCCGGCAGCACGCCCGACGCGGTGTCGCCAGTCTGTGTATCGGCGGCGGACAAGGCGGCGCGCTCCTGGTGGAGAACGTCGGGGGTGGCGCATGAACGCCACGCTATCGCACTGGACACTGGAAACCGATGCCGACGGTCTGGCGTGGTTGACGCTCGACAAACAGGACGCCAGTACCAACGTTCTCGCCGAGGATGTGCTCGATCAATTCGTCGCGCTGCTCGAACGGCTCGAACGCACGCCGCCGCGCGGACTGGCGATTCGTTCGGCCAAGGCCAACGGTTTCATCGCCGGCGCCGACGTGCGCGCGTTCACGCCCATGGCCTCGCGCGAACAGGCCCTGGCGTTGATTCAACGTGGGCAACGCGCCTTCGATCGTTTAGACACCCTGCCTTTCCCAACGCTGGCGCTGATTCACGGTTTTTGTCTCGGCGGCGGATTGGAGTTGGCGCTGGCCTGTCGCTATCGCATCGCACGCGACGACGACAGCACGCGTTTGGGTCTGCCCGAGGTGCGCCTCGGTATTCATCCGGGTTTCGGCGGCAGCGTGCGCGCGGTGCGTCTGCTCGGCGGGATGAAGGCCTTGGATCTGATGTTGAGCGGACGTACCGTCTCGGCACGTCAGGCAAAGCGTCTGGGGCTGGTCGATCATGCCGTGCCCGAACGGCATCTGCGCACGGCGGCGCGCGAAACGTTGCTGAATCCGCCCGCACCGCACCGGCCCGGTCGACTCGATGCGCTGTCGAATCACGCGCTGGCCCGGCCGCTCATCGCGCCGCTGTTGAAACGCAAAGTCGCGCAGCACGCGCGGCCCGAACACTACCCGGCACCGTCTGCGCTGATCGACGTCTGGCGTAAACACGCGGACGATCCACGCAAGATGCTCGATGCCGAGGCCGCCTCAGTCGCCGATCTCATCACGGGACCGACGGCACAGAATCTGGTGCGCGTGTTCTTCCTGCAAGAGCGCTTGAAGGGGCTCGCGCGTGCGGCAGATTGCGGCATCAAGCATGTGCATGTGATCGGCGCCGGCGTCATGGGTGGCGACATCGCGGCCTGGTGTGCTTTCTCCGGTATGACCGTGTCCTTGCAGGACCAAGCCCCGGAGCGCATCGCCCCGGCCATGGGCCGTGCCGCAAAACTCTACCAGCAGAAGCTCAAAGACCCGCGCCGGGTCACGGCCGCCTGGGATCGCCTGATCCCGGATCATCGCGGCCGCTGCATCGAACGCGCCGATCTGGTCATCGAGGCCATCTTCGAGGACAAAGACGTCAAACAGGCTCTCTATCGCGACATCGAACCGCGTCTGCGGCCGGATACCCTGCTCGCCAGCAACACCTCCAGCATTCCGCTGGAAGAACTCGCGCCGGCACTGCACCGTCCGGAGCGGTTGGTCGGTCTGCACTTCTTCAATCCGGTGGCGAAGATGCAGTTGGTCGAAATCGTGCGTGGCAAGCACAGTTCGGAACAGGCCATTCAACAGGCCATGGCCTTTACTCGCGCCATCGACCGTCTGCCCTTGCCGGTCACCAGCACACCGGGGTTTTTGGTCAATCGCGTGCTAATGCCCTATCTGCTGGAGGCCGTCGTGCTCGAAACCGAGGGCGTGCCGGCGGCACTTATCGACCGCGCCGCCGTGGATTTCGGCATGCCCATGGGGCCTATCGAACTCGCGGACACGGTTGGGCTGGACGTGTGTCTACATGTGGCGCGCATCCTCGCGGCGGACTTGAACGTCGAAGTCCCCGAGCGTCTGGAAGAATTGGTTGGCGAAGGACGGCTCGGGCGCAAGAACGGCGTGGGTTTTTATACCTGGCGTAAAGGCAAAGCCGTGAAACCCCATCCCGAGGCGGGACGCAGGCTGCCGGACGATCTGACCGAACGGATGCTGATGCGTTTGTATAACGAAGCGCGCGCCTGCTTGCGCGAAGGCGTAGTCGCGGATGCCGATCTGCTCGACGCGGGCATGATCTTCGCCACCGGCTTCGCCCCGTTCCGCGGCGGACCGATGCATCACGCCATGATGCAGGGCGAGATGGCCTTGTATCGGGAGTTGCAACAATTGACCGAACGGCATGGTTCGCGGTTTACTCCCGACTTGGGATGGAACAATACCAAGGGATAATCGTCCATGCGGAACACCGGTGTCGAGCGCACGACCGATGTCATTCTGCCGCATCAGGCGCGCACCCTCGCCGGCCTGTTTTGCGAGCGTGTACGGCGCAGCCCAAATGCCGTCGCGTATCGTCAGTTCGACGCCGAGGCGCAACGCTGGGTGGATAGCACCTGGGCGGACATGGGCCAGACGGTCGCACGCTGGCAAGCGGCGCTGAGCCGCGAAGGTCTGGCGCGCGGCGAGCGCGTCGCAGTGCTATTACGCAATTGCCGCGAATGGGTGTTGTTCGAACAGGCGGCGCTCGGTTTGGGTCTGGTGGTGATCCCGCTGTATACCGAAGACCGTCCGGAGAATATCGCCTATATCCTGCAGAATGCCGGCGTGCGCGTACTGCTGATCGGCGGCGCCGACCATTGGCAACAACTCCTGCGGGTGCATGACCAGTTGGGTTTTCTGGTGCGTATCCTCAGCGTCGCGCCGATATCCGAGGCGACGGATGCGCGCCTGCGCCCGGTGCACGAATGGTTGCCGCCGGAGGGCAATCATGAACTGCATGCGCTGGATGCCGCCCCCGGTGAATTGGCGACCATCGTCTACACCTCGGGTACCACCGGACGTCCCAAGGGCGTCATGCTCAGTCACGGCAACATCCTCTGGAACGCGCACGCCTCGCAACTGAAGGTCACGGTCTATACCGACGATCTGTTTCTGTCGTTTCTGCCGCTGTCGCATACCTTTGAGCGCACGATCGGTTATTACCTGCCGATGATGTGCGGCTCTACCGTGGCCTATAACCGTTCCATCCCGCAACTCGGCGAGGATCTGCAAACCATCCGGCCGAGCATTCTGATTTCGGTGCCGCGTATTTTCGAGCGCGTCTATAACAAGATTCAGGCGGGCTTGGCGGAGAAATCTCCGCTGGCGCGCAAACTGTTCACGGCGGCCGTGAATGTCGGCTGGCAGTGTTTCGAGCGTCGACAGGGCCGTGCGCCGCGCAGCCTCGGCATGCTCGCGTGGCCGCTGCTGAACACCCTGGTCGCCGCCAAGGTGATGGCCAAACTCGGCGGGCGCCTGCGTTTCGCGGTGTGCGGCGGCGCACCGCTCTCGCCCACCGTTGCGCGCTTTTTCATCGGGCTGGGCTTACCCTTGGTGCAGGGTTACGGTCTGACCGAGACCAGCCCGGTGATCGCCGCGAATACCTTGGAAGACAACCAGCCCGCGAGTGTCGGCACGCCACTCGCCGATGTGACGGTGCGCGTCGGCGCGGACAATGAACTGTTGACGCGCAGCCCGGGTGTCATGCTGGGCTATTGGGACAACCCGGATGCGACGGCCGCGATGATCGACGGCGACGGTTGGCTGCACACCGGCGACCAAGTGCGCATCGACGGGCAAGGACATATCTTCATCACCGGCCGGCTCAAGGAGATTCTGGTCTTGGCCAACGGCGAGAAGGTGCCGCCGGCCGATATGGAGATGGCCATCCAGATGGACCCGTGGTTCGAACAGGTGATGGTGATCGGCGACGACCGGCCGTATCTGAGCGCGTTGATTGTGTTCAACGCCGAGCGTTGGCGTATCGAAGCAGCCAAACTCGGTTTGGATGCGGCCGCGCCCAACGTGTTAAGCGACAAGCGTGTGTGTGCCGCCGTGTTGCAACGCGTGGCGGCATGCATCCGGGATTTTCCAGGCTATGCCCAGATCCGCAGGGTGGCCTGCTATCTCGAACCCTGGACGATCGATGCCGGGACGATTACGCCGACGCTCAAATTACGCCGCACGCGCATTCTGGAACTGTGTGCCGAGAGGGTGGAACAGCTTTATGCCGGACACTAGAGCCTATCGATAGTGACGTAATCGCATGACACACGTAGCCCGGATGGAGCGAAGCGCAATCCGGGGGAACGGGAGTCAGGCGGCGTATTCCCGCTCCGGCCATTGGGTGTGATCGTGAGTGCAGCCGCCGTCGGGTAGCGATTCGCCGCGACTCAATTGCAGGTAGTACATGAGTTCATGGACCACGGCGCGGCCGAGGATATCGTGTTCCGCGAAGCGTATCGCCAGACCATCCCCCTCGTTGCGCACCACTTTGCCGTCGATCTGGCGCGACAAGACGTGCGCGCCGGTGTCGATGGCGAAATACAGGCGTACATCGTGGAGATTATCGCTGGCCCGCGCCTGCTCGAACTCAACATCGAACTCAACGAAGATGCCGCGCGTGCTGATGTCGCGCGCGATACCTTGGACGCTGAGGCCCGGCGCCTCGATACGCAAGTGGACGGAAATCTCGGCGCGTGGGTGATTACGTCTGTCCATATCGGCTGCCTTGGCGGTTCGCTGTCTGAGTCGAAACAATAAAAGCCATTGCCGCGCATGACGCGCGATCATCCTGGGTGCTGCATTCCTTGAAGGGGTGGCGGGATGGCGCCGCGTGCTGTGTGTGGGCCGCGGTAAAAGCTTAGCGACCGGTAGCGTGTCGACTTTATCGGCCGAACAGGCGGAAGTAGTTTTCGCTGGTGTTGCGGGCCAGGTCGGCGAAAGACTCGCCACGCACTTCGGCCAGAAATTCCGCGACATACCGGACATAGGCCGGCTGATTACTCCGGCCGCGCTTGGGCACCGGGGCCAGATAGGGGGAATCGGTTTCCACCAGGATGCGGTCGGCCGGAACCTGCCGCGCCACTTCGCGCAGTGCCTCGGCGTTGCGGAAGGTGACGATGCCCGAGAAGGAGATATAGAAGCCCAGTTCCAACGCCTGTCGGGCGGTATCCCAGTCCTCGGTGAAACAGTGCATCACCCCGCCGACCGTACCGGCACCCTCCTCGCGCAGGATGGCAATCGTATCGGCGCGCGCATCGCGGGTATGCACGATCAGCGGTTTGCCGACCGCGCGCGCGGCCTGTACGTGCAGCCGGAACAGCGCCTGCTGGTAATCCCGCTGTTCGGCACCGTAGTAATAATCCAGACCGGTTTCGCCGATGGCGACCACGCGCGCGTCTTGGCCGAGTTGCACTAGCAGATCGAGGTCGGGCAGATCGCCGTGACCATCCGTGGGGTGGACGCCAACCGACACGGAGACCTCAGGGTACGGCTCTACCAGGGCGCGCATGGCCGGATAGGTTTCGAGATTGATGGCCACGCACAGGAAATGCCCCACCCCCATCTCCCGGGCCTGTTCCAAGGCACCGGCCAGTCCACCCTCGATCTGGTCGAAGGCGAGCCGGTCCAGGTGGCAATGGGAATCGACGAGCATGATCGGGGCGGGCGTGGTCATGGCCGGCAAGGGTACGGATACCAGACGGGTCTGCCAAGCACGGCTATGGGGCTGAATCAGAAATAGATAGTAAGTTACTTATTCAACAAATATGTAGTAACCTCTTCGCATGAATGAATGGTTGCTGCTGATTCTGTCGTTACCGACCGAGAACACCTCCGCCCGGATGCGGGCCTGGCGTGCCTTGAAGGCATCCGGAGCGGCGGTTCTGCGCGACGGTGTCTACCTGATACCGTCGGGGATACCGGCGGGTACCGAGCGCCGGGAGATGCTCGATGCGGTAGCCCGCGATGTCGAAGCATCCGGCGGCACCGCGTATCTGCTGGAACTGGCGCAGAGTGCCTCCTACCCCTTCGCGGCTTTGTTCGACCGTACCCCGGAGTACAGCAAACTCGCGGACGAGATCGCGTCCTGCTTGACCGGCATCGATGCCGTTGCCATGCCGGATACGGCGCGGCAGGCGCGCAAATTCCGCAAGGCGTTCGCTGCACTCGGCGAGATCGATTTCTTTCCCGGCGAGACACGGCGCCAAGTGGACGCGTTGTTGGATGAACTGGCTCGGCGTATCCAGATCCGCAGCAGTCCCGACGAGCCGACCGGCACGACCGGTACGGTGACACGACGCGATCCCGCGAAATTTCAGGGACGTCTGTGGGCGACGCGCAAACGCTTGTGGGTCGACCGTATGGCCTCGGCATGGCTGGTGCGGCGCTTCATCGATACCGCTGCGCAATTTGTCTGGCTGGACAACCCCGCCGAGTGTCCCGCCGACGCCTTGGGTTTCGATTTCGACGGTGCGACGTTTACCCATATGGAAACACCGGCTGGCGTGTGGGTCAGCTTCGAAACCTTGATGATGAGTTTCGGTTTTGAAACAGACGCCGCGCTCAAGCGTATCGCCCGCATCGTGCATTACCTGGATGTCGGTGGCTTGCCCGTGCCGGAGGCCGCCGGTCTGGAGAGTCTGCTGCGTGGCATGCGCGCGCGCATCGATAACGACGACACCCTGCTGATCGAGACGGGACATCTGTTCGACGATTTCTATCGGGCCTTTCAAGAGGAGACAAAACAATCATGAACGAACCCCTGCAACGCCCCGCGCATCCATCCTTGATGGAAGCCTTCGTTTATTGGTTGAAACTGGGCTTTATCAGTTTTGGCGGTCCCGCCGGACAGATATCCATCATGCATCAGGAACTGGTGGAGAAGCGCCGCTGGATTTCCGAGCATCGCTTCCTGCATGCACTCAACTACTGCATGTTGTTGCCGGGGCCGGAGGCCATCCAACTCGCGATTTACATCAGTTGGCTGTTGCACGGTGTTCGTGGCGCAGTGATCGCCGGGGTGATGTTTTTTCTGCCGGCGTTTGTGCTGTTGTCCGCCTTGGCGGCGGTGTATCTGGCCTTCGGCGATGTGCCGCTGGTGCAGGGCATTTTCTACGGTATCAAACCGGCGGTGGTGGCCATCGTACTGTTTGCCGCCTGGCGCATCGGCAGCCGCGCCCTGAAAAATGAAGTGTTGTGGGGCATGGCGGCGCTGGCCTTCATCGGCATACTGTATTTCAAGATTGATTTCCCGTGGATCGTGCTGGCGGCCGCCGTGCTGGGCGCCATCGGCGGCAAGCTCATGCCCGGCAAATTCAAGGCCGGCGGGGGCCACGGCGCCTCCAACAAGCAATACGGCCCGGCGCTCATCGACGACGATACGCCCACACCCGAACACGCGCGGTTCTCCTGGGGCACGCTGGTGGCCAAGCTCGTCGCCTTCGTATTGATCTGGGCGGCGGCCATGTACGTCATCCTTGACCAGCAGGCGCTAGCCGACATGGGCCTGTTCTTCACCAAGGCCGCGTTCCTCACCATCGGCGGCGCCTATGCCGTGCTGCCGTATGTGTATCAGGGCGCAGTGGAGCACTTCGGTTGGCTGACCGGCGCGCAAATGATAGATGGTCTGGCTTTGGGCGAGA
>JACREG010000188.1 GCA_016218375.1 Gammaproteobacteria bacterium
CATGTCGCTGGCCGACATCAAGACCGGCAAGAATCTGTTCGAGGACGCCAACGATCCGCGCGGTTGCGGCCTGTCCAAACTCGGTTATCAATTCATCGCCGGCGTGCTCAAGCATGCGCAGGCGATTTGCGCGGTGATCGCGCCGACGGTGAACAGTTACAAGCGTCTGGTGCGGCGCGGCAACGCCTCGGGCTTCACCTGGGCGCCGGTGTACGTCTGCTACGGCAACAACAACCGCACCAACATGCTGCGTATCCCGATGGGCGGCGGCCGCGTCGAATGCCGCGCCGCGGACATTGCCTGCAATCCCTATCTCGGCGGCGCCATGATCCTCGCCGCCGGTCTGCAAGGCATCCGTGAAGGACTCGATCCCGGCGAACCGCACACCGAGAACATGTACCGCTACAGCGATGCCGAGCTCACCGCGATGGGAATCGAATACCTGCCGCGCAATCTGGAAGAGGCGGTGGATGCCTTTCAAGCTGATCCGTTCAGCCGCGAGGTGTTGGGCGAACCGATGTTCCGCGCCTTCGCCGACTACAAGCGCCGCGAATGGACCGAGTACCACAATCATGTGGCGGATTGGGAAACGGCACGGTATCTGAAGTTTTTCTAATCGAAGATGGCGCGCCCGACAGGGTGAGGCGAGCGGTGTTTGCGAAGCGCAGCTTCGCGCGAGTCAGAACGCACGAAGGCTGTGCCTGAGGGCCGGCAATCCAGGGTGTGACATCGAAGATGGCGCGCCCGACAGGATTCGAACCTGTGACCCCCGCCTTCGGAGGGCGGTACTCTATCCAGCTGAGCTACGGGCGCGGTGAGCTATGAATGCGGTGCATAGCTTACCTGCTGCGGGGTCGGCCGTCCACGGCGGCTATTTGCACTAGGTTCGTTGCAAGGTATTGAAATGGCGAATCCGATGCGCCGATCGCGGCGGCGCGGGGCGTATTTCGCCGCGGTGCCATACCGATCCGGACGACACAACGATTCCACCCCCGGATCGGTATGGCCGAGAGGTCCTTTATGACGGCGCATTGAATGACTCTATTTGAAGAAAGCGACTACATCGGTGCGGTGCCGGAATGCTACATAGGGCTCTGGCAACGGCGTCTGTTGGAGGATGCCCGGGGCATCGATACGCGTACGCAGGTGTACTGGCTGCAAAGCGGTTCGCTGTATGCGGACATTCGCCTGCCCGTGGAGCGCAACACGGCGGGGGGTGTGGCATTGCAACAGGGTTTCGCCGGCGCGCTGGAAATCGAAGGATCGATTCTGACATGGCGACGCTGGTTGGATTTTCAGCCGCCCACGGCTGTGGCGGATGTGGGGCGCATACGTTTCACGGGTCTCGATGAAATGATCGAGGAGGGCGTGCATGCCGATTACCGCGAAGTCTGGGAACGCATCGGCGCGGCGAGTTCCGACCGCGCCGCGTTTTCATTGCAGGCGGAATATCCGCACGACGGCATACCGCGCCGCCGCGCCGGGGTGTTGGTGATGGTCGGCGATGACTTCATGTTCGCACTGGATCGCCTGGCGGCTTTGCCGGCAGGCCAAGGACTCGCCGACTTGGCGGTGCAAGACGAACTTGCGAATGACCTACGCGAGCAGTTGTTCGCCTGCGAGATTTCGTTGGGTCGACGCCACGGACCACGCCCCTGGGAAATTCTGCATTCGACTCTGCCGGCGCATGAAGGCCAGTGTCTGTTCGATGTGCACGGCGCGTTGGTACAAACCCAGCAGACGCACATCTTCGAACAGCAGTCGCCGGATGGCGGCGTCCGACGCATCTGGCGACAGGTGGAACAAGGTGCGCGCTTCCATGCATTCTGAGCGCTGTGCGATAAGCGTGCGTGTGTCCGCGCGGCGGCGTCGATATCGTGCGGCGGATACAGTATGAACCCGATGTTACCGGTGCCGGTGTTGTTGGGTTCTTCGGTATTGTGGGGTCTGACATGGTGGCCGCTCAAACAGCTCAATGCGCTCGGCATCGAGGGTATACCGCTGACGTTGGTGGCGTTTGGCGCAATCAGTTTGGTGTTGCTGCCGTGGCTGATCGTACGGCGCCGCCAATGGGCGAGTGAAGGACGCTTTCTATGGGCCATCGCCGTGCTCGGCGGCTACGCCAACCTCGCCTTCACCAGCGCGATGATCTATGGTGAGGTGGTGCGAGTGATGGTGCTGTTCTATCTGTTGCCGGTGTGGGGCGTGCTCGGCGGGCGATTGTTTCTGGGCGAGCGTATCGATGCCGCGCGCGGCCTTGCCGTGGCGTTGGCGTTGGGCGGTGCCGTGTCGATCCTCGGCGGTTTTCGGGCGTTGACGGGCGAGATCGCCTGGCCGGATTTGCTGGCGCTGAGTTGCGGCATGGCCTATGCCGGAAACAATCTGCTGTTCCGCGCCCGTCAAACCTTGCCGGTAACGTACAAGGTCGCGGCCATGTTGAGTGGCTGTTTTGGTCTCGCCATACTGTTGGTGTTATTGCGCGTGCAGCCGTGGCCGGATGTCGCGTTGGGCGATTGGGTATGGGTCGTGTTGTATGGCGTGGTCTGGATCTTGTTCGCCACCGTGGCGACGCAATGGGCCGTCACACAATTGGTGGCGGGGCGCGCTTCGATTCTGATTATTATGGAACTGGTTA